>JBBKVW010000084.1:0-22919 GCA_037968655.1 Burkholderiaceae bacterium
GCACCTGGGGCACGATCGGCGCGGCGGCCGCTTGCGCACGCGCGGCCGGACTGGACGCGATCGCGATGCGCGAGGCAATCAACATCGGCGCGTCACTGACCACGGCCACGTCCAAGCGGACCATGCTCGAGGGTGGACTGGTGCGCAACGTGTACACCGGCCTGGCCAATCGCAACGGGGTGCTCGCACTCCAGCTGGCCGAAAGTGGCTTCAGTGGCGAACGCGACGGTCCGGCCTCGCTGATGGGTGCGGTGGTATCGGAGCAGTTCGACACCACCGAGCTGATGCGGGGACTGGGCGAGGTCTGGCACCTGACGCAGAACTATTTCAAGCTGCACTCCTGCTGCCGCTTCAACCATGGCACGCTCGATGCCATCGACCAGATCGCCGCGCGCGGCGCCTTGCCGGCGCCCGATCAGGTGCGTGCGATAGCAGTCAGCAGCTATGGCTTTGCCGCCGAGCTCGACAACCCGGCACCGCACAACACGCTGGCGGCCAAGTTCTCGGTGCCGTTTGCGGTCGCCACGCGCCTGGTCAATGGCAGTAGCGCCCTGGCCAGTTTCAGCTGGGACGCGGTGCGCGACCCACGCGTGCAGGCGCTGGCGAAGAAGGTCAGCATCCGGGAGGACCCGGCCATGACGGCGCGGCTGCCGCTGGAGCGGCCGGCCCGGGTCGAGATCGCTCTGCAGGATGGCAGCACGCTGGTTGGCGAAGTTGGCGTCAACCGGGGCGACGACGCCCTGCCCTACAGTCGGGGCGAGTTGCGTAGCAAATTCATGGACCTGACGCAGCGCATCTGGCCGCATGCGCATTGCACCGCGGTACTCGACGCGACACTGGCGCTGGCCGGCGCTGGCGCGTCATTCGCAAACTGGGCCGCGCTGCTGCACCGCGCTGCGCTGGACGCGCCGCTGGGTCAAGCCTGAATCGCCATGGGCGGGCGGACCATGCGATCTTTGTAGAAGATCCGCGCGTAGGTCTCGACCGCGCTGCCTGCCTGCCTGCGAATGCAGGGCCACCGGCGCAGCGCCTCAACCCAGCGAGTTGTCGCCGCTCATGTATACCGACATGTCGCAGAACAGTTCGCCCCGCAACCGGAAGAAGTTGCAGTTGTGCTTGACCACCGTCTGCCCCTGGTGCGAGCGATTTCGCACCGTGAACTGGCTCGCGATGCGCATCGGCGGCTGGACCACATGATCGAAGTCCCCATGCCACACGCTGGCGTAACGTGCAAACAGCCGCTCGTACATGCCGCGGATCTCGGTGTCGCGCCCGACGTAAGCAACATCGAAAGTCGCGATCGTGATGCGGGCGTCCTCGGTGAAGCATGCCAGCGTGGCCGGCAGGTCCATCCTGTCCACCGCCAAAAAGTAGCGCTCCACGAGGCCGATCGGATCAGCGCCCTGCACTGCCATGGCCTTCATGCGTGAATGCCCGGTCCGGGCTGAAAACCGGCATCCTGCAAGGCGCGAAACCGGGCCAGCGCGGCGCGATGCGCTGCACGCGCTTCCTCCGACCAGGGCGCCTGCAGACGCGATTCGGGCAGGAAATGGCCATGGTCGTGCCCGCGCACGCGCAGCGCCGATGGCTGGATCGCACCGACCGGCCGCACATGGGCCGGGATGTAGCTGATCGCATAACCGATGCGCCGGTCGTCGCCGTCGTTGGGGCCAGAAGCATGCACCAGGTCCGTATGGTGCAGCGACATTTCTCCCGCCTGCACCGGCAACGCTGTTGCGCGCTGCCCGTCAAACTGCACGCTGATGCCCTGACCGCGCCGGATCATGTTGTGCGGCTGTGGCTGGTCGTCGTGTTCGAACGCACCCCAGCCATGGCTTCCGGCAAAGGCCACCATGCAGCCGGCGCGTTCGCTCGCATCGGACAAGGCAACCCAGGCCGTCACATGCGCGTGCGGTTCGAGGTAGAAATAGGTGCTGTCCTGGTGCCAGCGGACAAACGACGGCGCATGCGCCTCCTTCAGAAACAGTGTCGAGTGGTAGACCAGGATATCGGGGCCGATCAGGTCTTCGACCGCGTCGAGAACGCGCGGGTGGTGTACCAGACTATCCGCCCAGTTGAACAGCAGGTAGGACTTGGACTTCTCAGGAAAGTCGATCGCGGCGCCGCGCTGCGCCTCCCAGTCCTGCAGTTCGCCACGCAAGGCAAGCGCCTCGGCCGGCGTCAGCACCGGCACCGGAAAAACGAATCCGTCGCGCTGGTAGCTGGCGACCTGGTCCGGTGTCAACAGCCGCGTCATGGAGTCCCTCCGGTCGCCAGCACCTGCGCCTGCGCCGCGCCCAGCATCGCGTCAAGCATGTCCAGCCGGGGATGCATCGGCCGCGGGTAGCCGGCGCGGCTGTGGCGCAGGTCGAGCGCCAGCGCGGCCTCGGCCAACTTGTAGCTCAGCGGGCCGGGATTGATCACCGGCACCGGCAGGCGCGCCACCAGCCAGGCGTGGGCCTGGTGCATGGTGGTCGAGCCCAGGATCAGCACCTCGGCGCCGTCTTCGTCGATCGCCCGGCGCGCGGCCTGCTCGAGCAGCGGAAAGACCTCATCTTCTTTGCCGGCGAGCAGCGCCTGGTTGTCGGGCGGCACCTCGATGGCCCGCACCGATGCGCACTTGTGGTGCAGGCCGAGCTCGTCGAGCGCCTTCTTGTACAAGGGTTTCCAGCGGCTGGCCATGGTCAGGATGGAGAAGCGCTCGCCCAGCATCAGTGCGGTCAGTATCGACACCCGTCCTGGCCCGAACACCGGAATGTCCAGCACCGAACGCAGCGCGGCCACGCCAGAGTCGCTCATGGTGTCGATGCATACCGCGGCAAAGCCCTCGTCCTGGGCGCGGCATCCGGCCTGAAAGTTGGCCATGTCGGCCAGTACGAAGTCATGGTGGCTCGAATAGTTGACCGGTCCGGCCCTGACGGCGCGGTACTCGAATGCGATGTCGGGACCGAACTGCAGGCCGTCCAGTTGCTGGCGGCGCAACAGCAGGTTGTCGTCGGACATCGCGAACGGAACAATCACCAGGACTCTGTGCATCGTGGGCTCCTCAGGCGGTACTGCCGGACAGTTCGCCGAGCGCGTCATCGGTGGTCGCGACCCGGCCGAACAAACGCTGGAAATTGCGCATCGTGACCTGGTGCAGGTCTTGGTGCGTCGTGCCGCAGGCATCTTCGACCAGCGTGACCAGGTAACCCCGATCCGCCGCCTCGCGCGCCGTGGTTTCGACACACATATTGGTCGAGATGCCGCACAGGTAGAGCTGCTCGCAAGCCAGGGCCCGCAACAGGCTGTCGATGTTGGTCGACGCAAACGCGCCGATCGTGGTCTTGCGCAGCACATGCTCGCCGGGGCGCGGCTTGAGCTCGTCCAGGATCTCGTGTTCGCGGCTGCCGACATGGTTGGCGAACGCGACAAACAGCTTGCGCATGTGCGCCGGCGCGTCGAGCGCCTGCGGATGGGCCGCGCCAACCGTGACATGCAGCACCGGCCGCCCGAGCGCGGTGAAGTGATCGCGCAGGCGCATCGTGTTGGGCAGCACCGCGCCCTCGATGCGGTCGAAACGGTAATTGCCGATCGTCGAGCCCTGCGCCTGCAGGCTGCGCGACAGGGCACCCTGGCGGGAGCCGGTCGCGTACTGCATGTCGATGATCAGCAACGCCGAGCGATCCGGCTGTATCGGTCGCTCGGGCATGTAGGCGCGTATGTAGTCGGCGGGAGTCGTTTTCATGGCGAGGTAGAGTCGAGGGTAAAGGCGCTGGAAGCTGGCAGCTGCTGGCGGTACCACGCAATGATGTCGGACCCGGTTGCGCACCATACGCCGCTGTGCGAGAGGATATATTCGAGCGCGCCGGCCAGGTGGTCGATGCGATGGGGCTGGCCCATGATGAAGGGATGGACCGCAATGTTCATCACCTTGCCGTGTTCGGCGCCCTCGGCATACAGCACGTCGAATTCGTCGCGGATCTTCTGTGCGAACGCGGCTGCCTCCTGGCCACGGCGCCACGCAATGCTGTCGTTGATCTCCATCGAATACGGCAGCGAGAACAGTTCGCCGCTGCGCACCCGGACCGGCGTCGGCTGGTCGTCGTGGTACAGGTCGCACAGGTAGCCGATGCCGGCCTCGGCAACCAGGTCGGGCGTGTGCAACGTGTTGGATGCCGCCGGGGAGAACCAGCCCGGGATGCCCTTGCCGGTGAACCGGCGGTGGATCTGCTGGCATGCGTCGATCGCCGCGCGCTCTTCGTCCGGCTCCAGGCCCCAGTGGTACCGCGTATTGAACATGCCGTGCGACATGAATTCCCAATCGCGCGCCAGCATCGCCTCGGCAATTTCAGGGTACATCTCCAGCACCGCCATCGACAAGGACACGGTGACCGGCAAGCGGTAGCGGTCGAACAGCTCGATCAGCCGCCATACACCCACGCGGTTGCCGTAGTCGCGCAGGCCGTATCCCAGGATATCCGGATGCGGCATGCGGGGCCAGGGATCGCGCACCTGGATTTTTGCCGGCAGGAACTCATAGTGTTCGATGTTCGGCGCGACCCACAACGCGACCCGGGCCCCACCGGGCCAGCGCAGCGGCATGCGGTCCGGCGCTGCCGAATAGGTGATGCGATCGGTCGACTCGGTTGTTGCCGAAGCACCGCCAAACTGTTCGGGAGCGGGCATGATCAGGCGTCGCTCACAAGTACGGGGTCCATGCCATGCCTGTCATTTCCATCACGCTGCTGCCCGGATATTCGACCGAGGCCGAGCACAAACTGGTCGCCCGTGTCGCGTTGGCAGCCCGCTCGGTGATTGCCGCACCAGCCGCTGGAACCACGGTGTTTGTCAACCACGCCAACACCTACCAGCGCGACGGCCGGGTGATCTCGGCCGGTGGTCCGGAACGGGTCGACGCGTCTGCGCTGGTGCGCTGTTTTCTCGACCGGATGCAGCAGCGCGACCTGACGGCGGCGGCAAAGCTGCTCGCTCCCGAATTCCAGATGCGGTTTCCCGGCGGCGCGCCGATGCACAGGCTCGAACAACTGGTGGAACGATCGCGTGCCCAATACCGCAGCGTCGCCAAGACCTATGAAGGCTTCGACGAAAGCTGGACCGGGGACGGCGCCGTCGTGTACTGTTTTGGCAGCCTGCACGGCGAGTGGCTGGACGGATCGGCGTTCGACGGCATCCGGTTCATCGACCGCTTCGAGGTGAGCAACGGCCTGATCAGCCGACAGGATGTCTGGAACGATCTGGCGCTGCACAAGCCGCTGGCAGCCACCGCCGCATAAGCGGGACCCGACCGACCCGGCATCGATTGGCGACATCAGCGCTTGCCACACGGTCGCCGATCAGTTTTGCGCGGCCATCCACGCGTCGAGGATTTCACTGCCGGTTGCGGCCCACACGCCGCGGTGGCGCATGATGTGGTTCAAGGCCTGCTCCAGCGCCCCGATGCGATACGGCTGGCCGATCACCCATGGATGCAATGAGATCGCCATGATGCGCCCGCCCTGCGTCGCAGACTCGCGGTACAACATATCGAACTGGTCACACAGCTGATCGCGAAAGTCGTCCTCGGTATGGTGGTTCTGCACCAGGATCGTGGTGTCGTCCATATCGATCGGATGCGGCATGGCGTGCAACACCCCCGAGGCCGTGCGCATCGGGTAGGGCATGTCGTCGTTGACCCAGTCGCACAGATAGTCGACGCCGGCGGCACGCAACAGATCCGGCGTGGCCGCCGACTCCGACTTGGCCGGTGACAACCAGCCACGCACCGGCTGGCCGCTGGCCTTGCGCAACAGCGCGAGCGTGTCGGCCACCAATTTCGACTCGTCTTCCAGCGGCAATCCCCCATGGTGCAGATGGTCCATGTCCTGGCCGTTGGCGATGATCTCCCAGTTGCGTTGGACACAGGCCTGCAGCAGGCTCGGATAGCGCGCGGCCACCGCCGCATTGACCGCCACCGAGGCGCGTATGCCGTGTTGGTCGAGCGCCTGCATCACGCGAAAGATGCCGACCCGGTTGCCATAGTCGCGCAGGCTGTAGTGGCGCAGGTCCGGATAGGCGGTCTGCATCGCGCCGGGCGGCTTGAACGGCACGCCCTTCATGTCGAGCGGAAACCACTCGAGCGCCGGCACCACCCACAACGCGACGCGTGCGCCGTCGGGCCAGGCAACCGGTTTGCGCCGGGGCAGCATGGACCAGGCGTAGCGATCATGGTCCATGCCGTGGCGGCGCTGCGGGTATTGCAGATAGCTGTCGGGAATCGTCATGGCGACACCTGCGCCCCGGCAATCGCAGTGCGCTGCCTCGGCGAAAAGGAACGGGGGTTCATGGCGCCTCTCCCACAGTCTGGCTGGCCTGCGCGAAGGCGTCGTAGTAGTGGTCGCTGAAGTGTTTGGCGATCTCACGGCCGGTAGCCAGCCAGACCTTGTCGTGGCTGGTGATGTACGACAGGGCCTCTTCGAACGCAGCCATCCGGTAGGGCTGCCCGACCAGATAAGGATGCAGCGGGATGCACATGACCGTCCCCGATGTCTCGCCTTCTTGATACAGCCGGTCGAACTGGCGCTTGAGGATGTCGGCGTAACGCCGCGGCGACACCAGGTTGACGTTGTAGACGATGACGTCGTTCATCTCCAGTGAATACGGAACGCTGATCAGCCGCCCCTGCTTGACCTTCACCGCGCCGGGCTGATCGTCGTGGAACAGGTCGCAGACATAGGTCAAGCCCATCTCGGCAACCAGGTTCATCGTGTTGTCGGTGTAGGTCAGCGCCGGTGCCAACCAGCCGTCAAGCTTCTGGCCGGTGTGTTTGCGGATAGTGTCGATCGAGTCCTGAATGACCGAGCGTTCCTGCGCCTCGCTCATGCCCATCAGGTAGCGTGTGTTGTAGGTGCCGTGTGAATAGAACTCCCAGCCATTTTCGGCGCAGGCCTGGATCACCTCGGGGTGGTGCTCACACACTGCCACGTTGAGCGACACGCTGCCGCGCATATTGCAGCGCTTCATCGCGTCCAGCATGCGCCAGACACCGACCCGGTTGCCGTAGTCGCGGTAGGTGTAGTTGAGTACGTCGGGTGCGGGCCTGGCCCAGGCGGCCCGCGCCGGGTTGCGCGGCGGATCGAGTTCGTAGAACTCGATATTGGGCGCGACCCAGAACGCAACCCGGGCGTCACCGGGCCAGCGGATTTGCGGCCGGTGCTGGTACGGCAGGTAGTCGTACAGACCGGGGTCGCGCATCACTGTCCGCTTCCTTTTGCAGCCGCAACCCGGTCCAGTTGCGCCAGCGTCTCCTGCACCGACAGTACATCGGCATACTTGACCGCGATGTCGTACAGGTTGGCGAAATGTGGCCCCTCGTGCTTGTCGGCCACGCATTCCTCGGGCACGATGGTGCGAAAGCTGCGTGACAGGCTGTCGACCACCGTCGCACGCACGCAACCGGATGTTGATCCGCCGGTGATCACGATCGTATCGACCTTGTGGAAGGTGAAGATCGATCCCAGGTTGGTTTCAAAGAATGCCGACGCCATGCGCTTGTTGACGATGATGTCGCGCACTTTGTCGATCTTCAGTCGGTCATCGAATTCGGAGCGCCGGGCACCGACCTTGATGTTCTGCAGCGAGTCCGGCGTGTTGGTGCGGGTGCCCCAGACGCCGCAGTCCTCGCCCGACTCCATGTAGGCGACATAGGTCCACACCACAGGGAACCCCTTGGCGCGAAACGCGTCGGCCAAGGCATTGACATGATCGATCTGCTTTGGGTCGGTTTCGTAGGCGGTGGCGAACTCGCCCACACAGGTATAGGCCTTTTGCAGGTCGATATTGATCAGCGCCGGCATGTTGCCGAAACCGAATCGCTTGCGCGTCGGGTTGGCCTTGAAATCGGTGAACAGCTGGCGACTGGTCTTGGAGGAAAGTTCCACTTGGTTTGCCCTTCATCTCGTGCGGTTTGACACAGCCATGGCGATCCTCGGCAAGCCGCCAGACCTGCGCACGGAGCCTCACACCTGTACGCGCCCCGATCGACAAAATGATGATGCAACAGCGCAATTGTTCTGTCAATAGGACAATTGAAAATGGCCAGGGACGCCCCGCCGCCGTACCAACTCAGTTGGCAAACTGCACGGCCTCGGTGTCGATGGCACGGATCCGTGGTCCGAAACTGACCACCTGCGACAAGGTCTCGTTGTGATGGCGTCGGATCTGCAGCGCTGACAGATGCGGCTTGTCTTCAGTGGTATGCGCGTCCGCCAGCAGAAGCACCGGAAAGCCCAGGGCCGCAGCACGCCGCGTGGTGGTGTCGACGCAAAATTCGGAATGCATGCCGCAAATGACGAGTTCGGTCACGCCGCGCTGGTGCAGTAGTTGCTGTAACTCGGTCTTGTGAAATGCATCCGGCGTCGCCTTGCGCAGCATCAGGTCGCCAGCCTCGGTGTGCAAGCCCTCGGCCAGTTGCCAGGTGTCGCTGCCAAGCGCAAACATGCCCGTGCTGGTCTCATGCTGCACGAAGATAACTGGTGCACCTGCGGCGCGTGCGCGTGCCGCAGCCTGGTTGATGCGCGCTATCACCTCGTGCGATTCAAACGATGCGTGTGCGCCTTCGCACAGGCCGCGTTGCACATCGATTACCAGCAGGGCTGAGGTCATGGCGTGCACCGGAAATATGTCTGCCGTAATGTTGGCACAAAAGGGTCAAGGCGATCAAGCGCCAACGGCCATACGATCAAACGCCCACTTGCCGGCAGCCGCAGCCGACACGCTGGCGATGCCACCCCAGGCGATGTCCATCAGCGCCAGGCGCAGCGGCCAATCTTTGAGCGTCGCCAGATTGGTCAGGTCGTAGGTCGCATACGCCACCAGGCCGAACAGGGCCCCGGCCAGCAGCGTGCGGCCCCACGCGGTGCTGGCGCCGTCGGGCGCCACCACGAAAAACATCAGGCCCACGCCATAGACCAGGTAGAAGGCTGCAACGGCCAGGCCATTGAACTGCGCCGCCATCAGATGGCCAATGCCCTGGCGGTATATTGGCTTGGCGATCAGGCCGATCCACACAACATCGAGCACGAGCATCACCACCATGCAAGCCCCGTAGGCAGCCAAATACCGTGTCATCAACCATCCTCCTTTGCGCAGTTCGCAAATGGCCGTCGATCGCCCGTCGACCGCCATCCTCTGTGCAATGATTGTGCCGCCATATGCAAGCAATACCCAAGCTGAGCTGCATGCACCTGGACATCACTGGCCGGGTCCAGGGCGTGGGTTTTCGCGCGTCGCTGCTGGAGGCAGCCGCTCCATTGCAACTCCGGGGCTGGGTGCGCAATCGCCGTGACGGTCGGGTCGAAGCCTTGGTGCAAGGTCCTTCTGAAGCCGTGCAGGCGCTGCTGGACTGGTGCCGCCGTGGACCGCCAGCAGCCCGCGTCGATGCCGTCATCGCTTCGGTCAGACCGATCGATCCAGCGCTGTCGGACATGCGCTTTCTTGCCACCGAATGATGCGAGACCGGCAGCTGCTGGCAGCCGTTGGGCGGAACTTTCCCTGGGTTGCGACCTGCCGCACAAGCAACAGCTGTTGTCTGTGCGCAACCGCCAACGCAGCCGATCGCCTGCCCCCCCCGTTCGCAAGGGGGCGCGACGGTACAAGACGTCAAAGTGTAAGAATGCAGGCCGGTCGACGACTATTTGAAATATCCCGGTGCCTGCGCATGGCGCGCGCCATAACCCGCCATAACCAAAAAGCGCTGCACGCACGTGAGTCCAAAAAAAATCCTGCTCCTGGTTGCCGTCCTGGCCGCGGTAGCGGCCTTCTTCGCTTTCGACCTGGGGCGCTATTTCAGCCTGGACTTCGTCAAGCAGAGCCAGGAACAGTTTGCTACGCTGTTCGAACAAAAACCCGTCATGGTGACGCTGGTGTTTTTCGCGATCTATGTCGCCGTCACCGCGCTGTCACTCCCAGGCGCGGCCATCATGACGCTGGCGGCTGGCGCGGGCTTCGGGCTGGTGCTGGGCATCATCGTCGTGTCTTTCGCGTCCACAGTGGGCGCCACGCTGGCAATGCTGGTCGCGCGCCATGTGCTGCGCGATTCGATCGAATCGCGCTTTGGTCGCCGCCTGGCCGAGGTCAACAAGGGCATGGAGCGCGACGGTGCCTTCTATCTGTTCACGCTGCGCCTGATTCCGGCGATTCCGTTTTTCGTGCTCAATTTGCTGATGGGTCTGACGCGCATGAAGACCCGGACCTTTTTCTGGGTCAGCCAGCTCGGCATGTTTGCCGGCACGGTGGCCTATGTCTATGCGGGCACCGAGATCGCGCAGATCGATTCGCTGCGATCGATTCTCTCGCCGGGACTGATCGGCGCTTTCGTGTTGCTGGGCATCTTTCCCTTGCTGGCCAGGAAGATCGTCGAGATCGTCAAGCGGCAAAAGGTGTTTGCGCGCTGGAAGGCGGTGCGCCCCACCAGCTTTGATCGCAATCTGGTCGTCATCGGCGCTGGTGCCGGCGGCCTGGTTGCAGCCTTGATCGGCGCCGCGGTCAAGTCCAAGGTGACGCTGGTCGAGTCGCACAAGATGGGCGGGGACTGCCTGAACTTCGGCTGCGTGCCGAGCAAGGCGCTGATCCGCAGCGCCAAGCTGCAGCACCAGATCCGGCATGCTGAGAACTACGGACTGACGGGCGCCACCGCAAAAGTCAGCTTCAAGCAACTGATGGCGCGTATCCACACGATCATTGCCGACATCGCGCCGCACGACAGCGTCGAGCGCTTCACCGGCCTGGGCGTGGACGTGCAGCTAGGTCATGCCACCATCGTCAATCCCTGGACGGTGGAGATCAAGGGTCATGACGGTAACAGCCAGCGGCTCACCACCCGCAACATCGTGATCGCCGCCGGGGCGCGCCCATTCGTCCCGCCGTTACCAGGCCTGGATGACGTCGACTACGTGACCAGCGACACCTTGTGGGACCGCTTCGCTGAACTGGACGAAATGCCGCGGCGCATCGTCGTGCTCGGTGGCGGCCCCATTGGCTGCGAATTGTCGCAGGCGTTTGCGCGCCTGGGCGCCCAGGTCAGCCAGATCGAGATGGCGCCGCGCATCATGATGCGCGAGGACGCGGAAGTGTCCGAGCTTGCACGCCAGGCCTTGCAGGATGACGGCGCGCAAGTGCTGGTATCGCACAAGGCATTGCGCTGCGAGAACAATGGCGGCGTCAAGTCCATCATCGTGGAGCACGACGAACAGGAAATCCGGATCGAGTTCGACGCGCTGATCGTTGCCGTGGGCCGCGCGGCGCGGCTGACCGGCTACGGTCTGGAAGAGCTGGGCATCACGACCCACAAGACGGTGGAGACCAACGAGTATCTGCAGACGGTCTATCCCAATATCTATGCCGCCGGCGATGTGGCGGGGCCCTATCAGTTCACCCACACCGCCGCGCACCAGGCCTGGTATGCAGCGGTCAATGCGCTGTTTGGTGACTTCAAGAAATTCAAGGCCGACTATTCGGTGATTCCCTGGGCCACCTTCATCGACCCCGAAGTGGCGCGGGTCGGCCTGAATGAACAGGAGGCCAAGGAACAGGACATTGCCTACGAGGTCGTGCAATACGGCATCGACGACCTGGACCGTGCCATCGCCGACAGCGAGGCCCACGGCTTCGTCAAGGTGCTGACGGTGCCGGGCAAGGACACGATCCTGGGCGTCACCATCGTCAGCTCGCACGCGGCCGAACTACTGGCCGAATACGTGCTGGCCATGAAGCACGGGCTGGGCATGAACAAGATCCTGGGCACCATCCACACCTATCCGACCTGGTCCGAGGCCAACAAATATGCAGCCGGCGAATGGAAGAAGGCGCATCAACCTGAGAGGTTGCTGCAATGGGTGCGCAAGTACCACGACTGGAAACGGAGCTGATGTGATGCGGATCGATCGACGCACCATGCTGTCGGCGCTGATGCTGGCCGGCGCCAGTTGCCAGTTGCCGGCCTGGTCCCAGGACGCGCAGGGCTTTGACCACGGCTACGCGGCATGGGACGCGCTGCTGAAAAAACATGTTTCCTGGTTACCCGACAACAAGCAATCACGGGTCGACTACAAAGCGTTTGCACTTGATCACGATGCCCTCAAGAAGGTTCTGGAGCGCTGGTCAGCAGTCACTGCGGCCGAGTTTGCGGCCTTCACGCCGCCACAGCAGATGGCCTTCCTGATCAATGCCTACAACGGCTTCACGGTCACATTGATCCTGAGCCGATACCCGAACCTGAAATCCATCAAGGAGCTGGGGAGCCTGTTCCAGAGTCCCTGGAAGAAGAAGTTTTTCCGGCTGCTGGGCGAGGAGCGCCATCTGGATTGGATCGAACACGAGCAGTTGCGCCCGCGCTATGCGGATTGGCGAGTGCATGCCGCGCTCAATTGCGCGTCCATCGGCTGCCCGGCATTGCGAACCGAAGCGTTTCGGGCGCAGGTGCTGGACGAGCAGCTGGAAGACGGCATGGCACGCTTCATGTCAGACCGCAGCCGCAACCGCTTTGCCGATGGCCGTGTCGAGCTCAATGAGATTTTCAAGTGGTACATCGACGATTTCCAAAAGGGCCAGCGCGGCATCCGAAAGCTCGACGACCTGGTGCTGCGCTATTTCGACGCACTGGGTGTGCCGGCGGCCGATCGCCAGCAGATACGCAAAGGTTCGATACGCATCCGCTATCTGGACTACGACTGGGCGCTCAACGACATAGCGCGCTAGCAGCGCGCCCGCATCGGCGCCAGTGCCACCATCGCGCAATGCCGGCCTGGGCTCAGCCTAGGGACTTACCCGCAACTTGGTCGTCATCGGCCCCTTCGGGGGACTTAAACGGCGAGCGCGGCGCTAAACTGCCCCACCCTTGCTTCAAGGCTATCGGAGACGTCCCATGAAGTTCAGACTCGGCCTGCTCGCACTCGCACTGTCGTTTGCCCAGAACCTCGCTGCCCAAACCGGCCCGGTGCGCCTGGTTGTCGGCTTCCCGCCGGGCGGCTCGGCCGATACCACCGCGCGTCTGCTGGCCGACAAGATGAAGGACACGCTGGGCGTTCCGGTGCTGGTCGAGAACAAACCCGGCGCCGGTGGCCGCATCGCCGCGCAGATGGTCAAGGACGCGCCGCCCGACGGCAACACCGTGATGGTGGTTCCGTTTGCGGTGATGGTCGTTCAGCCCATGGTGTTCAAGAGCATCAAATACGACACAACAAACGATTTCACGCCCATCGGCAATGCCGTCACCTTTCCGCTGGCGCTTGCCGCCGGTCCCGGCACACCGGCCAAGGACATGAAGGAGTTGATCACCTGGTTCCAGGCCAACCCTGACAAGGCCAACTATGGATCACCCGCTGCCGGTTCCATGCCCCACTTCATGGGCGAGATGCTGGCCGGAGCCGCCAAGGTAAAGCTCACCCATGTGGCATTTCAAGGCGGCGCACCTTTGGTGACCAACCTGCTGGGTGGGCAGATACCGGTCGGCTTTGACACGCCGGCTGAATTTGCCGAATACCACAAGGCCGGCAAGCTGCGCATCCTGGCGCTTAGCGGCTCGCAGCGCAACCCGACCTTTCCCGGCGTGCCGACCTTCAAGGAACAGGGCATCGACATCGATGCGCTGGCCTGGTTCGGCGTGTTCGGGCCCCCAAACATGCCCAAGGCCACGGTGGACAAGATCAATGCCTCGCTACAGGCGGCGCTCAAGGCGCCCGATCTGGTCGAGCGCCTTGCCAGCCTGGGCCTGTCGGCCTCGCCCAGCAGCGCCGACGACATGGTCAAGCGCCTGGCCAACGACAAGGCGGCCTGGGGCCCGCCGATCAAGGCGTCGGGATTCCAGGCGGACTGACGATCGCGTATCACAGGGGCCAGCGCCCCCTGCGCAAGAGAGGCGACGGCATTGCCCTGACGCCTGGCGCCAGGTGTCATTTACCATCGCTGCATGATTGAGCTGAGTGACGATGACCGGGCGCGTCTGGACGGTGCGCATGGTGCAGCGGCGGCGCTGGCAATGCGTGTACTGGTCCGTTCAGCCGCGTTGATGGGCGCCGACCGGCTGCTCGATATCACCAGTGCCCACATCGATGGCTGCCTGTACCACGGGCAGGCCTCGCTGGACTTCGTCGAGCGGCTGGTCGCGGGTGGTGGTCAAGTTGTGGTGCCAACCACTTTGAATGTCGGTTCGCTCGACCTTATCCACCCCGAGCTGTTTCGCGGTACAGACACCGTGCGCGTACAAGCGCAGCGTCTGATGCAGGCGCATCTGGAACTGGGGTGCGAATCGACCTTCACCTGCGCGCCCTACCAGGCACGCAACCGGCCCCGGTTCGGACAGCAGATCGCATGGGCCGAATCCAATGCCATCGTGTTCGCCAATTCGGTGCTGGGCGCTCGCACCAATCGCTACGGGGACTTCATGGACCTGTGCGCCGCACTGACCGGGCGCGCGCCCCATTGCGGCCTGCATGTGACCGAAAACCGGCGCGGCCAGGTGTTGTTCCGGCTGCGGGATTTTCCAACCGACCCGGACGGGCGCGACATCTTTTTCGCTGCGCTGGGCCTGTTTGCCGGCCGACGCGCCAGTGCAGGCATTCCTGTTTTCGACGGCCTGCCGGCCGACACCAGCGAAGACGAACTCAAGGCGCTGGGAGCCGCTTGCGCGACGACTGGCGCAGTAGCGATGTTCCATGCGGTGGGCATCACGCCTGAGGCACCCACGCGCGCGGCGGCATTTGCTGGCCAACGGGCGGTCAAGACCATCACCGTGTCACGCGCACAGTTGGACCAGATCCGCGCCGATCTCGGCACTGGCCGACCCGGCGACAAGCTGGCCGCCGTCAGCGTCGGCACGCCGCATTTCTCGCTGGCGGAATTTGACCAGTTGCTGCGCCTGCTGGGCGAACACCCGGCTCGGCCGCACATCGACTTCTACGTCAACACCAGCCGCTTCATTCTTTGGGAGTTGGAGCAATCCGGCAAGTTGGCGGCGCTGCAAGAGCGCGGCATCACCCCGGTCACCGATACCTGCACCTACATCACACCGGTGATGCGACAGACCAGCGGCCTGATCATGACGAACTCGGGCAAGTGGGCGCACTACGCGCCGGCCAATATCGGCGTCGAGGTGGCATTCGGCAGCCTGCGCGAGTGCGTGATGTCGGCGATCGCTGGCGAGGTGGTGCGCGATGCCCGCTGACACCCGTACCCAGGCCCGGACTCGCAGCCGGTCCTGGTCAGCGCTGGCTGTCGTCACAGGGCGCGGCCAGGGCCAGCCGCTGCTGCTGGACGAGCCGCTGAGCTTCTGGGGTGGATACGACGCCGAACGCGGTCGGATCATCGAAACCGGACATGCCCAGCATGGCCTGTCACTTGGCGGGCGGGTGCTGCTGATGGCGCGCGCCAAGGGTTCGAGTTCGAGCAGCAGCGTATTGGCAGAGGCGATTCGCAATGGCACCGGCCCGGCCGCCATCGTCATGCGCGCGCCCGACCTGATCGTCGGGCTCGGCAGCATCGTGGCCTCGGAGTTGTATGGCCAGCATGTTCCGGTGCTGGTCGTATCGCAGGCGCAATGGCGGGCGCTGGCATCGGTGTGCATCGCCGCAGATGTCGGGTTGCTGGTCGACGCGAGCGATACCGGCGCCGGCACGATCCGTACTGTTTCCCTGCACTCGGGGTAATCCCTCATCAAAAAGCCCAGCATTCGGACTACATTGTTGACAATCGATCATCAACCATCATGCCCTCGCATCTGCTCGCCTTGCCCACGGTCAACATCGACCCTGTGTCGGTCGCCGCGGGTAGCAGCGGCTTGCGGATCGATCGCCTGCCCAAGAACACCTTCCGCCAGTACATCGCAGAACGCCTGCGCGCCGCCATCCTGGCCGGCGAATTGGCGCCCGGCACGGCACTGGTCGAGACCACGCTGGCCACGCAGTTCGACGTCAGCCGCGGTCCACTGCGCGAAGCGCTGCGCGAACTGATCGAGGAAGGCCTGCTGGTCACCGTGCCCTACACCGGCACCCATGTGATCACGTTGTCGGTCCAGGACATCCACGAGATCTATTCGATGCGCATCGCGCTCGAGCGCTTCGCCTTCGAGCAGGCCTGGGAGCAGCGCGACGACCGGTTTGCCCAGGAACTGCAGCGGCGCAATGCCCTGCTCAGTGCCGCCATCGACGCCGGTGACGACCGCGCCAGCATCCAGGCCGAACTCGACTTGCACGGCCTGGTCTACGAAACCAGCGGCCATCGCATGCTGCAGCGCAGCTGGCACGGCCTGCGCGGACGACTGCAGCTGTACTGGGCGGCGCACCACCGCGCCCATGCCACACGCGGCCCACGGCGCGACGCCCACGACAGCTATGTGCAGGCTGCGCTAGGCAATGATCTGGCGGCGATGCAACGTGAGATCAGCAACCACATGGGCCGCGGCGCCAAGCGCACCGAGGCCTTTGTCCGATTCGCCAACCCATTCGATTTACCACCCACCGCAGGAGACTTGACATGACATTCGATCGCAGGACCGCCCTCGGCGGCATCGCCGCCAGCACCCTGGCACTGGTCATTCCCGCCACGGCCCGCGCCCAGTCGGGCGGCACGCTGGACCAGATCAAGCAACGCGGCGCGCTGCGCATCGGCGTGACCCAGGCGCCGCCCTGGTTCTCCAAGGATCCCAAGACCGGCGAATGGTCGGCCGGCTTCGGCATCTCGATGGGCAAGGCCATGGCTGGCGCGCTCGGCGTCAAGCTCGAAACTGTCGAAGTCACCTGGGGTACGGCGATCGCCGCGCTGCAGGCCAACAAGATCGACATCATGTACATGCTCGACGCCACGCCCGAGCGTGCGCAGGCGGTCGACTTTCCGCAGGCGCCGCTGCTGTATTACTCGCTGGCGGTGCTGGCGCGCGACGACCTGCAGGCCACGCAGTGGAGCGACCTGGACAAGCCCGGCGTGCGCATCGCGGTGCCCCAGGCCAGCAGCATGGACAAGTTCGTGACCGAGAACACACCCAAGGCAACCATCCAGCGCTTCCCCGGCAACGCCGAGGCCATCGCCGCATTCCAGGCTGGCCGGGCCGACGCCGTGTGCCTGTTCCACCCGCCGCTGCTGGTGGCGCGCAAGGCCCTGGGCAGTGGCAAGATCGTGGTGCCCAAGCCGGCCAAGTTCCAGGCCTCCAGTGCCGCGCTGCGCAAGGATGACAAGCCGTTCCGCGACTTCGTCGACAACGCCTTCGCAACCCACTACAAGAACGGTGACACCCAGAGGTGGTACGAGGAGTTCCTGGTCAGCTTCGGCCTGGACCCGAAGGCCTCTCCGGCAGTGATGAAGGAAATGCTATGAGACGCCGGGCCGCCCCAAGGCGACTACCGCAATGCGCAGCATGAAGGTACTCCAGTAACCGCAGACTGACTCAGGTCCGCCACACATGTACCAGTGGGATTTCACGCCCGTCCTGGCCAACTCCGGGATGCTGGCGGCGGGCCTGGTCAACACGCTGAAGCTGACCGGCACGGCGCTGGCCTTGGGCATTCCGCTTGGGCTGGGACTGGCGCTGCTGCGCCTGTCGCGGCTGCGCAGCCTGTCATGGCCGGCAGGCTTTCTGATCGAGTTCTTTCGCACCACGCCACCGCTGGTGCAGCTGTTCTGGTTCTTCTTCGCGCTGCCGATCCTGATCCAGGTCGAGATGACTCCGTTCATCGCCGCCGCCCTGACCTTCTCGATCCAGTCGGCGGCGGTCTTCGCCGAGGTGTTCCGCGCCGGCATCGTGTCGATCGACCGCGGCCAGAGCGAAGCGGCGCGCGCGCTCGGCATGAGCGGCGCGCAGGCGATGCGCCGCGTGATCCTGCCGCAGGCGGTCAAGCGCATGATCCCGGCCTTCATGGAGCGCTCCATCGAGCTGATGAAGACCACCACGCTGGTGGCCACCGTGTCGTACGCCGACCTGCTGTTCCAGGCCAACGAACTGGCGCAAAAGACTTTCCGCCCGCTCGAAGTATTTACCGTCACGGCATTGATCTATTTCACCGTCATCTATGCCGTCAGCCTGGTCGTGCACCGCATCGAGCGGCGTCTGGCCGTGAGCGGCGAGACCACCGTGCATTGACCGCGAACACGGCCGGCCATGGACATCAAGTGGAACTTTGCAGCCGTCTGGGCGAATCCGGAAGCCTTGCTGGCCGGCGCTGCCGGCACGTTGCGCATATTTGTCATCTGCCTGGTGCTGGGCCTTTCGTTCGGCCTGCTGGTCGGACTGGGTCGGTATTCAACGCGCAAATGGCTCTATCTGCCGGCCAGCGCCTTCGTCGAGTTCTTCCGCAACACGCCGGTGCTGGTGCAGATCCTGTGGTTCTACTTTGCGCTGCCGATGCTGGTGCCGTTCGAGATCAGCCCCCTGATGGCGGCGGCGCTGGGCATCTCGCTCAATTCGGCTGCGTTTTCGGGCGAGATCTTCCGTGCCGGCATCCAGTCGCTCGAACGCGGCCAGTGGGAAGGCGCGCAGGCGCTGGGCATGACACAGGCCCAGGCGATGCGCCGCATCATCCTGCCGCAGGCCGTCAAGCGCATGTTGCCGGCACTGACCAACCGCGCGATCGAGATCTTCAAGATGTCGACGCTGGCCTCGGCCGTGGCCTATGTCGAGTTGCTGCAACAGGGCAAGCTGATCGCCTCGATCAACTACAACCCGATCGAGGCCTATACCGTCATCGCGCTGCTGTTCTTCGTCTTCCTGTACCCGCTGGTGCAGGCCACCTACGCCCTGGAGCGCAAGCTGCGCGAGGGCGACTGAGCACTCCATTTCCCGCATGACGACCACCGACACCCCCAACAAGCCGCTGCTGCGCGTGACCGGACTGCGCAAGCATTTCGGCAAGGACGAGATCATCCGCGGCATCGACCTCGAGGTAGCGCCGGGCGACCGCATCGCCATCCTCGGCGCATCGGGCTCGGGCAAGAGCACGCTGCTGCGCTGCCTGAACTTCATGGAAAAGCCGACCGCCGGGCGCGTTGAACTGGCCGGGAGCATGGTCGGCACCGAACGCCCGGCGTCGGGTGGCAAGCTTGAGACGATCTACACGGAGCGCGAACTGACCCAGGTGCGCCAGCGCGTGGGCATGGTGTTCCAGCAGTTCAACCTGTTCCCGCACATGACGGCGATCGGCAACGTCATGGAAGGCCTGCGCACCGTCAAGGGGATGGACCGCGCAGCAGCCCAGATCAAGGCACAGGCGCAACTGGCGCGCGTCGGCCTGGAAGACAAGGCCGACACCTACCCGGCCCGCTTGTCCGGCGGCCAGAAGCAGCGCGTGGCCATCGCTCGCGCTCTGGCGATGGAACCCGAGCTACTGCTGTTCGACGAACCCACCTCGGCGCTGGACCCGGAACTGGTGGGCGAGGTGCTGCGCACCATCCGGGCGCTGGCCGAGGAAGGCCGCACCATGCTGCTGGTCACGCACGAGCTGGGTTTTGCCTACCACTTCGCCAACCGCGTGCTGTTTATCGCTGACGGCGTCATTCACGAGCAAGGTACACCCGACGAGGTGCTGAAGAACCCGCAACAGGCCCGCACCCAGGCGTTTCTGGCGCGGCACAACGAGTTCCATTTCTAGCGGGACGCCAATGACCAATTGACCCGTTCGCGCTGAGCCCGTCAAAGCCCTCGCCGACCAAGAGCGCACACCGCGAAGCAACATCCACACACCGATCATGACCAATACCTCCTCCGAAAGCGCCCAAGGCTACGCCGCAGACCCCCGCAATGATTCCGTGCTGGTGTACGTGAATGGCGAATTTTTCCCGCGCAACGAAGCCAGGGTCTCGGTGTTCGACAGCGGCTTCGTGCTCGGCGACGGCATCTGGGAGGGCCTGCGCCTCGTAAAAGGAAAGCTCATCAGCCTGCCGGCCCACCTGGACCGCCTGTATGAGGGCGCAATGTCCATCGCACTCGACATCGGCATGGACCGCCAGGCGATGGAGCAGGCGCTCCGGCAGACGCTGGAGCGCAACGGCATGACGGACGGCGCGCACTTGCGGTTGATGGTCACCCGCGGCATCAAGAAAACCCCGAACCAGGACCCGCGCTTCGTCATCGGCAAGGCCACCGTCGTCATCGTTGCCGAATACAAGACGCCCAAGCCTGAGACCCGCGCGCGCGGCCTGTCATTGATGACATCGACCTACCGCACCAGCGGCCCCGATGTGTTCGACCTGCGGCTGAACTCGCACAGCCGATTGAACCTGATCCAGGCGCTGATCCAGGCCATCAACCTGGGCGCCGACGAGGCGCTGATGCTGGACCCGCGTGGCTTCGTGGCCAGCTGCAACAGCACCAACTTCTTCATCGTGCGCGGTGACGACGAAATCTGGACCTCGAGCGGCCTGTTCAGCTTCAAGGGCATCACGCAGGGCAACGTCATCCGCGCCTGGCAGGGGGCAGGCGGCGTCGTACGCGAATGCGACTTCACGCTTGCGCAGGTGTACTCGGCGAAGGAGGCGTTTGTCACCGGCACGCTTGGCGGCGTAACGCCGGTGACCAAGATCGACGGGCGCGTCATCGGGGACGGGAAGCCGGGGGTGGCGACGGCGCGGGCCAGCGCCTTGTACCAGCAGTATTGCGCGCAACAGGATTGACTTGCGGATGCCTGATGCGACCGTCCGCGTTCGGGTCGGCGACCAGATGATCAGCGCTATCAACGCAGGCGACGGTGACTCATTTCTGCAGCGGAAAATGCGCCAGGTTTCTACCCATTTGGCCACGCTGCATACATACGCCATACGACAAATTCGCACCCTGATTCCTCAATACCACTATGCCCACGTTCACCGGCGCGATGGATTGGTACGCCGTCTACGCCAGCCGTCACGCCAAAGACGGCGCCGAGGGCCGACTGTGGTGAGCATGCATGCGTTCAACGAATCCTGGGACATGTGGGAGATGCATCCACAGGGAAGCGAGTTAGTAGTTTGCACCTCAGGTTCGATGACCCTGCATCAGGAGGGCGCGGATGGGTCCTTGTCGACCTTCACCTTGAGTCCCGGCCAGTACTCATCAACGAACCCGGCACATGGCACACGGCCGACGTGCAGAGCGCGGCAACTGCGTTGTTCATCACAGCGGGCTTGGGCACCCAACATCGTGCGCGATGAAACCCGCGTGGCCGGCGTCATGCCATTCGTCCAAGCACCACATCGAGCATGCTGGCCCATCGGATCGTCTGCAGCATCCGCCCCGCTTCGCGCTAGACCTCGCACAACACGGTCTTGATCCTTCGAGACGCGTCGAAATGCCCGAACCACTTCAACCCCACAAGCTCGGCTTCACCTTTCGAGTTCGAAAAAGCGGCGAAGTCGAGATTTTTCATCGCGGCCGCCTGGCGTCGACACTGCGTGGCCACGACGCCGACGACTTCAAGCAAGCGGTCATGGATGAACAAAGCGCTGACTCCCAGCAGTTGATGGCACGTATCACCGGCAACTACAAGCACGGGAACGAGCGCAAGGCAAGCGAACATCCTCGCAATCGCCGATGAGAAGCACATCTCGCCACACGCCCGCTCTGCGCCAAGGCGCCCACGATGGTGCGCATCGGACATGTTTGGTCAGGAGCACGCGCAGCGCGGCTCAAACGATCTGGCGCGATTGCGACTTCGCTTTGCCGGCAGCAGGATTGACCTGTATCACCGCCCCAGTACACCAAGCGCCTTGGCACACTTGTGGAAAGGGGCATTGCAAGTCAATCCGCGCCCATCTCAGGCCTGCATCAATAGCGGCGTGCGACGCCGTTCTGCACCACGACGCGATCGCCGACACGAATGTCGTCAGCCGCGTCCTGTGTCAACGCGACATAGGCCCCGTCGTTCAGCCGCACGTTGATGCGCAGGGCATCGGGTGCTTGCGATTGCTGGTTCCGCTTCTGTACCTCATTTCCGGCATAGGCTCCGCCTGCAGCGCCGAGCACGGTGGCAGCTGTCTTGCCGTCACCTTTGCCGACCTGATTGCCCAGAACGCCTCCGACGACAGCCCCGACGATGGCGCCGGCACCGATACCGCTCTTGCTCTCTTGCTGCACCAGGTCGATCGACTGGACCACACCATACCGGGCGTAGGCGACGTTGGCGCCAGTGCTGGATGGATAACTGCTCTGCGTTGCACCGCCCTGGTTCGCGGGCTGGGTTCCGCAGGCAGCAAGGGAAAGCAACGCGGCCGTGGCGACAGCGGCGGTGATAGTACGGGTTTTGTCAATCATGATGGATCTCCAGTTCAAGACCCCGTGGGGCCAAAAGCGCAGGACACGCAGATCGATTGTGCTGACAGGCGCTCGCGCTGACTGTCCGACACGATGCCGACATCCTGTCGGACAGCAGCGCACCACAAGGCGATGCCACCTCTGACACACAGGTTGGCCGGCCACAGAAGTGCCAACGACACGGTCAACGTCTGGCCAGCAACAGGGCGGCCTGCGGCCAGGCACACTGCGGCGCTTGTCTGCTTGCGATCTGCGGTGCGATACTGGTTCGCAGGCGGTCATCCTTCACACCGCCACACACCAGGAGGACAAGCATGAACAGAATTTCCAAGAATCTTTTCCGCGCGCTGAAAGCCTGCGCTGCCGTGGCACTGCTGGCCTCTTGCGCCACCACGCCATCGAGCGGGCCGATGGGCTTCTTTGTCACCAGCGCAGGGCCCGGCAATGGGGCCAACCTCGGCGGCCTGGCCGGCGCGGATGCCCATTGCCAAAAGCTCGCGGCGTCGGCCGGTGCCGGCGCGCGCAGCTGGCGCGCTTACCTGAGCACCGGCTGGACCAGCACCACGCCGGTCGTCGATGCGCGCGACCGCATCGGCAAAGGTCCCTGGTTCAACGCCAAGGGCGCGCTGATCGCCCGCGATGTCGCGCATCTGCATGGCGACAATCTGCTCAC
>JBBKVW010000085.1:0-9226 GCA_037968655.1 Burkholderiaceae bacterium
GCCCAGCACCAGCAGGCCGGTCGGCCTGCTCTCGCGAGCCCACAGCGCGGCCTGGCGCTGAACCGGGTGCAGGTGGGAATCGAACCATTGCGCATTTGAACGGCGCACCGGATCGACCAGACGGTCGTGCGCCAGCTCGTACCAGACCGCGCCCGCGCGTTGCTCGGAGCGCACCAGATGCGCGTCGACCAACTGCGCAACCAGCGCGTTGTCCAGCCCCTCGCTCATGCCTTCGCCCTTGAGCACCTGGCTGCGAATGCCGTTCAGCGTGATCAGCTTCTCGCCCACCCACTCGCGCGCGGCACGCTCGGCGTTGCCCAGTGCGCCAACGATGTCCTCGTAGTAGCTCGCCAGCGCCAGCGTCACGTCGCCGAAGGACACGATGTCCTGCAGGTCGATCGACAGGTCGTCCGCCGGCATGCGCTCCCACAGCCCGCGGCACGCCACCTGCAGGTGCAAGGGCTCCACGTGCGGGCCCACCTGCCGCTCGAAGCGGCCGTCCGGCTGTTGCACCTGTACCGTCGCCAGGTCCGTCACCAGCTGCTCCACGGCGTCGGCCGCGAAGCTGCGCCCGCCCAGCTCAGCCGTGCCCTGCATTGCCGCCGTCGCCGCCTCGCGGCTGAGCAGGTCGACGCGCAAACGGTTCTTCATATGCGTGGGCACCTGGCTCACATACGGGTCCAGCGGCGCGAGATAGTCCTCGCGCAGCGCAAACAGTGCCCACACGCCCGGGTTCTGCAGCAGTTCACCTAACTGACGGAAGAATTCCTGGCGGGCCTGCAGCGCCAGTGGATCAGCGGTGAGGATCTCCTCGAACTGGTCGAAGATCAGCACCAGGTTGTGCGGCGCCAGGCGCCGTTTCGGCCGGCTCATCACGCACTCGGTCAGGGTCATGCGCGAGATCAGTTCGTCGGGTCGCCGGCGCGCTTCGGGCAGCTCCTGCTCGAAGCCCAGGTTGGCGCTGCGCACGTAGCGGTTCACGTCCGACCCGGGCGGGGCCGGCGTGTTCACGCGCGTGGGACCGCGCACGTCGAAGCGCTGGCGCAGCCGCGGCACCAGGGCGGCGCGGATCAGCGAACTCTTGCCCGCCCCCGAGGGCGAGTGCAGCAGCACGATGCGCTCCGCGCTCAGCAGGTAATACAGATCCTCCGTTTCGCGCTCGCGCCCGAAAATCCGCTGGCCGGTCTCCAGCGGCCGCGGACCGACAAAGGGGTTAGCGCCCGCACGCTTGTCAGAGGAAGTCATCGCTATCGGCCTGCGCCGCCGCCGCCGGCTCTTCCAGCCGCATCTGCGCCAGGTGCTCGTTCAGTTCCTTCAGGAACTCGCCGGCGCTGCCCCAGTAGATCGAAATCTCGGGCGCATTGTTCTTGCCGCCCTTGAAGTAGCTCTCCATGTATTTGCGTGCACGCTCGACATCGGCCAGGCTCTGCTCGTCCGGGTTCACCTGCACGCCGACGTGCGACAGTTCCTTCATGGTGCCGGTGCCCGGTCGCGTGACGATCATGCGAAACAGCACCCGAAAGCGCCAGTCATCCAGTCGAAATCCCAGGAACAGCAGCGAGCTTTGCATCAGCCGGCCGACCAGCGTCGGCAGCAGCAGGTCCAGGCGCGAGGTGGCGATCAGGTAGTCGAAGAAGTCGTCCTCGGTCAGCACCATCGTGTCGGGCTTGCCGTACACGCCGAAGACATGGTAGACCCAGGGTGCGTCTGGCTGCGGGCGTTCGGACTTAGGTTCCGGCCGCTTGGGCACCTCGGCGCCACGCCAGGCACCGAAGACGGCCTCCGGCTGGCGGCCGCTGGCCTTGAGCGCGTGGTACAGCGTCGTCTCGTAACTGGCGTTCAGGTAGATCGTTGCCGGAAGTTCGGTGAGGCTGCGGTAGGTGTGGCCTGGCTGCGCCTGGCAGCGCTCTGCAGCCTGCTTGATGAATTCGGGCAGCGAGCCGGCCAAGGGCGCGCCGCTGCCGCCCTGACGCTGCGCGTCGATCTGCGCCAGGATTTTCAGCTGGCCCGCCTCCACCGCGCCTTGCACGTACTTGGGGTTCTGATTGGTGCTGATGTACTGGGTGACCTTCGCCAGATCGGTGCGTTCGTGCGCCGCCAGCGGAAACGCGTGGCGGTCGGCGAGCAGTCCGGCCAGCTCACGTGAATTGCCGAAGACATCCTCGCCCAGCTCCGGGCCGACGATGGGCACGAACTCGCCCTTGAGCACCTGCGCGCAGATCGCCCGCCACTTGTCAAAGCCGTTGTCGCCCTGGTTCACGAAACCCGGTTCGTACCAGACACGCCCGCTCTTGAGCCGCATGAACAGCACCGGCATCCACCAGTCCGGTCGCTTGCCGACAAAGGCCTCGGTGCGCGCCACCGACATCGCCAGGTCGACCACGCCGTCACGCCGGAACTGCCGGAAGAACGAGGCCATGAACACCGCTTCGGTGTCCATCGACACCGTGCCCTGCATCGCCACGACGGCCGGAATGCCCGACTCCGCCAGGCGCGGGCCGAGCGCCGTCATGGGGCCGCCGGCGTTGAGCTGGTCGGCGGTGCCGGCACTCTGGCACGAGCCGAGCACCACCAGGCGCGGGCGCACGCGCAGCGCCGACAGCTGCGCCACCAACTCGCCGCCGGCAACAACATCGGCATTGCCGTCGTCCTTTTCGAAATAGATCTTCGGCTCGCCCTTGATCAGCTTGCCGTGGGCCACGACATAGAGCACGTCGTATCCCTCGCGCAGTGCGTCCAGCAGTGTGGCGAGCGTGGCGCGGCCGCCTTCGGGGACGGTCTGCACCGTGGCGCCAAAGGCGGCCGCTGCTGCTGATGTAGCGCGAGAAAAGCAGGTTTTCGCCGGTGAACAGGGTTTTCTTCGTGACCGGGTCGCGCGCGGCCTCCCAGCGCAGCGAATGCAGCTCCGGGGCCGTTGGCCCGATCAGCAGCCGCACCCGCAGCCCGGCGTTGGCTGCGTCGGCGACCGCAAGCGCATTTGCGAAGGCTGTGCGCACGGTGTCGTCGCCCAGCAGCGCGCCGCCGAGCCTTTCTCCATAGGCGAGGTCGTCGGTCTCGCCGCGCAGGGCGTCGAGGTCCAGTTCCATTGCACCACTGCCGGGCCGCACCTCCTCGTCGGCGCCAGGTGGCAGCAGCCGGATTTCGACCGCGTAGGTGGCACCGTCGCGGCGGTGCAGGCCGATCTCGAGATCTGCGGCGCGTGTCATGCGATCACGCCGCTTTCTCCAGCCGCAGCCGCGCGGCCGGGTCGCCGAACAGCGCATAGCCTTCGGCATCGTTGCGCTGGATCCATGCGGTGGCGAGTTGCACGGCGGGGACGCTGGCGCCGTCTTCGATCTGCTCGAGCATGCCGGCAAGCGCCACCGAGAGCGCGGCGAAGCGCTCGTTGAAGTCCCTTAGCGCCAGGCCGATCGGCTTGCCGGCCAGAATGTTGCCAATCGCGTTCTCGAACGGGATCAACTGCGGCCCGGCGCCCGCCTGCACGATCGAGTGGTTCCACGCGCGATCGACGTGCGCGATGCAGCCCAGTGCACTGCCACCAGGATGCGCGAGCAGCCGTTGCGGCAATGCCGCCGAAAAAGCGGAATCGGCGAGTGCCGGCGGTTGCGTGCCCGGCTTGTGCGCGAACCGGTCGCGCTGCGGCGTGCCACCGCCAAAGCAGGCAAACATGAATGCGAACATGCCCGCGACGTTGGCCGAGTCGGGTACGTCGGTAGCGGCGAAATACTGGTTGCGCGCGATGGCGCCAGCTTTGGGGCCGGCCCAGTCCTGGCACAGCAGTGCGCCCTGCTGGGCGCGCTGATCGGCATGGCCGAGCGGGAATCCCATGCCGTGGCTGGCAGTGAACAGGAAACCGGGTGCGGTCGCGTCCTTGCGAGCAAGCAACTCGGTCAGCGCCGCGTGCGTCGCAGCGTCGCCCCAAAGCGACTCGAACTGGCAGCGCACGCGCCCGGCCAGCGTGCCTTCGGCCAGCGGCTTCACCAACCGGTCGGCGCTGAGCTGCGTCGCCGCATCGAAGCCGTGGCGGGTGGCGAAGAAACTCACCTGGCGCGCGCGTGGCCGGATCTCCTTCGCCTCGATGGCGACCACGCTGGCGGCGTACGCCGCATATTCGGCCGGCGTGTCGAACGACAACAGTCCGACCGCATACTCCACCGCCAGTTCGCGGCAAAAACCGAACGGGATTTTCGCGGGGCAACCGATGACCAGCAGGTAGAACGGCACGCGCGTCGGATCGATGCTGCCGGCGGCCACGCCATGGCGCGCCAGCCAGCGCTGGCGCGATTCACCGGTCTTGTATTCAAGCAGCTTCAGTCGTGCGGGGTCGTCGACCTGCCCGGTGCGGCGCGCGATCAGCGGGTCGAGCGCGGTCTTGACCTGCGCGTCCTCGTCCGTTGCAAAAACGATGCCCCAGCCTGCCTGCGCAAGGTCAAGCGGATCCACATCGAATGGCAGCCCGAGGTGTTCGGTTGTCAGCGCCTGGCTGGCCTTGGCCAGTGCGCCCAGGCGTTCGGCATTGGCGGGCTCGTCGCAGGCCAGCGCGGCGATCTGGTCCAACGCCATCGCAGGCAGCAGGTACTGGCCGGTCGTCGCGTCGACGCCGTTGGCGTGTGCCAGTTCGTCGGCGACCTCGCTCAAAGGAATTCCTTCGCCCTATGGATTGCGGTGCGGGCGCCCTGGGAGT
Organism: Burkholderiaceae bacterium; assembly: GCA_037968655.1. Classification (GTDB taxonomy): domain Bacteria; phylum Pseudomonadota; class Gammaproteobacteria; order Burkholderiales; family Burkholderiaceae_C; genus CAISIP01. The sequence goes on from JBBKVW010000085.1 coordinate 4,685, forward strand.
GGCCCGGCACTGTGCATGCCAACGCCTTCACAGCAGGACTGCCGACCACATGGCGTGCGCGACCTGCGGGTGGGCGATGTCGTTGTGCGCGCCCGAACCCACGCTTTGCATCTCGGCGATGTACTGGCTGCTCTCGATGTTGTAGATCCTGCCGCGCTCGAATGTGTAGGGTTGATCGGCTTCGCGCATCTTCAGGTCGACCGCGTCGACACCCGGGCCGCGCGCGCCGAAGGCGCCGAGTGCACCGTACTTCGGGAACTCGCCCGGCGCAAACGCGACGTCGCCGCGCACGAAACACGCCTTGGGATACATCGTGCAGACGGCCGTGTCGTGCTCCGACTGCGTCGTGACGATCGCGCCGCTGACGCGCCTGGCGTCGATGATGCCGCGAAAGTAGCCGGGGTTTCCCTTCGCCTGGGGGATGTCGCTGCAGTAGGACCAGAACGATACCGCGCCCTGCGCCAGAAACGCCGAGTGCACCGGATCTGCGGTCGCTCCCGCAGGCGGGCCGGCGAGTGTCGCCGACATCACGATGCAGCCGAAGCTGTGGCCCATCAGGTGAAAGCGCACATCGCCGCCTCCTTTGTTCTTCGCCACCTGCTGCAGGCTTGCCAGCAGCGCATGTACGCTGGTCTCGCCGATCTTGCGTGCGCGATCCTTCATCGTGAAGAACGACAGGGTTTGCAGCAGGCCGACCACCGGGCCGAGGCTGAAGCCGCCGAAGCTCACCTCGCTGTCTTCGAGCGCGCTCTGGTACGCGACCTGCGGATCAAAGGGTTCGCGATCGCCACCAGGCCCGTTTTCCGGTCCGCCCGAGCCCAGTCCCGATTCCCGGTCGAGCACCCGGTATGCGTCAACGACCTCCTGCGACAGTTCGGGCGGCGCAGTGTCGGCCGCGGCGGCGGCAAAGATGGTTTTCAGCGCCGTGCGTGCGGCCGGCGTGTCGGCGATGCGTTCGGCATAGGCCTCGATCAGCGCCTGCGTGTCGGGCTCTGTTGCCATGTCGGCGCCCGGCGTGGAAAACGACACGCCTGTGCCGGCGCTCAACTCCTCATCGCCATACGGCAGGCTCGGCCAGTGGAAGCCGACCAGCAGGGGCCTGAATCCGGGACGGACCGTGCCCGCGCGCTCGATGTCTTGCCTGCAATTTGCCATCGCGCCGATCCACAGGTCGTATTGCCGAATGGCAGCCGGTACGTCGCCCATCCAGCCATGGCTGATGAGAAAAACGTCTGTGTAGGGGTGCTTGGCCAGTGCGGCGCTGACGCGCGGGATCATGCGGCCGTCGATCCCGTCGGGGTCATCATGGCGCTCGTCTCCGCTGCTGTCGACGCAGACGAGGAAATAGGAGAGGCTGGATCCGGGGACGGCCCTGACCGGCATGGCATTGCTCCTGAAGGCCCTGGAAATTCATACTAACTGATTGAAGACTTGCAGGCTATCCAAATTTTCCATCGCTGATTTGCGCGTGTGCCAAGAAGGGATTGAACCGTCACCGATGGACCGGGCGGCGCCCAGTGTGGCGATGGCCGATCGCGGCGCCGTGATGGTGCCGCGCCCGACGCATGGACAACGGGAGCAGACGCGCCATGCCGTGTGCAGCAGCGGGGCAGTTGGCGAAAATTGCCACGTTGGCCTGGGCTGATCCGTTTTGCCGTCACTGCTTGGCGCATGCTGTAAGGCTGAGCCAGCGCCAGCGACAAATTTCTTTTCGCCGATGCGGGCTTGATCAGGCCCACCAACGGCTTCACGAGACGCAATGACCGGTACATACACACCCATCAGAGACTACGCCGTGATCGGCGACTGCCACGGCTGCGCCCTCGTCGGCCTGGACGGCAGCATCGACTGGGCTGCCCTGCGCCGTTTCGACGCCGACCCTATCTTCTGCCGCCTGCTCGACGCGGGTCTGGGCGGCTTCTGGTCGATCCGTCCGCAAGGTGCGTCCACTTCGACGCGACAGTATCTGCCCGACACCAACGTGCTGGTCACGACTTTCACAGTCGGTGCCAGCGTACTGCGCGTCACCGACTTCATGCCCGTGGGCCGCGAGCTCGACGCCGGCGCGCACGACTATGTATCGTTGAACGCACCCAACTGGATCGTGCGGCGTATCGAAGCGGTCCAGGGGGCGGTCGATGTCGAGGTGCGCTACCGGCCATCGCGGCGCTTTGCCCGCGACGCGGTGGTGCTCAGCGTGGCCGACGGAGCCGTGCACGCGACGCAGCTGCCCGCGCTGCATTCTGATCTGCCCTTCGCGGTGGTCGACGGCATCGCCGTGGCGCGGGTCACGCTTGCCGAGGGCCAGCAGCACGACCTGGTACTGGCGGGCAACACCGTGAGCGGGCAGGCGCCGGCGGCGCGGATTGAAGAATTCCTCGCCATCACGACCGCCTTCTGGCGCGAGTGGATCGCCTACTGCCGCTACAGCGGGCCGCATGTGGATGCGGTGCGGCGCAGTGCGCTGGTGCTCAAGGCCATGACCTTCGCGCCCACGGGAGCGCTGGTGGCCGCGCTCACGACTTCGCTGCCCGAGGAGATCGGCGGCGAGCGCAACTGGGACTATCGCTTCACCTGGCTGCGCGACGGCAGTCTGATGCTGTACGCGCTGGCGTCGCTTGGCTACAGCGGCGAGGCGCGGCGCTACCACGGCTTCCTGGCGACTGCCTGCGCGCAGACCCTGCCCGACGTGCACATCATGTATGGCATCGACCACTCCAGCGATCTCGAGGAGCAGGTGCTCGACCATCTCGAGGGCTATGCCGGCAGCCGGCCGGTGCGGGTGGGCAATGGCGCCTACCGACAGCGCCAGATCGACGTCTACGGCGAGACACTCGACCTCGCGCTGCTCTACCAGACCCTGGGCGAACCATTGAGCACGCAGTACCTGCGCCTGCTGCGTACCTTTGCCGATTTCGTTGCCACGCACTGGCAGGACCCCGACCAGGGCTTGTGGGAAATGCGTGGCCCGCCGCGCCATCATGTGCATGGCAAGCTGATGAGCTGGGTCGCGATGGACCGCGCTGCCAGCCTGTTCGACGATGCCGGTCGCTGGCGGCAACTGGCCGACAGCATCCGCGCCGACATCGAAGCCCATGCAATCGACAGCAGCGGTGGGCATCTCAAGCAGGCCTACGACGGCGGCGTCGACGCGGCGGTATTGCTGGCGCCGATGCTGGCCTTCCCGCTGGCGCCAGCAACGCTGGCGCGCACGATCGACGCCGTGGCGCAGCAGTTGGGCCAGGACGATCTGGTGCTGCGCTACCGCAGCGACGACGGCTTGACGGGCGAGGAGGGCGCGTTCCTCATCTGCAGTTTCTGGCTCGTCGATGCCAGGCTCGCCGCTGGCCAGGTCGACACGGCGCGCGGCCAATTCGAGCGCCTGCTCGCGCAGGCCAACGATGTCGGCCTATACGCCGAGGAGATCAATCCGGTCGACGGCGCCTTCCTTGGCAACTTCCCGCAGGCCTTCACCCACCTGGCGCTGATCAACAGCGCCGTCAACCTGGACCTGTACGAGCGCTTTGGCGCCGAAGGCCTGTGCGGTTCACATGCCGACCGCGCCAAGCGCGCGGTGGTGGCGACGGCAGGCTGGCGTGGCCTGGTGGCGTCGATCGGCGCGGCCGGCCTCGGCGCCCGGCTCAAGTCGTCCGATGCCTCCAAGCTGGCCTGGCCGTGACCGGGCACTGTCCGTGCGCCTCAGTCGCGCTGGCAGGGGCCGTGAAACCCCAGATCAGTTCAGGCGCAACACCGAGCGGGCCAGCGCCGCGACTGCGGTGTGATTCAGGTTGATCGTGGACGATCAGGATAAAGTCAAACCAGTTCTTGCGCGCGCGCCCTGCGCCGTTCAGACAAGGTCCGTTTGCCGTCCACCATCAGCCTGAAACGCGCGCCCACGATCGCCCAAAAATAGTGAACATGGTTTCCAGCTGCCCTGAAAGATGCTGCCACAAAAGTGGCGCACACTAAGCCATGCTTAATCGACTGCGCGCCTTCACCGACTCGATTCGTTCAAGCCTCTGGTTCTGGCCTTTCCTGATGACCATCCTTGGCATCGTTCTGGCCCAGGCCTTGATCCTGCTGGACCAGTCGATGTGGATCAAGCGCCAGCATCTGTTGTCGCAGGCATCGGACGCATTGGGGCTGGCGTGGCTGTTCGGCCTCGGCGCCGAGGGCGCCCGGACGCTGCTGGCCACGATCGCCGGATCAATGATCTCGATTGCGGCCACCGTGTTCTCGATCACCATCGTCGCGCTGTCGCTTGCCGCCGGCCAGCTGGGCCCGCGGCTGTTGCGCACCTTCATGCGCGACCGCGGCACCCAACTGTCGCTGGGCATGTTCATCGCGACCTTTGCGTTCTGCGTCGTCGTGCTGGGTGTAGTGCGTGGCGGCGACGCCGCGGCCTTCGTTCCCAGCGCCGCGGTGACCGCCGCGCTCGCGCTCGGGCTGGCCAGCCTGGCGGTGCTGATCTACTTCATCCACCATGTGGCCACGTCGATCCAGGCCCCCGAGGTGATCGCCGTGGTCGGCGCTGACCTGGAC
>JBBKVW010000086.1:0-19176 GCA_037968655.1 Burkholderiaceae bacterium
TCGATGGCCAGATGCTCCCCAACCCGGCGCAGGAAGCCGGTCGCAAACTGCGACATGCGGATATTGCCCCTGGTCGAAAACTGGTGCCGGATCGATGCCAGCGAACGCGTCGTTGCGCACCAGGTGTAGGTCGGGTCGGCCTCCAGCACCAGCACCGAGCCGGCAAAGCCGGCATGCGCGGACAAGAAGTAGGCCGCGGCACTGCCTACCGCAGCGCCGCCAACGATCACGACATCAAAGCGATCCATCAGACAAAGCGCAAGGACAGCGCCGCCAGCGGTGCGTCAAATTTCGCGCTCCAGCGCTGGCCCGCCACCACGGGCCAGGCGTCGGTCCAGGTGCCGGTGGTCACGACGTCACCGGGCATCAGATCGGGCGCGCCCGGCGTCTGGCGCAGCTCGAGCAGGAAATGGTGCAATGCGCGCAGCGGGCTGCCCAGCACATTGCTGCCCTGCCCGCGCTCGATTGGCGTCCCATCGCACGACAGCTGCAACTGCGTGTCGGCCAGCAGCTGATCAAGCTGCGCAGCATCCGACGCGCCATCGCGCAGTGCCGTTCGCGCGCCAATCACCAGGCGCGCGTGCAGCGCTCCATCGGACACCGCCTGCGCCGCATTGAATTTCCAGTCGGGCAGATGGGACTGCACGATCTCGAAGCCGGGCGCGAACCAGTCGATCGCGTCGAACAAGTCCTGCAAGCCGGCATCCGGCGCGGGCGTCGCACGCATGCCGAACACCAGTTCGGGCTCGATGCGCGGTTGGCACATGTGGGTCAACGCTACCTCGCCCTCGCCCTCGCACATCAACAAAGTGGTGTTCCAGACCGTACCCCATATTGGCGCAAATACCTGGTAGCGCGGCCAGATGCTGCTGTTGGTAAAGCCGATCTTGAATCCGCGCGGCAGCTCGCCCCGATCGATGCGTAGTTGGCGAACAGCCAGTGCGGCTTGATAGGCTTGTGCGACGTCCTTCGCGCAGGCACCCGATTCGGTCGCAGGCCAGAGTTGGCCTTGGTCGTAGTGGTCGAGCAGTTGCACTGGGGTCATGATTCGGTGTGGGTTGGGTTGACTTGTAGCGTTGCAGCAGGCCGCTGCCTGACATGGTAGCGAAGGTCTTTCGCACCTGCTGCTGCGTGTGCCTGACTGCGTCGGCACCGGAATCGGGCGCAGCGACGCGGCGTGCCGTTCGGCTCGGGCAATTGAACGTGAACGACACACCACCGGCCACGCAGGTGGTTCCACAAAGCAACACTTGTATTGTGAAATCACCATCGCTCAACCACAATACGCCAACCCAAGGATCCGGAAATACAAAAATGCATAGCTCGCAAGGCCGACCATCCGCGCCGGCCCGATGAAGCAGGATTTCGACTGGGGCCTGGTGCGCTCGTTTCTGGCTGCCCTCGATTGCGGCAGTCTGTTGGGCGCGGCGCGGGTGCTGGGCACCAGCCAGCCCACCATCGGGCGCCATATTGCCGAACTCGAAGCACAGCTGGGTGTCGTGCTGTTTGAACGCACCGGCCGCGGCCTGCTGCCCTCGGCCACTGCGGTGCGGCTGGCCGAATCGGCGCGCCAGATGGAAGCCGGCGCGCTGCAGCTGTCACGCAAGGTAGCGCTGGACCAGACGCGCGTCTCCGGCACGGTGCGGCTGACGGCGAGCCAGTCGATGGCCTGCTTCCTGTTGCCGCCGATCCTGGCCCGCATGCAGGACGCCTTGCCCGACGTCCAGATTGAGCTGGTGGTCAGCAACGCCGTCAGCAACCTGCTGCGCCGCGAAGCCGACATCGCGCTGCGCATGGTGCAACCCGATCAGGCAACGCTGGTGGCCAAGCGCATCGGCAAGATGACGCTGGGCGTCTACGCGCACCGCGACTATCTGCGCCGCCACGGCACGCCACAACAGCCGCAGCAACTGCTCGACCACGCCCTGATCGGCCAAGACCGCGACGAGGCCATCGTGCGCGGCTTTGCTGCCATGGGACTGGCGATCGGTCCCGAACGCTTCGTATTGCGCACCGACGACCTGATTGCCTACTGGAGTGCCATGCAGTCCGGTATCGGCATCGGGTTTTATCCCGACTGCGTGGCCCGTACCGACGCGTCCATGGTGGCGCTGCTGCCGATGCTCAAGATTCCACCGATTCCGGTCTGGCTGGCGGTGCACCGCGAGATCCGGACCAGCCCGCGCATCCGCGCGGTATTCGACTACCTTGGCGCGGCCGTCGCGGCGCGGCTGTGATGGACGCGCCACGTCCAACTAGCCAGCGTGCCAGGCATCGCACTTTGCAATAACAGGAGCCCACATATGCTGCACCGCCTCAATGAAATTTTCCCGGTTCGCTACACCGCATTCGGCCTGTGCGTGCTGTTGCTGCTGGGCTGCCTGTTCAGCCTGGTGCTATGGGGTGTCGGCACTGGCCTGGCCTTCGTGGCGCTGTTGCTGGTGGCGCTGGGAATCTACGACCTGGCGCAATCGAAGCGCTCGATCCTGCGCAACTACCCGATCATCGGCCACCTGCGCTACATGCTGGAGTTCGTGCGGCCCGAGATGCGCCAGTATTTTCTGGAAAGCGACAACGAGGCCACGCCCTTCTCGCGCTCGCAGCGCTCGCTGGTCTACCAGCGCGCCAAGGGCGACTCCGACAAGCGCCCGTTCGGAACCCTGCTCGACGTACAGGCCGAGGGCTATGAATGGGTCAACCACTCGATGGTGCCCAGCAGAATCGATTCGCATGATTTCCGGGTCTGGATCGGCGGCACGCCGAAGCAGGTCGCAGCGCAGGCGCCGGACTCCGGCCTGTGCACCCAGCCCTACCATGCCAGCGTCTTCAACATCTCGGCCATGAGTTTCGGCTCGCTCAGTGCCAACGCCATCCTGTCGCTCAACGGCGGCGCCAAGCTCGGCGGCTTTGCGCATGACACCGGTGAAGGTTCGATCTCGGTGCACCACCGGCGCCATGGCGGCGACCTGATCTGGGAGATCGGCTCGGGCTATTTCGGCTGCCGCAACGATGACGGCAGCTTCAACGCCGAGCGCTTCGTCGAAAACGCCTGCGACCCGCAAGTCAAGATGATCGAGATCAAGCTCAGCCAGGGCGCCAAGCCCGGCCATGGTGGCGTGCTGCCCGGGCCCAAGGTCACAGCCGAGATCTCGGCCGCGCGCGGCGTGCCGGTGGGCGTGGACTGCATCTCGCCAGCAGCGCACAGCGCGTTCTCCACGCCGATCGGCCTGCTGGAGTTTGTCACCCGATTGCGCACGCTGTCGGGCGGCAAGCCAACCGGATTCAAGTTGTGTATCGGCCATCCCTGGGAATGGTTCGCCATCGTCAAGGCGATGCTGAAGACCGGCATCACACCGGACTTCATCGTCGTCGACGGCGCCGAGGGCGGCACCGGCGCAGCGCCGCTGGAATTCACCAACCATGTCGGCTCGCCATTGCAGGAGGGCCTGCTGCTGGTGCACAACACGCTGCGCGGCGTCGGCCTGCGCGATCGCGTGCGCATCGGCTGTGCCGGCAAGGTCGTCAGCGCCTTTGACATCATGCGCATGATGGCCTTGGGGGCGGACTGGTGCAACAGCGCGCGCGGCTTCATGTTCTCGCTTGGATGCGTGCAGGCCCAGACCTGCCATACCGGCCATTGCCCGACCGGCGTGACGACCCAGGACCCGCTGCGCCAGAAGTCCCTGGTTGTGGCTGACAAGACGCAGCGCGTTTTCCAGTACCACGAGATGACGATGCATGCGCTCAAGGAACTGGTGCAGGCGGCCGGCCTTGCGCATCCGCACGAGATCACGGCCCACCATATCGTGCGTCGCACGACCAATGGCAAGGTCCGCTCGCTGGCGCAATCGGTGCTGATCCAGATGGACGATGGCGTGCTGCTGCGAGAGGACAACATCAGCCTGCCGCTGATCTACCGCCAGTCCTGGCCGCTGGCGCGCGCCGACAGTTTCCTGTTGCCTGGCTGAACGTCGTCTGCGCCGGCACGCCCAGCCGGGCCAGGCGCTTGCGCAGGCGCAGCACCGCCCGGTCCTTGCTGAGCAGCAGTGCGCGATGCGCCACTGCCAGGTCGATGAAGATCTGGTCGTCGGCGTCGGTGCAGCGCACTGCGCATCGCGCGGCATCGGGCTGCAGCCGGCACAACTGATCAAAGCGCAGCATCATCGGCCCGGCCGTCCGACCGCGCTGGCGCATTGCGGACTGCATGACCGGATAGGCAAGCACCCGCTGCAGTTCCTCGCGCATGGCACCAGTACCCAGCCACACCAGGGCGCCCGAAAGCAGTGCCTGCTCCAGCGCCTGGGTCGAGGCGTCGCCAAACAACAGCAGGTCCAGCACCACGTTGGTATCGATTACTACTGCAGTAGCCGGTGCCGTGCCCGTGTCTATGGCCGACGCCGGAGACGGCGCGCTGGCGCCGCCCGCCACGCTCATCCGGGGCCCTGTTCGCCGCCCTTGCCGCTACGAGCGGACCCGCGCACCATGTCAAAGCGAAACATACGGCATTCGATCGGGCCGTTCCACATCGGCACACGGCGCGTCGCCTTCAGCCGCATGCTGGACGGCAGCTTCAGGTCGGGCGTCAGGATCCAGGCGGTCCAGCCCGGATAGTTGCGTTTCCAGTGGGTCGCCAGTTGGGCAAAGAAATCGCCGCCATCGTCGGTCTGCGCCGCCTCGCGCCCGCCGTGCAGCGGCGGCTCGGTGCTGCCAGGCGCATCACAATAATGCGCTTGCCGCCGCGAGCCCGCGCCGGCTATGCCTGCCGTGGCGATGCGTTCGCCATAGGGCGGATTGACCAGCATCACACCCGGCGCGTCGCAGGGCGGCATGCGCTGCAATGCGTCGCCGCCACGAAACTCGACCACCGAGGCCACGCCTGCGCGCTGCGCATTGCGCTGCGCGAAGTCGACCATCCGATGGGCCACATCGCTGCCAAATATCATGGGGCGCTGGCCTGGCTCGGGCAAGCGCTGGTCGCGCAATGCATGGTCGCGCATCGCATCCCAGACGTGCGACTGAAACGGCAGCATCTTCTCGAACGCAAAACGGCGCAGCATGCCGGGTGCGATGTTGCAGGCGATCTGCGCCGCTTCGATGGCAATGGTGCCGCTGCCGCAGCAGGGGTCGTACAACGGCAACTCTGGCGTATCGATCCAGCCACTGGCGGCCAGCATGGCGGCGGCCAGGGTTTCCTTGAGCGGCGCCTCGCCCTTGTCCTCGCGCCAGCCGCGCTTGAACAAGGCCTCGCCCGAACTGTCGATGTACAAGGACACGGTATCGGTCGTCAGATGGGCATAGATGCGGATGTCGGGCGATTGGGTATCGACGTCCGGCCGCACACCGGCTGCCTTGGCCCGGAACCGGTCGCACACCGCATCCTTGATCTTGAGCGCAGCAAAGTTCAGGCTGGTCAGCGGGCTGTGCTGGGCCGTCACCTCGACCTTGATCGACTGACGCGGCGTGAACCAGATCTCCCAGGCCACGCTACCGGCAGCACGGTACAGATCCTCCTCGTTGCGGTACTCGCCATGGTGCAGTTGCACCAGCACCCGCTGCGCCAGGCGGCTGTGCAGGTTGAGCAGCATGGCGTCGCGCCAGCTCGCTTGCAGCAACACACCGGCGCGCCACTTCTGCACCTGTTCAGGTGCCTGTTGCGTGATGCGGGCCACTTCCAGCGCCAGATAGTCCTCGACGCCAGCGGCACAGGGCAGAAACAAACTGAGCTGGTTCATGGACAGCCTTGCGCAAGCAAGTCAATCAGCCGCTGCCTCATACGACAAGCTGCGTTCATAGCGCGCGGCGCTGGTTGGCCGGGGGGATGCGAAGCCCCTCACGGTACTTGGCCACGGTACGGCGGGCACAGGCGATACCCTGCTCCTTGAGCATGTCCGAGAGCTGGTTGTCGCTGAGCGGTTTTTTGGCCGACTCGGCGTCGATGAATTGCTTGATCAGCGCGCGCACCGCGGTGCTCGACGCGTTGCCACCGGTCTCGGTGCCCAGGCCCGAGCCAAAGAAATACTTGAGCTCGAAGGTGCCCAGCGGTGTGGCCATGAACTTGGCTGTGGTGACACGGCTGATGGTCGATTCATGCAGGCCCAGTTCATCGGCGATTTCGCGCAGCACCATCGGGCGCATCGCCAGCACGCCGTGCACGAAAAAGCTCTTCTGGCGCTCGACGATGGCCGTACTGACGCGCAAGATCGTGTCAAACCGCTGCTGGATATTGCGGATGAACCAGCGCGCCTCCTGCAGTCGCTGCTGCAGCGCCGCGTAGTTGGAGGCGTCCGTGCCATTGCCGCGATGCTTGCGCAGTGCATTGGCGTAGATGTCATGCACGCGCAGACGCGGCATGACCTGTGGATTGATCTGGGCCCGAAAGCGCACATTGGCGCCGCTGCCAACCTGCACCACCAGCACGTCGGGCACGACGATATTGCGCTCGACATCGATGAATCGCCGGCCCGGATTGGGCTCCAGCCGGCCGATCACGGCCAGCGCGTCCTTGACTGCAGCGTCTGTCGCACTGCACAGCTGCGCCAGCTTGCGCACATCGCGCCGTGCCATCAGGTCGATCGGATGCGAGCAGATCTTCACCGCCAGCGCCAACGCCCTTTGCCGGGCGTAGTCCAGTGGCGCCTCGCGTTGCAGCACTTTCAGTTGCAGGCGCAGGCATTCACCCAGATCGCTGGCGCCCACGCCAACCGGGTCAAAGCCCTGCAAGGTGATCAAGGCGATGCGAAAGTGGTGCTGCAGCTGGTCCAGTTCGTCCTCGTCGGCCGGAGCGAGGCCCTTGGCCAGCTCCTCCAGTGAATCCTCCAGGTAGCCTTCGTCGTTGAGCGATTCAATCAGGAACCGCAGCGCAACCTTGTCTTCCTCACCCAGGCGGGTCGACAGTGCCTGGGCATGCAGATGCGCTTGCAAGGTCTCGTGGGTGCGGGCCAGTTCAGCGGCGTCCGCGTCATCGGCATCGCCCAGATTGTTGGTATGGGGCTGGGCTTCACCACCCCATTCGCCGTCGTCCGGTGACATTTCCTGGGTGCCGTCGCCTTCCCAGCTCTGGCCGTCCTCGGCCGACAGCGGGGTAACGGCGTCATCCGATGATGGCGCGTCCGGCACCGCCACATAGTCAGGCGTCATCGTGGCGGCCAGTTCACCCTCGCGCTCGGCCAGCGGGACCGGTGTGTCGATGCGGTCCAGACCGAAGTCCTCGCGTTCGATATGGTCTTCCGACATCTCCAGGAACGGGTTGTCGTCCAGCATCTGGCTGACCTCCTGGCTCAGTTCCAGGGTCGACAGCTGCAATAGCCGAATCGACTGCTGCAGCTGCGGCGTCAACGCCAGGTGCTGCGAAACGCGTAGTGATAAACCCGGCTTCATCTACATCTTGAAGTGTTCGCCCAGGTAAACCCGGCGCACTTCGGCGTTGTCGACAATTTCAGCGGGCGTGCCCTCGGCCAGCACACTGCCGTCGCTGACGATATAGGCGTGGTCGCAGATGCCCAAGGTCTCGCGCACGTTGTGATCGGTGATCAATACCCCGATTCCGCGCGACTTCAAGAAACTGATGATGCGCTGGATCTCGATCACCGCAATCGGGTCGATACCGGCAAACGGCTCGTCGAGCAGGATGAAGCGCGGCTGCGTGGCCAGCGCGCGTGCAATCTCGACCCGGCGCCGCTCGCCGCCCGACAACGCGAGTGCTGGCGACTTGCGCAGATGTTCGACGCGCAAATCCTGCAACAGGGAGCCGAGGCGCTCCTCTACAACTGTGGATGCCAGGCGCCGGCCAGACGCGTCGGTCTGCAACTCGAGCACTGCGCGCACATTGTCTTCAACATTGAGCTTGCGAAATATCGACGCTTCCTGCGGCAGGTAGCTCAGGCCGAGTCGGGCGCGCCGGTGGATTGGCAGTCGCGCCACCGAACGGCCATCGATGGTGATGTCGCCGGCACTGGCCCGCACCAGTCCGACCAGGATATAGAAGGAGGTCGTCTTGCCCGCGCCGTTGGGGCCCAGCAGCCCCACCACCTCGCCCTCGCCCACGACCAGCGAAATATCCTTGACCACCATCCGGCTGCCATAGGACTTCTGCAGATGATGCGCTTCCAGTCGTATGCCGCTGTTGGTCGACTGGTCCGCGGGGCGCAGCGACTCGATGGCAGGTGCTGGTGCTTCGGCCGCACGCGCCTGCGTCACTTCTTGTCGCCCCCGATGGTGGAGGAGCGCCGCAGCGCAGGACCCGGCGTCGTACCGGGCGAACGCTGCGTCGTACCGGGGCGGGACTCGTCAGTGCGCGGCGTGAGCACCGCGCGCACCCGCCCGGAACTGCCGTCCGGTCCCGCGCGTGCCGGCCCGCCGTCAACGGTCAGCACGCTGGTGATGTTGTCGTAGACGATCACGTCGCCGGTAATCTCGTCATGGAGCTTGGAGCCGACATAGCGACGCAGGACGGCGCGTCGCTGAAATTTCACCGAATCGGCCTTGCCGTCGTATTCGATCAACTCGGCCTCGCCTTCCATGAACTCATCCGTATCGCCGGCGCGGGTATCGCGCTTTTGCCGAAAAAACGCCAACTTGCCCGGTTCGGCCTTGATCAGTCCGAACTGGTTGCCGTCGGTGTCCTGTCGAATATCCATCTGGGCGCCGCGCATCAGCATGCTTCCCTTGCTCAACACCACCTTGCCGGTAAAGACACTGGTTTGCTTGGCGTCGTCATAGCGCAGGTTGTCCGACTCGACGTTCATCGGCTTGTCGCGATCGGCCCGCTCGGCCATGGCGCCACCACAGACAAGCGTTGCCGCCAGCAACAATGTGTAAGGAACTGAGGAGTGGTTCATAGAGGCACGAATCTTGCGTTTAACTCTGCAAAATCATTGTAGCCGCGCGATTTCAGATCAATGCCAGGTGCTGGCAGCAATTGAACGGCAACAGCCAAGCGACACACAATTGCACTGCCAAATGCACAAAAAATGCAGCCGCGAACCAGGCCGGAACTGGCGCGCGGCTCTCAATGCCTGCCCGCCTGGCTGGCTTAGCGACCGGCCCGCACCTCGGCCACCAGGTAGTCGACGATCTGCAAGGCACGCTGCATGGAGGTAGCGATCGAACCATCCGTGTAAAACCGCCCCGCCACGCCCAGAGCCGGCACGCCCTCGACGCCGTAGGCGTCTTGCAGTCGCGTTGCCCGGCTGGCTGCGGCATGTATCGGCCCGGAACTGAACAACTCCGCGAACCGCGCCTTGTCAACACCTTGCAGGCCAACCCATTCGATGATGCCGCTGCCACGTGTCAGGTCCAGCTTTTCGGCGTGGATGGCGGCAAACACCTTGGCGTGCAGCTTGTCGAGCAGGCCCATCGCCGCCAGGACGTAGAACAGCCTTTGCTGGGGCACGAATTCGTCGCGAAACCCGACCGGCACCCGGCGCAGCACCACATCGGCCGGCTTGCGCAGGTTCCAGGCTTCCAGTGCTGGTTCAAACGCATTGCAATGCGGACAGCTGTACCAGAAGAAGTCGACCACCTCGATGCTGCCGGCAGGTGCTTCGACCGTTGCCGGCTGCGCGAGCGTCAGGTAGTCCCAGCCCGATTCAGGCTTGCGCGCCTGGGACCAGGCCGGTCCGAGCAGCGCCGGGCCTGATACTGCGGCTGCCGCTGCGGCTGCGGCAATGGAAAAGCTGCGACGCTTCATATATGGGTGTTCCTGCTATGCCAAGTTGGCCGGAATCGGGCGCAGCCGGCTTGGTTCAACGCTGCACGCGCACCAACGCGGCCTCCATGCCCAGGCCCTCGAGCTTTTCCTTGGTCAGATCGGCATCGTCGCGCTTGTCGAACGGACCGACCCGCACCCGGTAGATGGTGCGTCCCGACTGTTCGCGCTCGGACACCCGGGCCTCGATGCCGCCCAAGGAGAGCCGTGCGCGCTGCGTTTCCGCATCCACTGCGGCCTTGTAGGCGCCGACCTGAACAAAATAGGCAAACGGATCGACAGCGGGGGCGCCGGACCTGGCGCGCGCCAGATCACCCAGGGGGTCAGGCACCGGAGTGGCCGGGGGTGCCGGCGTCGGATTGCCGGCCACTGCCGGCGGCATGCTCTTGACTCCGCTGTCGGCCGGGGCCACTGCAGCTTCCGGCACGACCGGCTGCCCCGCCCGCGCCGGGTTTTTGCCATACAAAGGGGCATTCGGATCCCAGTCCTTGTTGCGCCGTGCCTCGGCCGCGTCCTGATCCGTGGTCCGACTCGGACCCTTGTTCAGGAAGGGCACCGGCACCTTGGTCACGTACACCGCCACTGCCAGGGCCACCCCCAGGCCGATCACGACGCCCACGATCAAGCCCAATACCGTTCCACCTTTTTGCTGCCTCATGCCCCGCCCTTGACTGTTGATGCGATTCAGATTCATTGTCGGTCAGCCTCACATTGTGCGCGGTGCGCCAACACCGAGCAACGCCAGGCCATTGCGCAGCACCTGTGCCGTTGCCGCCACCAGGGCCAGACGGGCCAGGCGCAGCGATTCCTCATCTACCAGGATGCGCTCGGCATCGTAATAGCTGTGATAGGCCGCTGCCAGGTCGCGCAGATAAAAGCTCACGTCGTGCGGTGCAAAGTCGCGCGCTGCGGCGGCCAGCATCTCCGGATAGCGCGCCAGCAACAGCGTCAGGGCCATCGCCGGTGCCGACTGCAATGCGCCCAGATCAACCGTGGTCAACGTCGATTCGTCGCCACCCCAGGTTCTGAGGACCGAGCAGATCCGCGCGTGGGCGTATTGCACGTAATAGACCGGGTTGTCGTTGTTCTGCGCCAGTGCGAGGTCGACGTCGAATACATATTCGGTATCGGGCTTGCGGCTGAGCAGGAAAAATCGCACCGCATCGGCGCTGGTCCACTCGATCAGGTCGCGCAGCGTCACATAGCTGCCCGAGCGCTTGGAGATCTTGACCTCGGCACCACCGCGCATCACCCGCACCATCGTGTGCAGCACATAGTCCGGATAGCCCTCTGGCACGCCTACGTTGGCCGCCTGCAGCCCGGCGCGCACGCGGGCAATCGTGCCGTGGTGGTCGGTGCCCTGGATATTGACGACACGCGTGAATCCGCGCTCCCACTTGCTGATGTGGTAGGCCACGTCCGGCACGAAATAGGTGTAGGAACCGTCGCCCTTGCGCATCACCCGGTCCTTGTCGTCGCCATAGTCGGTCGAGCGCAACCACAGGGCTCCGTCCTGTTCGAAGGTCTTGCCGGCGTCCTGCAGCTGGCGCACCGTCCGCTCGACCCTGCCGCTGCTGTACAGGCTCGACTCCAGATAGAAATTGTCGAAATGAACGGCAAATGCTTTCAGATCAAGGTCCTGTTCGTGGCGCAGATAGGCAACCGCAAAGTCACAGATCGCGTCGATGTCATCCAGGTCGCCGCTGCCAGTCGTTTCCCGGTCATCGGAGCGCACCGTCTTGCAGGCCATGAAGTCAGCGGCAATGTCGGCGATGTAGTCGCCGTTGTAGGCCGCCTGCGGCCACTGCGGGTCACCCGGTTTGACACCCCGGGCGCGCAGCTGGGTGCTCTGCGCCAGGGTGGCGATCTGCACCCCGGCATCGTTGTAATAGAACTCGCGGTAGACCTCCCAGCCCTGCGTCGCGCAGAGTTTGCAGATCGCATCGCCCAGCGCGGCCTGGCGGCCGTGGCCGACATGCAGCGGCCCGGTCGGGTTGGCCGATACAAACTCGACCATCATGCGCTGCCCATTGGATGGCAACACGCCGAAACGCTCGCCTTCTTGCAGCACCTCGCGCACGATCTGCTGCTTCGCTTCGGGCTTCAGACGGATGTTGATGAAGCCAGGCCCGGCAATGTCGATGTCCGACACCCATAGCTGGTAGACCGCCTGCTCCAGCAACCTGGCGCGTAGCGATTCGGCCAGTTGGCGCGTATTGCTCTTGAGCGGCTTGGCCAGTTGCATGGCGACGGTGGTGGCGAAATCGCCATGCGCGGCCACCTTGGGCGATTCGAATACCGCCCGCGCAGCATTGCCGGGGGCTATTTCGGCCAGCACGGTCGCCAGGCCAGCCAGCAATTCCTGTTTGATCTTGAGCATAGGCGTCGATTCTAGGAGGCCACCACACACGGCCGCGCTGCTGCCACGCTCGCCGGCTATTTTTCTCGCCCGTGTCAGCGGCCTAGTGCCCAGCAGCGTTGTGCTGACTGGTCCGGCAACGGACTTGCATCGACCCACCCAATCAAAGGACCCATATGAAGCAACTGCTCTCCCTCCTGGCCATCGGCATCGCACTGTCTTTCGGCGTCGCGCATGCCGAGGAAAAAGCCAAGACACCCCAGCAAAACAAGATGGCGATGTGCAACAAGGACGCCGAAGGCAAAAAAGGCGACGAACGCAAGGCCTTCATGAAAGGCTGCCTGAGCGCCAAGCCCGAAACCCAGCAAAGCAAGATGAAAACCTGCAATGTCGCCGCCGAAGGCAAAAAAGGCGACGAGCGCAAGGCCTTCATGAGCGAATGCCTGAAGAAAAAGGCCTGACTCAGCGCTGAACCCGACCTGTCATGGTTCGCAGCCGGACCATGACAGACCAACGGCCGGCAATCGGCGCTCAGTCAGCCAGATTTGCGCATGTCGCCGGGCCAGCAAGCCGGCCAATTGAAAGCCGTCGATCCGTGTCCTGCGTCGGCTAACGCACGACGTCTTGGTTGCGCAAGCTTTCCTGCTGATCGGCCGAATAACCCAGCGCGGCAAGAATTGCTGCAGTATCAGCGCCCAGGGTCGGCGGGTCGGAACGCACGCACAGCCGCTGGCCCTGCATCGTGAACGGCAGCAGCGTGGTGCCGGCGCTCTGCCCTGCGCGGGCGCCATCGGGCAACCGGATATCGGCCAGGCCGCCGGTCTGGCGCAGGTGTTCGTCTTCGTAAAGCTGCTCGGGCCGACGGATTGGCGCGAATGGCAAGCCAAGCGCCTCGAAACGCCGGCCGAGTTCGTCAGCGGTGTGGTGCGACATGCGCTCGCGCAACACTGGCATCAGCGTGTCGCGCGCCATCACGCGCTGGTTGTTGGTCGCCAGGCCGGGGTCGGCCAGCAGGTCCTTGAATTCGAACGCGGTGCAGAAAGTCTTCCACTGCGTGTCGCTGACCACGGCCAGGAATATCTGTTCGCCGTTCCTGACCGTGAATACGTCGTACACCGCCCAGGCCGAGATGCGATCGGGCATGGGCGCCGCAGGCACGCCGGTGATGGCGTACTGCAGCATGTGCTGGCCGACCAGGAACACATTGTTTTCGAACAGTGCCGACTGAATCTCCTGGCCCTTGCCACTGATGCCGCGCTGGATCAGCGCACCCAGCGCGCCGATGGCGCCAAACATACCGCCCATGATGTCGTTGACGCTGGTGCCGGCGCGCAAGGGGTCGCCCGGGCGTCCGGTCATATAGGCCAGGCCGCCCATCATCTGCACCACCTCGTCCAGCGCGGTGCGGTGCTCATAGGGGCCGGGCAGGAAGCCCTTGAGGCTGACATAGATCAGACGCTCGTTCGCCGCCGACAGAGCGGCATAGTCCAGCCCGTACTTGCCCATGGTGCCGGGCTTGAAGTTCTCGGCCACCACGTCGGCGCTGGCGGCCAGTTTGCGCGCCACGGCCGCACCTTCGGCTCGGTGCAGATCGATCGCGATGCTCTTTTTGTTGCGGTTGAACATGGGGAAGAAGCCGGCCCCCGCGCCCAGCAGATGGCGGGTGCGGTCGCCGTCTATCGGCTCGACCTTGATCACCTCGGCGCCCATGTCGGCCAACACCATGCCACAGGTCGGACCCATCACCATGTGGCTGAACTCGACCACCCGCAGCCCGGTGAGGGGCTGGTGGGCCAATGGCGGTTTGACGGCCGACTGTGGCGCGCGCGCGGTTTTCATGCCGCGACCGCCGCCGTGCGGACCTGAGGCATCGATCGGGGCAGGCTGGCGCTACAGGTCACTATTCCTGCGCCATGATCACCTCGATCGCCCGCGCCACGATCGGCTGCTGGTCGATGATGGTGAGGCGCCCTTCGCGCAGCATGGCCGCCACTTCGCGCTGCGAGCGCACAAATGCCTCATGGCCGTCGCGGTTGGTGAACAGCATGCGGGTACGTTGCGGGCTGATCCAGCCCAGGCGGTAGCGGCGCAATTGATCGGCCTCATGCTCGAACTCAAACCAATTGCCGCGTTCCAGGCCCTGGGCAATCGCATCGAACTGGTCTGCGGCTCGCTGGCGCACCGGCGCCACCCGCTTGTCCAGTGCGCGGATGGCTTCGCGGCTGGCCTGGGTTTCCAGTTCGCCCGGTCCCGTGTCGGGTGGCGGCGGACCGGCCTTGGGCGTGCGAATCGCCTTCATGTGGCAGGCGATCAATCGCTTGGTGAACTCGTCGCGCTCCGGGCCTGACCAGCCGATCGCATCCAGGCTGGTGTCCAGACGGGGCACCAGGTCCGGCAACATGGCCATCAGGCGGGCGCGCTCGTCGGCCTGGAAACGGGCCCGGGTGGACCAGATCACCTGGTCCATGGTCTTGAGCGCCTGGTCCCAGCGCGCCGCTTCGGTATCGCTCTGCATCCAGGCGCGGGCCATTACTTCGCGCCACTGGGTGGTGAGGAAAGGCAGCAGGAAGGGCTGCAGCGGCTGGTCCGGCGGTATCGCGTGAATGCACTGGTGCACCACGCCGTCGGCATGCTTGAGCGCAGCTTCGCGCGCCTCGTTTTGCTGCTCCTGGTTCGCGGCCGGCTCGATGCGCAACTCTGCCTGCTGTTGGCGGTCTTGCACAAAGCGCTCAAAGGCGGCCAGCAATTCGCGAAACAGCGCCAGGTCATCGTCAAATTCGCCCAGCACCCGCTTGACCGTCGTATCGATCTGCTGGTACAGCGGATCGGTTTCGCCCATCTCCGGTGTCCAACCCACTGCCGCGGCGGCCAGCGCGTCGACCAGGCGGCGCGCCGGGTGCGCATTGGACAGAAAGAAATCGCGGTCGATGATGGCCGCCTTGAGCACCGGAATCTGCAGCCGGCCGATCACGAACTTGAGTTGCAGCGGAATCGACTTGTCGGCAAACACATAGTCGAACACCTCGGCCAGCGCGTCCACGGTGCCACGGTCCAGCTCGGGCGCCCGACGCACCTCCTCGCTTTCGCGCATCTGGCGCAACAGGTTCTGACCGGCAATCTCCTGGCCACGCGCCCAGTCGGGGAACTGCGACGTGCCGGCACCCGCCTGCAGTCCGCCCAAAAATCCCATCAGGGCCGGGTCGGCCGGCGTTTGCAGTGCGGCGGCCCTGCCGTCTGCCGCGCCGGAATTTCCGCCGCCCGATGCGCCACCGGAGCCTGCGTCCGGCCCACCGAATCCCAGTTTGTTCAGGAACTGCCGCGCATGGCTGGCAATGGTGCGCGCCATGCCCTGCATACCCTGCGCATCGCCGCCAGCGGCCGGCGCGCCTGCTGGGGGCAAGCCGCCAAAACTGGATGGCGCACCCGATGGCAACGTGGAATCGGGCCCCAGTGACGCCAGACCGGAATCACCACCGACGGTGCGCCGGATGCGGTGCACGGTATTGGCCGAAAAACCTGCGCGCACCAGCATGGCCGTCAGATCGGCATACAGGGGCGCCCAGTCGATGCTGCAATCGGGCTCAAGTGCGCCGACAAAATCTTCCGCTGCGGCCGGATCGAAGTCGCTGCCATGCCAGGCCATCAGGAAGGCACGCAACAGGCAGCCTGGTCGAAACGGGTTGTCCGCCAGGTCGAATTCGTCCTGGCGCAGCAACGCGGCAACGCTCGTTGTCAATGCCTTGAGCTGGGCTTCATATCGGTTGTTGAATTTTTGCGCGACGCGGTCAACCAGCAAATGGCGCTCGATCTCATCGACATCGAGCAAGGCCATGCTGCTCGGGCCCGTGCTGTCGTCGGAACCGGCCGGCCGCAGTATGCGCAGCGAACCCGGCAAAACGGCTTCGATGTCGTCCTCGATCGCTTCACGCAATGCGGTCTGAAAGCAGTCATTGAAAATGCCGGCCTGCTTGTCCAGCATGACGCCGGCGGTACGCAGGTTCTGCGCATGGGCCGAATGGGTACGGCTGTCGACCCGTTCGAAAAAATGGCCGCGCAGTTTTTCCAGATGCGCGTCCTGATGCTGGGCGAAATAGGACTGCACACGCGCGATCATGGCGCCCAGATGGCGCAGCACCAGCGACCGTGTCGCGGCGTCGAACTGAACAGGAGTCAAGGAAGTCATCAATAACGAGTCGAGGGACGGTCAGCAAACGCCAGCGCGGCCGCCAAGGCCCAGGCTGAGAAACTGTCCGACTGTTTGTACACGATAGCCCACCTCTGCTCTGGTTGTCCGGCGCATTGTCCCCGTATCCGAACGGCAGTTCTGCGATCTCCGCAGCATTGTGCGCACAGCACCGGGGTACGTATGCACGCTATCGGCGGCAGAGCCAAAAGCTTGAGGGCCATCGGCTGAGCGCACAGGCACACGCGAGGCGCCATTGTCGTCAATGCGCCCGGGGGCTTCGAATACAGTAGGCCCATGGAAAAACCCAAAGCCATACTATTTGACGCCTACGGCACTTTGTTCGATGTGTTCAGCGTCGGCCAGCTGGCCGAAGAGCTGTTTCCGGGCCATGGCACCATGCTCAGCCAGCTCTGGCGCGACAAGCAGATCGAGTATTCCCGCCTGGTCACCACCAGCAACCACGGTGCCCACTATCGCCCGTTCTGGGACCTGACCCGCGCGGCCCTGGTATTTGCCGCCAAGCGCCTGGTCCCCGACAGCGTGGCCCGGCCCGATTTCGAGCAGCGCGTTGACCAGCTGATGAACCAGTACCACAAGCTGACCGCCTTTCCCGAGAACCGGGAGGTGTTGCAGCAGCTCAAGGACGCGGGCCTGGTGACCGGCATCCTGAGCAATGGGAATCCGCAGATGCTGGCCCAGGTAATCCAGTCAGCAGGCTTGGCAGATCTGCTCGACCACGTCATCAGCGTCGACGCGGTGCGCTTGTACAAGACCGCACCCGAGGCCTACGCGTTGGGCGAAAATGCCACCGGCCTGGCGGCCGCGCAGATCGGCTTTGTCAGCTGCAACGCCTGGGACGCGCTGGCCGCCACCTGGTATGGCTACCAGACCCTGTGGGTCAACCGATACGCGATGCCGTTCGAAGAGCTTGGCACACAGCCAACCCATACTGGAAGCACGCTGCGCGATGTGCGCGTTTTCCTGTGATTCCGACCGTAACTATTAGTTGAAGAAAGACCGTTATCCATGACCGCACGCACCCGATTGCACCGCCTGGACGTAGCCACCGAGCTGCATCAGTTCATCGAATCACAGGTATTGCCGGGCACCGGCATCGACAGCGCCGCTTTCTGGCAAGGCTTTGACGCCCTCGTGGCCGACCTGGCACCCCGGAATCAGGCCCTGCTGGCCGAGCGGGATCGTCTGCAGACCGAACTCGACGCCTGGCACAAGGCGCACCCGGGGCCGATCCGCGCTATGCGGGGCTACCGCAGCTTCCTGCAAAAGATCGGCTATCTGGTGCCCGAACCGGCGGCGGCGAAGGCTACGACCAGGAACGTGGACGCCGAACTGGCCTTGCAGGCCGGCCCGCAACTGGTGGTGCCCATATTGAACGCGCGTTATGCACTCAATGCGGCCAACGCCCGCTGGGGCTCGCTGTACGACGCCTTGTATGGCACCGATGTGATCGACGAATCGGGCGGTGCCAGCCGTGGCGGCAGCTACAACCCGGTGCGCGGCGACAAGGTGATCGACTATGCGCGCCATGTGCTGGACCGCACTGCGCCACTGAAGAACGGCTCGCATGTCGACTCCACCCGCTATGCGGTGCAGGGCGGCAAGCTGGTCGTGACACGCAAGGACGGCAAGAGCACCGAATTGCGCAACGCGCGCCAGTTGGTCGGCTACCAGGGCGACGCAGCCGCGCCGTCGTCGGTGCTGCTGGTGCACAACGGCCTGCATGTCGATATCCGGATCGACCACAGTACGCCAACCGGCGCCAGCGACCCGGCCGGCGTCAGCGACCTGGTGCTGGAGTCGGCGCTGTCCACCATCCTGGACCTGGAAGACTCGGTGACGGCGGTCGACGCCCAGGACAAGGTGCTGGGCTATCGCAACTGGCTGGGACTCCTCAAGGGCGACCTGACCGAAAACGTCAGCAAGGGCGGCAAGACCTTCACGCGCGGGCTCAATCGAGACCGCATCTACAGCGCGCCCAACGGCAGCGGACAGGTGGCTTTGCACGGCCGCTCGCTGATGTTCGTGCGCAACGTCGGCCACCTGATGGGCAATCCGGCCATCCTGTACCTTGGCGCCGATGGCGCGCAGCACGAGATTCCGGAGGGAATCCTGGACGCAGTGGTGACCACCACGATCGCCCTGCATGACCTGCAGGGCCATGGCGCGGACGGCATCCGCAATTCACGCAAGGGCTCGGTCTACATCGTCAAGCCCAAGATGCACGGCCCGGCCGAAGTGGCGTTTGCCAGCGAGTTGTTCGGTCGCGTCGAAAAGCTGCTCGGTCTTCCAGCCAGCACGGTCAAGCTGGGCATCATGGACGAAGAGCGCCGCACCAGCGTCAACCTCAAGGCCTGCATTGCGGCAGCTGCGAGCCGGGTCGCCTTCATCAATACCGGCTTCCTGGACCGCACCGGCGACGAGATGCACACCTGCATGCAAGCCGGACCGGTGCTGCGCAAGGGCGACATGAAAACCAGCGCCTGGATCCAGGCCTACGAAAAGAACAACGTACTGGTCGGACTGGCCTGCGGCCTGCGCGGCAAGGCCCAGATCGGCAAGGGCATGTGGGCCATGCCCGACCTGATGGCCGACATGATGAAACAAAAGATCGGCCACCCCAAGGCCGGCGCCAATACTGCCTGGGTGCCCAGCCCGACCGCCGCGACGCTGCATGCGCTGCACTACCACCAGGTCAGCGTGGCCGATGTGCAAAAGCAGATGGAAAAAGACGCCGCCGCCGGCGACGCCGTGCAACAGCGCGAAACCATCCTGAACGACCTGCTGACGATCCCGGTCGTCAAGGCCGCCAAATGGAGCGATGCCGAAAAACAGCAGGAACTGGACAACAACGCCCAGGGCATCCTGGGCTACGTGGTGCGCTGGATCGACCAGGGCGTGGGCTGC
>JBBKVW010000087.1:0-6723 GCA_037968655.1 Burkholderiaceae bacterium
ACAGAGGCGTGAAGCCGAAGCGCAGGATGTCGGCGCGAATCGGGTCGCCCGCGGGCGCTTGCGCATCGCCGGCGCGAAAGTCGCCGATCACGCCGCGCGCGATCAGCGCCTGCATGATGGCGTAGGCGCCCTCGCTGCGCGCCAGGCTGACCTGGGAGCCGCGGCGCGCATGGTCGAGCGGCGTGACCAACTCCAGGGCATGGCCATCGCAGCGTTGCGCGACCAGGTCCATGAACAGGTCCGTCAGCGCCAGTGACTTGGCGCGCAGGGCCGCCATCGCCGCGTCCCCCGGCGCGCCATCGCCGGCCGCCAGGACCGTGTCGATGCCGCATTCGAGTGCGCGCAGGCTCAGGATCGGCTGGGTACCGCACAGGTAGCGCCGAATGCCCGGCGCGGGTTCATAGTCGGGGCTGAAGGCGAATGGGGCCGCGTGACCGAACCAGCCCGACAGGGGCTGCCAGAACCGGTCGGTGTGGCGCGGATGCACCCACACGAAAGCTGGCGCGCCCGGTCCGCCGTTGAGGTATTTGTAGCCGCAGCCAATGGCAAAGTCGGCTTGCGCATGTTCGAGATCAACCGGGACCGCGCCCGCGCTGTGCGCCAGGTCCCAGACCACCAGCGCGCCGGTGGCATGGGCGCGCGCGGTGATGCCGGCCATGTCGTGCATCGCACCGTCGCGGTAGTTGACGTGGGTCAGCATCAGCACTGCCACATCGTCGTTCAGCGCCTGGTCCAGGCCGGCGGCATCGACCAGTTGCAGTTCGCAGCCGTGCTGGCGGCACAGGGATTGCGCGATGTACAGGTCGGTCGGAAAGTTGCTACGCTCGCTCAGAATTTTTTTGCGCCTGGGCGCGTCCTGGCGCGCGATGTTCAGCGCGGCGCTGAGCACCTTGTACAGGTTGATCGATGTCGTGTCGGTGGCGACCACGGTGCCGGGCGAGGCGCCGATCAGCGTCGCAATCTTGTCGCCGATGCGCTGCGGCAGGCTGATCCAGCCGGCATCGTTCCAGGAGCGGATCAGTCCCTCGCCCCATTCGGCCGTGACGGCCTGGGCTACGGCCGCTGCCGCGCTGCGTGGCATGGCACCGAGCGAGTTGCCGTCCAGGTAGATCACGCCGTCGGGTAGCTGGAACTGATCGCGCAGATGGCGCAGCGGGTCTTGCGCGTCGCGTTGTTCGCAGTCGGCGATGGTGATGGCGGTCAGGGTCATGGCGTTCGTTGGAATGGATGTTTATCTGAATTCGCTGGCTGCGCCATGCGTACGGGAAAGGGCGCCTGGCACGCGTGAACGCATCAGGGCAGATCACGCAATATGGCGCGCACCGGGCTGGCATCGGCGCTTGTCAGCTTGAGTGGCAGAGCGATCAGTTCGTAGTCGCCTTCGGGCACCTCGTCGAGCACCAGGTTTTCCAGCACCCGCAGGTCATGGTGCAACAACTGGTGGTGTGCGTCCAGCGCGGCGCTGGTTGGCGGGTCGACGCTGGCGGTATCGATGCCGACCAGCAGCACACCGCAGCCTGCGAGCAGGGCGATGGTTTGCGGCGCAAAGGCGGTAAAGGGCGCCCAGTCCTGGCGCGCACGGTGCATGGTGCGCACCAGAACCCGGGGCGGCAGCCGATCGAGTTTCGTGGCCAGATGGTGTGGTTCGATCAGCGGCCCGGCGTCGATACAGTGCACGACCCGGCACGGCCCCAGATAGGGCTCCAGCGCCACCGCGCCGATGGCCGGGGCGCCGTTGGCATAGTGCAGGGGCGCATCGGCATGGGCGCCGGTGTGCGGCGACAGGGTGATGCGACAGACGTTGACCGGGCAGTCAGGGCCGAGTGCGAAATGCGGCTGTTGGCTGTAGGCCGTGTCACCCGGAAAAACAGCGGAGTCGGCGTCAATGGCGGGGGATATGTCCCAGATTCTTGGCATGGCACAGTAAAGTTATCACTGCTGGCTGGGCATGGTGTCGGTTATTCCCAACAGCAGGGTCAATTCAACCGCGACAGCGCGCGCGTTGGCAGGTTCAGCAACGGTCGCGATGCTCGCATACGGCTTGGACCGCGACAGCCGGCACGGGCATGGCGCGCAAGCTATTCCAGGCGCCCGAGCAGCAGATATTCCATCAGCGCCTTTTGCGCATGCATGCGGTTCTCGGCCTCGTCCCACACCACGGACTGCGGCCCGTCGATCACGTCGGCATCGACCTCTTCACCGCGGTGCGCCGGCAGGCAGTGCATGAACAGGGCGTTCGCATCGGCGGCGCGCATCAAATCCTGGCTGACGCGCCAGTTGGCAAATGCCTTGCGGCGCTCTTCGTTTTCGGCCTCGTAGCCCATGCTGGTCCACACATCGGTGGTCACCAGATCGGCACCAGCGCAGGCCTGCATCGGATCCTTGAACACCTGGTAGCTGCTGCCCGAGCGGATGCCGGCGACCGACTGGTCGATCTCGTAGCCGCGTGGCGTGCTGACATGCACCTTGAATCCCAGAATGTCGGCCGCCTGCAGCCAGGTGTTGGCCATGTTGTTGCCGTCGCCAACCCAGGCCACGGTCTTGCCCGCGATCGATCCCCGGTGTTCGATGTAGGTGAATATGTCGGCCAGGATCTGGCAGGGGTGGAACTCGTTGGTCAACCCGTTGATCACCGGCACCCGTGAATGGGCGGCGAACGATTCGATCTTGGTCTGCTCGAAGGTGCGGATCATCACCAGATCGACCATGCGGCTGATCACCTTGGCGCTGTCTTCGATCGGCTCGGCACGCCCGAGCTGGCTGTCGCCGGTGGTCAGGTGCACCACGCTGCCGCCCATCTGGTACATGCCGGCTTCAAAACTGACGCGGGTACGGGTCGACGCCTTTTCGAAAATCAGCGCCAGCGTCCGGTCGCCCAGCGTCTGGTGCTTTTCGTAGGCCTTGAAGCGGCGCTTGATCAGCGCAGCGCGTTCGAACAGGTAGGCGTACTCGGACGCGTCCAGATCAGAAAACTGCAGGTAGTGCTTGATCATGGCGCCGGCGCCAGCATGGCCTTGATCAGCGGGCACAGCAGGCCCACCAGTTCCTCGGCTTGCGCGCTGTTCATGATCAGCGGCGGCAGCAGGCGCACGACGGTGTCGGCCGTGACGCTGATCAGCAGGCCCGCATCGGCGCATTGGCCGACCAGGGCGGCGCACGGGCGATCGAGTTCGATGCCGATCATCAGGCCCTGGCCACGGATTTCCTTGACCTGCCCGCCTGCGATCTCGGCTGCCAGTTCGCGCTCAAGCGCCGCGCGCAGTTGATCGCCGATGCGCGTGGCGTTGCCCAGCAGGTCGTCTTCCTGCATGATGCGCAGCGTCTCGACGCCGGCGCGCATCGCCAGCGGGTTGCCGCCAAAGGTGGTGCCATGGTTGCCGGGCGCAAACAGCTCCGCCGCCTTGGGGCCGGCCACCACGGCACCGATCGGAACGCCCGACCCGAGCCCTTTGGCCAGCGGCATCACGTCGGGCGTGATGCCTGCCCATTGATGGGCAAACCATTTGCCGGTGCGGCCCATGCCGCACTGGACCTCGTCGATCATCAGCAGCCATTCGCGCTCGTCGCACAGTGCACGCACCTGGCGCAGGTAATCGGCATGCATCGGCCGGATGCCGCCTTCACCCTGGATTGCTTCGAAGAACACCGCGACCACATCGGCATTGCCCTCGGTGGCCTGGCGCAGCGCGTCGATATCGTTCAGCGGCACCCTGATGAAACCCTCGACCAGCGGACCGAAGCCGGCCTGCACCTTGGGATTGCCGGTCGCGCTGAGCGTGGCGATGCTGCGGCCATGAAAGGCGTTTTCGTAGACCACGATCTGCGGCCGCTCGATGCCCTTGCGATGGCCGAACTTGCGCGCCAGTTTGAGCGCCGCCTCATTCGCCTCCAGCCCGGTCGAGCAGAAGAACACATTGGTCATGCCCGATAGCTCGACCAGCCTGGCAGCCAGGGTTTCCTGCAGCGGCACATGGTAGTAGTTGGAGGTGTGGATCAGGCGTGACACCTGCTCCTGCAGGGCCGGCACCAGCTTGGGGTGGTTGTGGCCCAGCGTGTTGACGGCGATGCCGGCCAGCGCGTCCAGGTAGCGTTTGCCATTGACGTCCCAGACCTCGCAGCCCTCGCCGTGCGACAGCGCGATCGGCACCCGTCCGTAGGTATTCATGACATGGGGCGAAGCGGCGACGATTTCTTGGGGGTTGGCGGCGTTCATGGTGTTCCAGTCGAGACAATGCAAAGCGGCCCATCGGGCCGTTGTGCCACCATTCTATGGCCATGGGATTGGCGACTGGCCTGCATTCGGGCGGCTGGCGCAACTTGTCGGGCGTGGCAGTTTGGCCTGTGACCGGTCGGCTGTGGCCAGTTGCATCCTGTTAGAGTCGCTACGCGACGCACCAGCGCCAATCCCCATTCCCCACCGATGCAATCTTCAGACAGTAGCGAATTCCTGATCGTGGGCAAGACCGTCGACGGCAAGACCTTCCGGCCGTCCGACTGGACCGAGCGCCTGGCTGGCGTGATGTGCCAGTTCCGGCCCGGTGGCCCGCAGCCCGGCAGCCATCTGGTGTACTCGCCATGGTGCCATCCGGTGGTGCGCGAAGGCGTCAAATGCGTGGTCGTGCACTACGACCTGAAAGACCACGACGTGATGGCCTGGGATTTTTGCGTCAACTTTGCGCGCGACAACAATCTGCAGGTTGTGGCCGGCCGGTCGGCGGATCGGGAGTCGCGGGCGGGCTAGCATCATTTCCAGGTGCGGGTTTTGCTGCGTTGGTTGTCTGCTCAGCGCGGAGGCCCCAAATCAAATGTGAGTTGCAATAGCTTCGCGAATGTCTGGCATGGAGAGGACAAATTGGTCGGCCGCACATTGGCCTTGCACCAATCGCCTGGTCATCCTGGAAATCAGCTCAGGCCCCGGTCACGGTTTCGGCAGCGCCGGCGGCGGTATCAATGCCACAGGCCCGTACTTCCGCCAGCAATGTCGCGAGTTCGGCCACGGATTTCACAGCCAGGTTGGTGCGCAACTTCTTCCAGTGCTCCTCCGAGGTCCGCCGGTGCAAATCCATCTTGTCCGCAATCACCTTGTTGATCGTCCCGGCCGCCAGCCATTGCGCAACTCGTTTTTGTTGCGGCGGAAGCCCTTGCCACATCGCAGCCAGCTCCTCACAACGCGTAGCCTTGGCAAACCAGTGCGCCTCCTGCTGCAGTGCCTCCTGAATTCTGGGAACGATCACTTGGGCGGTGAAGGGTTTGACGATAAAGGTGATGGCGCCCTTCGTCATGGCATCGACCGCGACCGGCACGGTGCCATGGCCACTGAGAAACAGCACCGGATTGCGGTGCTCAAGGCCGCGCGCAAGCAGTTGCGCATGCACCATCGAACCGGACATTCGCGGCATACGTTCGTCGAGCACGAAGACGCCGCGCAGCGGCTTGGGAGCCGCATCAATGGCTGCGAGCAGTTCCGGTCCACTGGCATGCGTGCGCACTTGCAACTTGTGCTGCCGCAAAAGCCAGGCCAGGGACTCGCGCAGTGGTTCGTCGTCGTCACACAGGTAAACAGTCGCGGTAGCCGTCATGGGCTTCCTCCTTGTGGATTGGATCTTTTAGTGGGATGACGATGGAGAACAGCGCGCCGCCCTCCGGTGCATCGCCCGCGCCGAGCGCGCCGCCATGCTCCTCGACGATGTGCCGACAGATCGCCAGGCCCATGCCCAGGCCATCGGCCTTGGTCGAATAGGACCAGGCGCACAAGGTGTCGATGCTGCGTCCCTGCAGGCCCGGGCCGTTGTCGCGGACCTCGATGCAAACCGATTTCCGCAGGCCGTCGTGCACGCCGCTGGTTTGCAGGCGCGTCGACACCAGCACCCGTCGGTCGGGGCCGGCATCGGCCAGTGCATCGATCGCATTGCGAACCAGGTTGGTGACGACCTGTTCGATGCCGACGCGATCCACCGCCATCCGGGGTAGTGCGGGCGCAGGGTCAAACGCCAATCGCACTGTCATCCGTGCCGCGGCCTCGCGCTGCAGTTCTACGGCGCCAGCCACGACACGATTGAGGTCGCACGGCTGCCGATCGGCCTGGGTGCGGCCCAGCCGCGCGCGAATTTTCTGCACGATGCGGCCCGCAAGCTCTGCGTGTTTGCCAATCGCGTGCAGGGGCTCGCGCAGTTCCGGATCGGGGTTGCTCTGGCGCTGCACGCGGGTGAGAAGCCCTTCGGCATAGTTGGCGATCACCGTCAGCGGCTGGTTGATATCGTGTGCCAGCGACGAGGCCATCTCGCCCATCATGGTCAGCCGCGCATGCCGTGCCAGCACCTCCGACTGCAGACGCTCCGTTTCTGCCAGGCGCTTGCGTTCGCTGATGTCGACGATCGAGCCCATCCAGCCGACATGCGCTCCGCCAGCATCAACCAGGGGCGATTCGAACACCATCACATCGAGCCGGCGCCCATCGCGGTGTTGCCAGCGCGTTTCCGAGCCGGTACGGGGCGCCTGTCCGATCAGCGTCAACTGGTTGCGCTCCATGATGCTTTGCACCTCCTCGGCTGGCCAGAAGGGTAGTGGGGGTAGCAGGCCGACCAGTTCCTCGCGGGTGTAGCCGACAAGGTCGCACAAGGTCTTGTTGACATACAGGATCCGGCCCGCCAGATCCCGGGCGCGCAAACCGACCAGGGCAGAGTCCTCCATCGATTGCCGCCAGACCGCCTCGGACTGCGAGAC
>JBBKVW010000088.1:0-4241 GCA_037968655.1 Burkholderiaceae bacterium
GCAACCGCCTGGTGGCCGAACTCAAGCTCAGCGTGGAGCAGGCCGGCGCTATCGATGCGTTGACGGCCGATGCGCGGCCCAGGTTCATGGCATTGCGCGACCTGCCAGCGGAAGAACGGCCCAAGGGACGCGATCGCATCATGGCTGATCTGCAGGCCCGGATCGGCGATGTGTTGACGCCCGAGCAAAAGCCGCGCTACGCCGCTTTGCTGGCCGAAGCGGCCGGTCGCACCGGCACCAGGGGCCGGATCTATCTGATGGGTGCAGACGGCAAGCCCAAGGCGTTCAATGTGCGGCTCGGCATTTCGGACGGCAGCAGCACCGAGTTGCTGGTGGCGGCGGGCAGCCCGGCGGCCGAACATCTGCGCGAAGGCGCGACGGTGATCGTCGGGATCCAGACGCCGGCCGCTGGAAGCAGCCGTTCGTCCGGCGGCCCGCGCCTGCCGTTCTAGGTTTCTGACAATGGCCGATGGCGCAATCCTGATCGAAGCCCGCGACCTGACCAAGGTCTACAGCATGGGCGACCAGACGGTGCACGCCTTGCGCGGGGTCTCACTGGACATCCATGAAGGCGATTTCGTCGCCATCATGGGCGCATCGGGGTCCGGAAAATCGACGCTGATGAATATCCTGGGCTGTCTGGACCTGCCCTCTGCCGGGCACTACCGGCTGGCCGGCGAATCATTCGAGACCATGCTGCCCGACCAGCTGGCGTCGATCCGCAACCGGCGCATCGGCTTCGTGTTCCAGCAGTTCAACCTGCTGCCGCGCACCAGTGCGCTGGAGAACGTCGAGCTGCCGATGGTCTACGCCGGCATTGCCGCCGCCCCGCGGCGTGATCGGGCCATGGCGGCGCTGCAGCAGGTCGGTCTGGGCGAGCGCAGCGCGCACACGCCGTCCGAGCTCTCGGGCGGCCAGCAGCAGCGGGTGGCGATTGCGCGCGCGCTGGTGAACCAGCCCCAGCTGATACTGGCCGACGAGCCTACCGGCGCGCTCGATACCCAGACCAGTGAAGACATCATGCGCTTGCTGACCGACCTGAACCGCTCCGGCCTGACGGTGGTGCTGGTGACGCATGAGAACGACATCGCCGACTGGGCGCGACGCAAGATCGTGTTTCGTGACGGCCTGATCCTGCAGGACCATGTGCACCACGCGCGGCGCCACACCCTTGCAACCGGCGATGCACAGACCGATGCGGAATTGCTCGACTCTTTTCCTCCAGTGACAGCGGCGCCCGCAGCATGAACAGCCTGGCCGCACTGCGAAGCGCCTTGCGCGCCCTGGCTGCCAACACATTGCGCAGCATCCTCACCATGCTGGGCATCATCATCGGCGTGGCGGCGGTTATCACGATGATCGCGGTCGGGCAGGGCGCGACAAACCGGGTCAAGGAGCAGATGAAGGGCCTGGGCTCCAACATCATGCTGATCTTTCCCGGCACCATCACCCAGGGTGGCGCGCGCCTGGGTGCGCAGACCGGCCAGGCGTTGACCGAAGAAGACGCGTTGGCCATCGCACTGGAGGTGCCGGAAGTGCAGGTTGCCGCGCCGGTCTCGCGTACCGGCGCCCAGGTGGTGGCCGGCAATTCGAACTGGAGCACCAGCATCTTTGGCACCAGCAACGACTACCTGGAAGCGCGCGACTGGGCATTGGAGTCGGGCCGCCTGTTCGAGCCGGCCGAGCTGGCCGGCTCGGCCCAGGTGGCCATCATCGGGCAGACCACGGCGCGCGAATTGTTTGGCGATGCCGATCCGCTGGACCAGGTGATCCGCGTCAAGAAGGTGCCGGTAACCATCGTCGGCCTGCTGGCCAAGAAGGGCCAGAACGCCAACGGCCAGGACCAGGATGATGTGCTGATGGTGCCGATCAGCACCTACCGCAACCGCATCCAGGGCGGCAGCGGCGGCAAGGCACGGCGCATTGGCTCGATCAGCGTCAAGGTCAAGGAGGGCCAGAGCATGAAGCTGGCCGAGGACAACATCAAGGACCTGCTGCGCCAGCGCTTCAAGATCCAGCCGGGCGGCGATGACACCTTCACAATCCGCAACCTGACCGAAATCCTGCAGGCCCAGGAGGCGTCGAGCCAGGTCATGACCATGCTGTTGGCGGCGGTGGCGGGCATCAGCCTGGTGATAGGCGGCATCGGCATCATGAACATCATGCTGGTCAGCGTGACCGAACGCACGCGCGAGATCGGCCTGCGCATGGCGGTGGGCGCGCGCGGGCGCGACATCCTGACGCAGTTCCTGATCGAGGCGGTGACGCTGAGCCTGATCGGCGGCGCCATCGGTGTCGTGCTCGGCGCCATCGCGACCTGGGCGATCGGCCAGTTCGCCGGCTGGCAGGTCAGCATGACGGCCGGCAGCATATTTCTGGCGGCCGGTTTTTCAGGCTTTGTCGGCGTGTTCTTTGGTTTTTATCCGGCCCGGCGCGCGTCGCGGCTGCTGCCGATACAGGCGCTGCGCTACGAGTGATGGCCCGCTGGCCCGGCCCATGGCCCGGCGATAATCCGCGCTCGCTACAGGAGATTGCGTGGATCTAGTATTGCTGGCCAAGGCGGCCGTGATGGGCGTCGTCGAGGGCCTGACAGAGTTTCTGCCGATCTCGTCCACCGGCCATCTGATTCTTGCGGGCTCCTTGCTCGGCATGGACGACGCAAAAGGCAAGGTGTTCGATATCGCGATCCAGACCGGCGCCATCCTGGCGGTCATCATCGTCTACTGGCAAAAAATCCGCGACACCCTGGTGCAGTTGCCCAAGCAGCAGCAGGCGCAGCAGTTTGCGCGCAACGTGCTGATCGCATTTTTTCCGGCGGTGGTGCTCGGCCTGCTGTTCGGCAAGGCGATCAAGGCCCATCTGTTCACGCCAGTGGTAGTGGCCAGTGCCTTCATCGTTGGCGGCTTCATCATCCTGTGGGCCGAGCGGCGCCAGAGCCGCGCCGAGACCGCGCCACGCATTCTCAGTGTGGACGACATGCACTGGAGCGATGCGCTCAAGGTCGGCCTGGTGCAATGTCTGGCGATGATCCCCGGCACCAGCCGCAGCGGTGCCACCATCATCGGCGCCATGCTGCTGGGTCTGTCGCGCAAGGCGGCGACTGATTTTTCGTTTTTCCTGGCCATACCGACGCTGATCGGGGCTGGCGTCTACAGCCTGTACAAGGAGCGTGCGCTGCTGGAGCTGTCCGATCTGCCGATGTTCGCGGTTGGACTGCTGTTTTCGTTTCTTAGCGCCTGGCTGTGCATCCGCTGGTTGCTGCGCTATATCGCGACGCATACCTTTGTCGGCTTTGCCTGGTACCGCATCGCGTTTGGCATCGTGGTGCTATTCACCGCCTGGACGGGCGCTGTGCAGTGGACGGCCTGAGCAAGGCCCATAGCATTCTTTATCGTCAGTCACCGGTCCACAGGCACCACAGTGCCAGCAGTGGGGCCGCGCCCGAGCGCATCGAATGCCTCAGGTTCGCCGGGTGGTACACGCTGGCGCCGATACCCGGGCTGTGCCAGCCGGTTTCGAGGGTGAACCATTCACCCTCGCTCATCACGACATAAATCTCTGGCG
This sequence comes from Burkholderiaceae bacterium, assembly GCA_037968655.1. GTDB lineage: Bacteria > Pseudomonadota > Gammaproteobacteria > Burkholderiales > Burkholderiaceae_C > CAISIP01. Next base: position 3,565 of record JBBKVW010000088.1, read on the forward strand.
GCGGGTGCCGGTGCTCGGGGTACACCACGTGCGGGGCCAGCAGGCTGACACCCACCGCCACCGTGTCGTGGCTTTCCAGTCCACCCCGCCCGAGGATCACGGCATTGGCATGGCCGTGGCGGAATGCGGGCCCTTCGTCAGGGGAGGGTGGGCGTCGATACCAGGTCAGGTACGGGCTCAGCGCGCGCAGCGCCGCTGCTGGCGCCGCCACCATTGAATCCCTTTGTGCGTGCGCAAATGCCCGGTCGAGGTGTTCACAAACTGGCAAGTGGCATGGCGCGACGTCGACCAAGGCCCCGACCCTGGACAACAGATCGTGGGCCATCGCGTGCGCGAGCTGCCCTGCCGTTGCGTTGGCGTGGGTTTGCAGGCGAAGTGTTTCGCACAATGCGTTGACAAGAAAGGCAAGTCGATCAGGGCGTTGCATCGGGGATCTGGGTTGCAGCCTACCTACGCCACCAGTTTTCGCAGGTTGAGGATGCTGGCTTCGATTGCAGCCGCGGTGACAGCGGGTGCCTCCATCGGGAACAGATGGCTGCCGTCGAGCATGGTGATGCGCCCCTTGGTCAGCTTTTCGGTCATCTGCATGCCAACCTGTTGCATCTCGCGCGAATGCAGACCACCGATGAATGACACCGGGCACTTGAGTGGGTGGCGCCGGAACAGGCGCTCCAGGT
>JBBKVW010000089.1:0-3626 GCA_037968655.1 Burkholderiaceae bacterium
GAACTTGACGTTGTAGCTGCCCGAGAGCACCAGCTTGGACTCGGTCTCGTGCACGAAGCTGTTGCCCGAGCTGGCGCGGATCGCGCGCCAGGTGGCGTCCGGGTCGACGCCGTACTTGGTCGGCAGCATCATCGCCTCGCCGGCCGCCACCAGATGGATGAAGGCCAGCATGTTGGTGACGACCTTGACCACCGAGGCATTGCCCAGCTTGCCCATGTAGATGATCTCGCCTCCCATGGCCTGCAGGATCGGCAGTACCCGGTCGAACACGGTCTGCTCGCCGCCGACCAGTACCGTGATCTGGCCCGAATGCGCCAGGTGCACGCCGCCGGTGACCGGACATTCCAGCACCGCAATGCCCTTGGCCCTGGCGACGACCTGCAGCCGCTGCAGGTCGTTCAGGTCGGTCGTGCTCATCTCGATCCACACGCCACCCGAGGCCAGATGCTCGAACACGCCGCCGGCACCTTCGACGACCTTGCGCGAGGCCGCGACCGACGGCAGGGCGGTGATCACGACGTTGGCGCCCCGGCAGACGCCGGCAATGTCGTCGGACCAGGCGGCGCCGGCATCGAGCAGGCGCTGGGCGCTGGCCTTGCTCAGGTCGGTCACGGTGAGCTTGAAGCCTTTGCTGACCAGGCTGTTGCACAGGGGCTCGCCCAGGTTGCCCAGGCCGATGAAGCCGATCGTGAAGTCGGAGGGTTGATTGCTCATGGGAGTGTCGCCGCAAGGAAGGGGGTTGATGGGGAACTGCAGTGTGCCGCAACCGGGGCGGCTGGACAAACGGACAAACGCGCGGTGTAGCATTAGCGAAACTAATGTCTGGCTAATGCAATGGCACGACTCCCTCCGCTGAACTGGCTGCGCGCCTTCGAGGCATCGGCCCGGGCGCTGAGTTTTACCGAGGCTGCGCATGAACTGCACATGACGCAGTCGGCGGTGAGCCAGCAGATCAAGAGCCTGGAAAGCGCGCTGGGACGCCAGCTGTTCCACCGCCGCGCGCGCGGACTGGAGCTGACCGACATCGGCCGCGGCTATCTGCCGACGGTGCAGGCAGCGTTCAATACGCTGGAAGAAGGCACGGCGGTGCTGACCGGGCGCAACGAGCCCGACGTGCTGGAACTGCACTGCAATATTTCATTCGCCACCTTCTGGCTGACGCCGCGCCTGCAGCAGTTCCTGAGCGAATTCCCCTGGGTGCAACTTGACGTCGCCACGTCGATCTGGCCGACCGAGAAGCCGCGCAACCTGGCCGCGGTGGAGATCGTGCTCGGTCTGGGCAAATGGGAAGGGCGTGCCGGGCAGCGCCTGACGCGCGACACCATCTTCCCGGTCTGCACACCGTTAGTGGCCAAGGGCATTGGCGACGTCAACAACCTGATGCAGCACAACCTGTTCGAGTTGCCCGGCACGCTGCAGACCTGGGACAACTGGCTGGCCGGGCATATCGGGCACCGCAAGTACGAGCGCCCGCGCATCCACCATGTCAGCACCTGGGCGCTGAGCATGCAATGGGCGCTGGAGGGTCTGGGCGTGGCGCTGGCCCACGACACCGTGGCCAACGACCTGATCGCCTCCGGGCGCCTGGTGCGCCTGCTGGAGTATTCGCTGCCAATGAAGGAGGCGTATTACCTGATCTCGCCCGAAGGCAGCCTGATCAATCCGGCGGCCAAGGCCTTCAAGGCCTGGCTGATGCAGCAGCTCAAGCCCTGAGCCGCGTCCGCGCGGGCCTCACACCGAGCGCGTGATGCCGCCGTCGACGCGCAGGTTCTGACCGGTGATGTAAGCGCCGCCGTCGGACGCCAGGAAGGCGATCACAGCCGCGATCTCCTCGGTCTTGCCGTAGCGCTGCATCGGTATGCGCGCCTTGAATTCGGCCTTTTCCGGCAGGCTGTCGATGAAGCCGGGCAGCACGTTGTTCATGCGGATGTTCTCGGGCGCGTACTTGTCGGCAAACAGTTTGGTGTAGGCGGCAAGCCCGGCGCGGAACACGCCCGAGGTCGGGAACACCGGGTCGGGCTCGAAAGCGGCGAAGGTCGAGATATTGATGATCACGCCCGATTTCTGCTTTTGCATCTGCGGCACCACCAGGCGCGTCGGTCGCACCACGTTGAGGAAATAGACATCCAGGCCCTTGTGCCAGTCCGCGTCGGTGATGTCGAGGATCGGCGCCCGCGGTCCGTGGCCGGCGCTGTTGACCAGCACGTCGATGCGGCCCCATTTGGCCATCGTCTGGTCGACCAGCTTTTGCAGGTCGTCGTCGGACTGGTTCGAGCCGGTGACGCCCAGCCCGCCCAGTTCCTTGGCCAATGCCTCACCCTTGCCCGACGACGAGAGGATCGCCACCCTGAATCCGTCCGTTGCCAGTTTGCGTGCCGCGCCCGCGCCCATGCCGCTGCCCCCGGCGGTGATGATGGCGACCTTGTCCTGTGTCATGGTGTTTCCTTGTGTGGTTGGTGATACTTGCTGCACGACCGATTGGGCGGCACGCGCGTTGCAGGCATCTTGACACCGTGCCTGATGGCGCGAGCCGCCAATGGGGCCCGTTCAAGCAATCACCCGGCGACGGTCTGACGGCTGGGCGACGAATTCAAGCAAAAAGGAAAAATCGAATGCAATCCTTACCCCATCACTACACGGTCAACGCCACGGGTGCGCCACATGGCGACGTCGTGCTGGCAAGCAACGGTGTCACCGAACTGCCGTCAGGCCCGCCGGTGGAATTCGGCGGCACTGGCGGACTGTGGTCGCCGGAATCATTGCTGGTGGCAGCGGTTGCCGATTGTTTTGTGCTGACTTTTCGGGCCATCGCCAGGGCCAGCGAACTGCCCTGGACTTCCGTGCATTGCGCGGTCAACGGTACGCTGGACCGCCCGGATGGCAAGAAGACGCAGTTCACCGCCTTCGAGCTGCAGGTGACGCTGGTGACACCACCGGGCGTGGACGCCGCCAAGGCGACCCGGCTGCTGGAAAAGGCCGAGGCCGGCTGCCTGATCACCAATTCCTTGTCTGCAAAAACCCACCTGAACTGCACGGTTTCGGCGGCAGGCTGACGGCGTTCGCCGGATGCAGCGCCGGGAGCTACTGGCGCGATGCAAGGCCCGGCACTACGATAGCTGCCGGAGGTGCTTGCCATGGCATTCGATGTTGTCCTTGCCGAACGGGTGCGGCCCTTGCTGGCCGCGACCGACGGCGTCGTTGAAAAGAAGATGTTCGGCGGCCTGGCCTTTCTCGTGCACGGCAACATGAGCGTCGGCGTGCATGGCGCGGAGTTGATCGTGCGTATGGATCCGGCCGACTCCGAAGTCGCGTTGCGCAAGGCGGGCGTGCGGGTGTTCGATATCACCGGACGCCCTATGAAAGGCTGGGTCATGGTCGGGCCGTCGGCCATGGGTGACAAGGCGGCGTTGCAGGCATGGATCCGTCAGGGTGTTGCCTACGCGGCATCGCTGCCACCCAAATAGTTGCGGGCCCCGGCGCAGCACCTGCAGAGCCAGCAAGCCCTATACCGTCACGCCGCCATCGATCACCATGGTCTGCCCGGTCATGAAGGCACTGGCCGGCGACGCGAGAAACACCGCCGCACCGGCAATCTCGTCGGGCTCGCCGATGCGCCGCAGCGGTGT
>JBBKVW010000090.1:0-7824 GCA_037968655.1 Burkholderiaceae bacterium
AGGGCGCGCATGACCTCGCCAAGACCGACCGGGGGAATGTAGGAGGCCTTGCTTTCATTCATCCAGCCGCGCATGGCGGGGTCCAGCGACAGGTACAGCACCTGGATGACGACTTCCCCTTCGGCCGGTGCGCGTACCGCTTCTTCGGTGCGGCTCCAGTCAGACGCCTTGACATTGCCCACAGGGCGGGCGGCGAGTTTGATTTGGTGGTTGGTTGTTGCGCTCATAGTGGTTCTCCGAATGGTTTTGAATGGATGAATTGCAGTGTAGAGACGCACTTATTGCTTGCATAGTCACTAATTTCGCATAATCTTGTTGTCTATTGAGCAACAATATACGCCCAGGAGCCGAAAATGAATCCACAACGCCTCGCCCTTTTCAGCGCCATCGTGCACGCCGGCAGCATCAGCAAGGCCGCCGCCGCGCTGGGCATGGGCAAATCGGTGGTTTCGCGCCAGCTGGCCAAACTGGAGGATGAACTGGGTACGCGCCTGATCCAGCGCTCCACGCGGCGCCTGACACTCACCGAAATTGGCGACCTGGTGTTTGCCGAAGCGCGGCACATCGATCGCGCGGTGGCCAATATCGGGCAGCTCACCGAGCAACACCAGACCGAGGTCAGGGGGCGCTTGCGCGTGACCTGCCCGCGCCCGCTGGGCCAGCGCTATCTGGTACCCCTGCTGGTGGAGTTCACAGCCACCTACCCCAAAGTCGAAGTCGCCTTGACGGTCGACGACCGCCTGGTGGACCTGATTGCCGAACATATCGATGTGGCATTGCGTGTTGCCCACCTGGAAGATTCCACCCTGGTGGCGCGCAAATTAAGTGAGAACCCGCGTGTGCTGGTGGCAGCCCCGTCCTATCTGGCGCGCCGGGGTGCGCCCATGGAGCCGACCGAATTGCTGGCCCATGACTGTCTGGTGTACAGCAACGGGGCACGGGTGTTTGACGAATGGGGTTTCACGAAAGATGGTGTCAAAACACAGGTGCACGTGTCCAGCAAGATCCAGATCAATGACGGAATGGCACTCGTGGCCGGCGCCGTCGCCGGCGGCGGCGTGATGGCAATCGACCGCATTCTGGTGGCGCATGAGCTGGTCGAGGGCAGCCTGGTGCAGCTGCTGCCCGACTACCAATTGGGTGCAGGGCAGCCGATCTATGCCGTCTACCCGGCGCGGCCCTGGCTGGCGTTCAAGACGGCGACCTTCGTGGCCTTTTTGCAGGAGCGCTTGTTCGCCTGAGAGCGGTTGAAGACTGCGGTCGATGCAATGGGCTTCAAGCTTGGCACCGTTATGAGGAATCGGCAACACGAAGCAGTGGGCTGAAACCCATGAATGGCACTGATCTCAAACAACGGCTGGCGGCGATCCTGGCTGCAGATGCGGCGGGTTATTCGCGCCTGATGTCGTCGGATGAACGGGCCACGATAGCGACCCTGGACGCTGCGCGCGCGGCGTTCATAGCCCAGACGACAGCGAACCAGGGCCGGATCGTTGATACCGCTGGCGATTCCGTCCTGGCCGTTTTCGAAACGGCTGCCGGGGCATTGAATGCGGCGTTGCAGATCCAGGCCGACCTGGCTGAGGCACACAAGGAATTGCCTACTGCGCAACAAATGCAGTTGCGCATCGGCATTCATCTGGGCGACGTGATGGAGAAGACCGATGGCTCGGTCTACGGCGATGGTGTGAACATTGCTGCGCGACTGCAGGCGTTGGCCGAACCGGGTCACATCACGATATCTGACGCTATCCATGGGGCAGTCAGAGGCAGGGTGGCCGCACATTTTTCGGATTGCGGCGAGCAGTCGGTCAAGAACATCGCGCACCCGGTTCGCATGTTTGATGTGTCCCGAGAAGTCGCAGCTCACCGTGTGGCGGCCGAGCCGACGATTGCGCCTGCATCGGACCACGGCAGGCCGGCGATTGCGGTGCTGCCGTTTCGTATTCATTCAGACGACCGGCGCCTTGGTTTCCTGGCCGACGGCCTGGTCGAGGATGTCATTGCCCTGCTGGCCCGCATGCCGGGTTTCACGCTGATCGCTCACGCATCATCGTCTGCGTTTCGGGACCACAACGATAGTGTTGCGAACGTCGCGCGCAACTTGGGTGTGCGCTACGTCGTTGAAGGCAGCATGCGCGAAGCGGCCGGCCAGGTGCGTGTAACCGCGCAGTTGGCGGATGCCGAATCCGGCCAATTGCTCTGGTCCGGTCGATTTGAGGCTGCACAGGGCAATAAAGTCAAGCTCCAGGACGACATCGTCCGGGGCATCCTCACCGAGATCGAGCCGGAACTGACCTGTGCCGAAATCGACCTGATGCCGACGCTTGCTGGTCGTACTGGATGCGATCGAGGTGACCGGGTCGTCCAACTTCGACTGCTGTCCAGCAATGTACGATCCATGTTCTGCGCCATGTCCCCGCTTTGCATTGGCTCCCATAGCGCGGGCCTGACTGTTGACCAGCTGAACTGCATGCCCCAAAACCGGACATAAGAGACCGCACATTGCGGGTCCGACGTGCGGTGCCGCTGTCGACGACCAGGCGACCAGCAGTTGACCCAAATTGGCCGTGGACCCGACAAGAATCCGCGCCGCGCATCGACACCGCAACACACCGAGCGCCAATTGGCATCGCGCGCACGCCATGGTCAAATGGCAGGCATGCTCGATGTGAACCAGATCGATACCAAATACGCCAAGAGCGGTGAGCTGAACATCGCCTATCAGGTCTTCGGTAATGGCGATGTGAACCTCGTGCTGATTCCCGGTTGGGCATCGCACGTCGAAAACCACTGGACTTTCAGAGAGTTTGTGGAGTTTGCCGAGAAGCTGTCCCATTTCGCCAAGGTGGTCATACTGGATCGGCGCGGCACCGGATTGTCGGACCCGGTGTCGAGCCCGCCTACGCTTGAGGAGCGCATGGACGACGTGCGCGCGGTGATGGACGCGGTGGGTTGGCAGCGTGCGGCTATCTGGGGCATCTCCGAGGGTGGGCCGATGGCCATGATGTTCGCCGCGACCTATCCCGATCGCACGCACGCACTGCTGCTGTACGGCACCTTTGCCCGCTTCAGTCGCAGTGACGACTATCCATACGGATATCCTGCCGAGGTGAATGCGCGATGGGTGTCGGCGCTCGAAACCACCTGGGGCACAGGCCAACTATCGCTCTCCTTCGCACCGAGCGTTGCCGGCAACCCCGGCGTGCTTCGTGAGCTGGCCCGACTTGAGCGCATGGCCATGAGCCCGGGCACAGCGCACAAGATATTCGCCATGATGACCGAGGTCGATGTCCGGCATGTGCTGCCGGCGATCAGAGTAGCGACCTTGATCATGCACCGCACCGAAGACAAGCCGGTACGCGTCGGGCATGCGCGATATCTGGCCGGTCACATCACCGGGGCCAAATACGTGGAGGTTGCCGGGCAGGACCACGTGTTCTGGGTTGGGGATTACGAAAACCTGCTTGGTGAAGTGCGCGAATTCCTCACGGGCGAACGCGCTGAAGCAGAGCCGGACCGCATCCTGACGACGATTCTTTTTTGCGACATCGTTGACTCAACCAAACGACTGGCCGAACGTGGGGACCATGACTGGAAACAGACCCTGATCAAGTTTTACGCCCTGGCCGACGACAAGCTGCGCCATTTCCGTGGACGCAAACTCGACACCGCAGGCGACGGCTTGTTCGCCGCCTTCGACGGTCCGGCACGGGCCGTGCGCTGCGGGGCTGCTTTGGCCCATGCGGTGCAGGCACTGGGTGTGCAACTGCGGGTCGGCGTGCACACCGGCGAATGCGAGGTGCTCGGTGAAAAGGTCAGCGGCATGGCTGTGCATGTCGGTGCACGCGTGGCCTCGGTTTGCAAGCCGGGTCAAGTACTTGTTACCTCGACCGTGAAAAGCCTCGTCGTGGGGTCTGGCATTCGATTCGAGAGCCTCGGGCCGCATGTGCTCAAGGGCGTTCCGGAGGAATGGGAACTCTTTGCAGCGGCGACTTCATAGGATAAATACCGTGTTGCCATCGGCCGCCGGGAACAAGGGCTGACCGGTGAACCACTGGGCGCGAATGGGCTGCCTGGCGACAGGTCCGTGCCACTCACCCCTTGCCTGAATTGCCGCCCACCACCCGCTACAAGGCTTGGGCCAACAGCGTAGTAAAACCCCGGCGCGCAAAAAAAAGCCACCCGAAGGTGGCTTGAAAGAGTCCAGTTAAGGACATCGTTGGAGACGAGAAACATTCCCTGAGGGCTCTGGATTGAGGTGTACCCCTCAGCCTTGCACTGTGACAGCAGTTGCGGCAACTTTAGCCAGACACCCTGGCCGGCGCCATCCTCCAATTGGGGGATATGTGGCGGAAATAGTACCGAAACGCTTGATTTTTCAGTCCTTCAGGCCGTGCTGGCGCGCTTTTTGGGCGCTTCTTGCGGTAATGCAACCCGAAAGCAGGCGCCGCCATCGGGCTGGTTTTCGCAGCGCACTGTGCCGCTGTGCCGTAGCACGATGGACTTGACCAGGGCCAGTCCCAGGCCCACGCCACCGCCGCTTTCGCTGGCGCCGGGCAGGCGAAAGAACGGCTCGAACACGCGCTCTCGAAATTGCGCTGGAACGCCCGGACCTTTGTCGCAGACCGCGATTTCGACCATCGCTCCGACGCGCGCCAGCCGCAAGCTGACGCTTCCGGCCGCATGGCGCTGCGCGTTTTCAAGCAGATTGCGCATGACACGGCGCAGCAGCTTGGCCACGCCCGTCACCAACAGCTCGCTGCCTGCGCCGTCGAACTGCAGTTCGGCATCGATGCGGGCACATTCTTCGGCGGCCATGGCCACCAGATCCACCGGCTCCAGGGTGCCAATATCGGCCTCGCTCGCATCGAGCCTGCTGGCCAGCAGGATCTCGTCGATGAGCTGGTCCAGTTCATGGATATTGCGCGCGATTTCTGCCCGGGACTGGCTGGATACCGGCACGTCCATCAATTCCAGCCCCATGCGGATGCGCGTCAATGGCGAGCGCAGTTCATGCGAGGCATTGGCCAGCAGGGCCTTGTGCGATTGCAGCAGGGCCTGTACCCGCGCCGCCGCCTCATTGAAGCCGCGCGCCAGATTGGCGACTTCGTCTGCGCCGTCTTCCGGCAGGCGCTGCGCCAGATCGCCGTCGCCCCATTGGCGCACGCCTGTTTCGAGTTTCTCCAGCCGCTTGGTCAGGCGGCGAACGACCGGGTAACTTCCCACTGCAACGGCCACGGCGATGAAGGCGAGCATCCACGCAAAATGCACCCGCGGGCCTTGTGGCCCCATGCGCGAGCCCATCGCGCCAGCCCGGTTGCCTGGTCGGTCGGCAGGCATGTCGCCGGCTTCGCGCGGGCGCGGCAGCTGGATGAACAAGGTCTGGCCGTCACGGGTGGTGACCTGGAATTCCGGCGCCTGGCCCGGCGTGCGGATCGGCCGCGCCGGGGCCTGGCCGATGATGCTGCCGGTGCTGTCGCGCACGACGATCTCACGGCCGGGTCGGCTTGCGCGGTCGCGCTCGATCTCGAGTCGCCACAGCCAGCCGACCAGCACCAGCATCAGCACAATGGCGCCGGCCACCGCCAGCCAGATACGCAGGTACAGCCGCTGCAGCAGGGGCGTCTTGATCGATTCGGACACGGTAGTGTTGTCAGTCCTGCTGGCGTGCGAACACGTAGCCGACGCCACGCACGGTCAGGATTCGCTTGGGATTCTTTGCGTCCTGCTCGATCGCGGCGCGGATGCGCCCCATGTGCACGTCGATCGAGCGGTCAAAGGCGTCGAGTTCTCGCCCGCGCACGGCTTCCATGATCTGGTCGCGCGTCAGCACGCGCCCGGCGCGGTCGGCCAGTGCCACCAGCAGGTCAAATTGGTAGGACGTGAGTTCGCAGGCCTGTTCGGCAACGCTGACAGTGCGCGCGTCACGATCGATCTGCAGCGAGCCGAACTGCATCACCTGTGCCGGGCTGTCCGATTGCGCATGCCGGCGCAGCACCGCGCGGATGCGGGCCAATAGTTCGCGCGGCTCGAATGGCTTGGGCAGGTAGTCGTCGGCGCCGATCTCCAGGCCGACGATGCGGTCCATCGGGTCGCCCTTGGCGGTCAGCATCAGCACCGGTATGCGGGCGGCTGCGCCGGACAGCGCGCGGATGCGCCGGCACACTTCGAGCCCATCGATGTCGGGCAGCATCAGGTCCAGGATCACCAGGTCAGGCAGGGGCGCACCGCCCTGGCCCTGCAATTGCGCCAGGCCGCTGAGCCCGTCGGACGCATGCGCCACGTGATAACCGGATTGACCCAGGTACTGCGACACCATCTGGGCCAGCCGGGCATCGTCTTCAATCATCAGCAGGCGTTCAACCATCGCTGCAGTTTAGGACCTGCAGGTAGCACCGGCTTGAAGCGCCGGTAAAGAACCGGTAAACCGGCCCCGGCGGGCCAGCGCCAGGTCAAGGCGGCGCGGCAGCTTTCAGTTGGGCGCTTGAGCCACCGCAGGCGCCGCGCGCACGTGCCCGGCCTTGAACGCCAGCGCAATCAGTACCAGCACTGGCACTCCAAGCAAGGCGGTTGCAGTAAAGAACTGGGCATAGCCGAAGCTGTCGACATACATGCCCGAAAAACCGGCCAGGAACTTGGGAAACAGCAGCATCAGCGAACTGAACAGCGCGTATTGCGTGGCCGAATACTGGATATTGGTCAGCCCCGACAGGTAGGCGATGAAGGCGGCCGAGGCAATGCCGCTGCTCAGGTTGTCGGCCGACACCACGGCGATCAGCGCCGGCACGCTGTGGCCCAGCCCGGCCAGCCAGGCAAACAATAGATTGGTCGCCGCGCTCAGGATCGCGCCCAGCATCAGGATCCGCATCACGCCATAGCGCATCGACATCACACCGCCAATGAAGGCGCCCACCAGGGTCATGATCACGCCGTAGATCTTGGTGACGGCGGCGACCTCGTCCTTGGTGTATCCCATGTCGACGTAGAACGGATTGGCCATGATGCCCATCACCACGTCACTGATGCGATAAACGGCGATCAGCGCCAGTATCAGCGCCGCCTGCCAGCGGTAGCGGCTCAGGAAATCGGCAAACGGCGCCAGCAATGCGCCACGGATCCATTCCTTCAGGTTGCGCGCCGGCGCCAGAGCGCGTTTTTGCGGCTCGGGCGACAGCAGCACGGTCAGTACGCCCACCAGCATCGAGGCGGCCATCACCAGGTAGGCAGTCTGCCAGGCACCGGGCTGGTAACGCGCCATGTCGGCCACTTCGGCGCGCGCCGCGATCCACAGCACGCCGGCACCGGCCCAGATCATCGCGATCCGGTAACCGGTCTGATAGGTGGCGGCCAGCGCGCCCTGGCGCTCGGTCGATGCCGACTCGATGCGGTAGGCGTCCAGCGCGATGTCCTGTGTTGCCGACCCAAAGGCCACTGCCAGCGCACTCCAGACTATGGGAGCCAGCGCCACGCGCGGGTCGGTATAGGCCATGCTGACCAGGGCCAGCATGATCACGCATTGCGAGACCAGCAGCCAGCTGCGCCGCCTGCCCAGCCAGCGCGTCAGCAGCGGAATCGGCATGCGGTCGACCAGTGGCGACCAGACCCATTTGAAGCCGTAGGCCAGGCCGACCCAGCTCAGCTGGCCGATGGTGGTGCGGTCGATGCCGGCCTCGCGCAACCAGAAGCTCAGGGTGCCAAAGACCAGCAGCAGCGGCAGCCCGGCCGAGAAGCCCAGCAGCAGCATGCGCAGGCTGGCCGGCTCGAGATAGACACGCAGCGCGACATGCCAGGGAAGGCGTGGACTACCGGAAGTTGGGGTGT
>JBBKVW010000091.1:0-3816 GCA_037968655.1 Burkholderiaceae bacterium
CAGACCACGCGGTGCCCGCGGTCGACCACCAGCATGCCCATCGCCGCCTGTGCAAAGGTGTCGAACATGCTTCGCGCGGCCAGCTTGAGCAGGCTGTCGGCATCGGCTGGGAGCACGGGTGGGGCGGGCATGGCAACAGGTCTGGCGGGCTCACTGTAGCCGAGCAACATTGCTGCACCAGAATGGCTCGCCGGTGTTGGGGCTGGCCCCGTTGCGCAACCCGCCAGAGCCGCTTAGGCTAATGCACCCAACCAGGAGAAACCCCATGATGCAGCGCAGAAAGTTTATTGGCACGGTGGCCGCGGGCGCGGCAATCACGGCGCCGTTCATCGGCAGTGCACAGGCGCAGGTCATCACCCTGCACGGGGCGTCGCAGTTCAACGATGATCACCCGTTCACCAAGGGACTGAACAAGTTCGACGAGTTGGTGAAGAAGTATTACGGCAAGCCGATCAATTTCGTGCTGCACAAGAACAGCGAACTGGGCCTCGAGAAGGACTACTTCGCTTACATGAATCAAGGCATTTCGGTCGATTACGGCATCGTCTCGCCCGCGCACATGGCGACATTCGCCAGGGCCGCGCCGTTCATCGACGCGCCGTTCGTGTTCCGTGACCACGACCAGATGAACAAGGTCATCGCGCAGGAAGTGCTCAAGCCCATCGTCGACGAGATCGCGCAGAAGGCCGACGTGCTGCTGATCGGATTCGGCGGAGGCGGCGTGCGCAACATCTTTGCCACCAAGCCGGTTCGCAACATGGCCGAGTTGAAGGGCCTGAAAATCCGCGTCCAGGGCGCTCCGATCTGGACCCGCACCTTTGCCGCCGCCGGCATGGCGCCCACCGTCATTGCCTACAGCGAGATCTACAACGGTATCCAGACCGGCGTTATCGAGGCTGGCGAGAACGAGGCGGCGGGCGTCGAGCAGATGAAGTTCTACGAAGTCGGGCCCAACGTGATGCTGACGCAACACTCGATCAGCATCCGGCCGATCTGCTTTTCGGGCAAGACTTTGCGCAAGCTGCCCGCTGACCTGCAGGCCGCGATCCGCAAGGCCGGGGCCGAGGCGGGCGACTGGGAGCGCCAGCTCGAGTCGAGCAGCGACACGACCATTCTCTCGGCGATGGAGAAGTCGGGCAAACTGAAGCTGATCAAGTTCGACGAGCGCGACAAGTTGCAGAAGTCGATGGATCCGGTTCTGGCCGCGTACGCCAAGGAAATCGGCGCCGACGCGATCTACGCGCGCATCAACGCAATCAAGTAGCCCACAAGCCCCCCGCCCCTAGTCGGGGCGGGCGGCAATTCGCGCGCGCCTGCGTCGCGTCCTTTCGTTTCCGTTTATCCGCGGTGGGCCGATGCGCAAATTCAACGACTGGATCTACCGAGGGCTGCAGGTGCTGCTGACCCTTCTGATCGCGATTCTGATCGTGCCGGTGACGATGCAGGTGGTCGCGCGCTTCAGCCCGCAAATCCCGCATTTCATCTGGACCGAGGAGCTGGCCCGGTTCTGCCTGATCTGGATCATCATGCTCGGGGCCAGCGTCGCGGTTCGCGACGGTGCGCACTTCGACGTCGACGTGCTGCCTCATCCGAGCACGCCTGCCGGCGTTGCGGCCAGCCGCATCGTGGTGCATGTGTCGATTTTCCTGGTTGCCCTGATCTTCCTGGCTTTTGGTTGGCGCTTCGCGCAGTTCGGGTACGCGCAGGAGTCCGAACTCACCGGCATCAACATGGCCTTGATCCATATCGCCTGGCCGGTCGCGGGGTTCACCTGGGTGCTGTTCACGCTGGAAAAGATCTACGACGACATTGCGCTGTTCAAGCACTCAAAGGCAGGCGCGCATGAGTCCCGTTGAAGTCGCACTGATCCTGTTCGGCGTGTTCGCACTGCTCGTTGTGCTGCGCGTGCCCGTTGCGTTCGCGCTGGGGCTGGCCTGCGTGCCGGTGTTCTTCATCGACGACAGGTTGACACCGTTTCTGCTGCTCAACGAGATGTTGAAGTCGTACAACTCGTTTCTGCTGCTGGCGATCCCGTTCTTCATGCTGGCGGCGAACCTGATGAATTCGGCCGGCATCACCGACAAGCTGATCGCGCTGGCGCGCGTGCTGGTCGGCTGGTTGCCTGGCGGTCTGGGCCATGTGAGTGTCGTGGTCAGCATGTTGTTCGCGGGCATTTCTGGGTCCAGCACCGCGGAGGCTGCGGGCGTCGGCGGTGTGCTCATCCCGGCGATGAAGAAACAGGGCTACGACGTCGAGTTCGCGGTCTCGCTGATCGCCTGCGCAGCGGTGATGGGCGTCATCATCCCGCCGAGCATCCTGATGGTGGTCTGGGGCGGCGTCATTTCGGTGTCGATCGGAGGCCTTTTCCTCGCCGGCGTCCTGCCCGGGCTGCTGATGGCGGTCTCGTTCATGGTCGTGGTCTATATCTACGCCAAGCGCCGCAACTACCCGGTGTTTGCCAAGCCCACGGCCAAGGAGCTGGGCTCGGCGGTCGTGCACGCGATCCTGCCCATCATGACGCCGGGCATCATCATCGGCGGCATCGTGTTCGGTTTTTTCACCCCGACCGAGGCGTCGGTGGTGGCGGTGCTCTATGCCATGGTGCTCGGCGTGTTCATCTACCGGCGCCTGGGCTTCAAGGAGTTGCGCCATGGCATGTATGACTCGGCGCGCTTCGCGGCGATATCGCTGTTCTGCATCGGCACGGCGTCAGCGTTCGGCTGGCTGCTCGCCTATTTCCACATCCCGCAGCTGTTCGTCGACATGGTGTCGGGCTGGGGCGGCGGCATCACCAGCGTGGGATTCATCACCGCGTTCTGCTTCCTGGTGGTGGGCTGCTTCATCGACGCGATCCCGGCGATCATCATCGTTGGCACCATCCTCGCGCCGCTGGCCGCCAGCGTGGGCATGCATCCGATCCATTTCGCGATCATCGGCGTCATTTCGATCGCCTACGGGCTGGTGACGCCGCCCTACGGCCTGTGCCTGATGATTGCCTGCAGCGTCGGTGGCATCAAGATCCGGGCCGCGATACGCGACACGTTGATCCTGTTCGTGCCGATGCTGCTGGTGCTGTTGATCGTGATCCTGCTGCCCGACGCGATGCTCTGGCTACCGCGCACACTGATGCCCAAACTGGTCAATTGAGTCCGGTGCCGCAGGCGTGCCGGCGCCAGAGGCGCCACTATCGCGGCACGATCTTCGCCCCCGTGATCTTCTCCTGCGCCTCGACGAGCGACGGCACGAACTTGTTGCCATAGCCCAGCGAGCAGGCCAGCGCCAGCGACTGGTGCACGCCTTCCCCGACGACGGTCGGCACGCCCAGGCTTTCGGCCAGGTGGGTGTAGTAGCGGACGTCCTTGCGCGCATTGTTCAGCTCGAACTGCATGCCCGCCAGGTTGCCGTCCAGGGTCTTGGCCATGACCTGGATCAGGCCCGAGTTCACCAGGCCCGCCGACATCAACGCAATCAGCTGCCGCAGGTCGACCCCAGCCTTCTGGCCCACCGCAAAGGCCTCGGCGACTGCCGTGCAGCTGGCCTGCGCGGCATCTGCGAAGCCAAGGGCGTGTTTTTCGTCGATGCCCCATTGGCACGCACGCCCACCGAGGCCGAGGCCGGCAAGCTCAACGTGATGGTTGGCGCCGACGCGGCCCAGTTTGCCCAGCTCGAGCCGGTGCTGCGCGCCTTCGCCGAGAACATATTCCATGTCGGCGGACCGGGCGCAGGCCATGTGATCAAGCTGCTCAACAACTTCATCGCGCAGGCCAGCTGCACGGCAGTCGCCGAGGCCTTTGCGGTGGGCCAGAAGGCTGGGGT
>JBBKVW010000092.1:0-5363 GCA_037968655.1 Burkholderiaceae bacterium
GTGCTGGACGGCCCGATCGGCGTCGAGATGGCCAAGAAGTTCGAGAGCAAGGGCCTGAAGGTGCTGGCCTGGTGCGACAACGGCATCCGCCACATGACCAACAGCAAGCGCGACGTCAACCTGCCCGACGACCTCAAGGGCCTGAAGATGCGCACCATGGAGAACCCGATCCATATCGCTGCCTACAAGGGGTTCGGCATCGTGCCGACCCCGATGGCCTTCCCTGAGGTATTCACCGCGCTGCAACAAGGCACCGTGGACGGCCAGGAAAACCCCCTGTCGGTGATCATGGCCGCCAAGTTCGACCAGGTGCAAAAACACCTGAGCCTGACCGGCCATGTGTATTCGCCGGCCGTCTGGTTGATGAACAAGGCCATGTTCGACAAGTTGAGCCCCGCCGACAAGCAGGCCTTCATCGACGCTGCCAAGGAGGGCACCAAGGCCAACCGCGCCCGCGTTGCCGAGGATGACGCCAAGGGGGTGGCCGAACTGCGCAGCAAGGGCATGACCGTGGTCGAGAACCTGGACAAGGCCAAGTTCGTCGCCACCCTGGCACCGGTGTATGCCGATTTCGAGAAGCAGTTCGGCAAGGCTGCGATCGACCGCATCCGCAACGTCAAGTAGACATCGGCATGGCCGGCATTTGCCGCGCGCAGGCATGGGCGAGCTTGCGCGACTACCGGGGCCGCGATGCGCGCGGTGCTGAAGCATGAAACAGGCCTTCCTGCGCTTCGAGCGCTATGCCACCGGCTTTGCGATGCTGGCGGCCTGCACCCTGATGGCCATCGCCGCCGGCCTGGGCATGTACCAGATCGTCACCCGTTTCATCCTCGAGCGCCCCGCCGAGTGGACCGAGGTGCTGATCCGCTTCAGCCTGATCTGGATGGTGTTCATGGGCATTCCGATGGCCTTTCGCCAGGGCGCCATGGTCAGCGTCGACGTGATCTATCGCTGGAGTTCGCCGCGCATCCGCCGGGTGCTGGACTGGGTGGTCTTCCTCGCTGCAATGGCGCTGATCCTGGTCATCATCTGGTGGGGCTGGGACTACGCCAACCGCGGCAAGGTCCAGACCATCATCGGCATGGAAAGCATCTCGATGTTCTGGGCTTACCTGGCGATGCCGGTGGGCGGCGTGTTCTGCATCATCGGCCTGATCGGCAACCTGCTCGATCCGCAGCGGCATGAACTGGAGACGGCGCAATGAGCCGCCGGGCCGCTCCCAAGCACGGCGAATGGCGCCGCAGCGCTTTGCGCGAAGGTTAATTTATGAGCATGGTCATGATCTCGACGATGGTGCTGTGTTTCGCACTGTCGGTCTCGGTGGCGGTGTCGATCGGGCTGGCCGCGATCATGGGCATGCAGATGAACAACGCCCACATGCTGATCTCGGTCAAGGAGATGTTCAACGCACTGAACAAGTTTCCGCTGGCCGCGATTCCGTTTTTCATCCTGGCCGGCAACATCATGGAGACCGGCGGCATCTCGCGCCGCCTGGTCGAGTTCGCCAAGAGCGTGGTCGGCGGCGTGCAGGGCGGCCTGCCGATGACCTGCGTGCTGACCTGCATGATCTTTGCAGCGGTGTCGGGCTCGTCGGTGGCCACCACGTTCGCGATCGGCGCCATTTTGATCCCTGCGCTGGTCAAGCATGGCTATCCGGTAACGTACGCGGCCGCATTGCAGGCCACCAGCGCCGAGCTGGGCGTGATCATCCCGCCGTCGATCCCGCTGATTCTGTTTGGGGTTGCGGCCGAGGTGTCGATAGGCGAGCTGTTCGTTGCCGGCTTCGGCCCCGGCCTTCTGATCGGCGGAGCGCTGATGCTTTTTGTCTACCTCCATTCCAAGTACAAGGGATGGGGCAAGAACGATGGCGACGAGCGCATGGGCCTGCTCAAGGCCACCTGGCAGGCGGGATTTGCGTTGTTCATGCCGGTCATCATCCTGGGCGGCATCTACGGCGGTATCTTCACGCCGACCGAGGCCTCGGCGGTGGCGGTGTTCTATTCCTTGCTGGTCGGTGGCGTGATCTACCGCGAGATCAGCCTGGCCGACCTGGCCCGCATCCTGCGGAAGTCGGTGATGTCGAGCGCTGTGATCATGTTCATCATCGCCAATGCCGGCCTGTTCGCCTTCCTTATCACCCGCGCCGGCATTCCCGACGCGATTGGTCACTGGCTGGAGGAGGTGCTCAGGACGCCGGCCATGTTCCTGCTGGGCATCAATGTGGCGCTGTTTCTGATCGGCATGTTCATCGAGACCAGTGCCGCCATCATTGTGCTGGCGCCGATCCTGGTTCCGGTGGCGCAGCACTTCGGCATCGACCCGATCCATTTCGGGCTGATCATGGTGGTGAACCTGGCGCTGGGCATGATCACGCCGCCGTTTGGCGTGAACCTGTTTGCGGCCTGCACCGTGGCCAAGATCTCGCTCGATCGCATCGTGGTGCACCTGATCCCGTTCGTGCTGGTGATCCTGGCCTGCCTGGCGGTGATCACCTATTGGCCGGGGCTGTCACTGGGGCTGCGCGATGTGATGTACGGGCGCTGAGCCGGACTTGCCCGGCGCCGCGGCACGATCCGTGGCCATTGGACAACTGCAAGGCGACACAGCAACACGTGCAGGCCGCAGCCTGCACATGTGCCAATGGCGAACGCCTATTTCGGCGGCGCCGCCGCCCCGTCGCGATGCAAGGCTTTTTCAACCAGCGTGACCACGGCATCCAGCGCGACCCAGGTCAGCAGGAAGCCGCCGGCCTCGAGCAGGAAGCTGTGCCATTTGTAGAACATCTCCGCGATGGCCAGTGAACCGACCAGGGTGGGTGCGTGGCGCAGCAGTAGTTCGCGCGTGGACAGTTTGGATAACAGCGAGTACATGGTCTTGCCCTCCTTACATGCGGAATCGGACGTAGCGCGGTTCTACATTGGCCCGCGCATTGCCACCCTTTAGCGTGTAGCCTGACGCAACCCATTGCGAGCTGCTGGCGTTGTGCGGCGTGCACGACAGGTAGTCGCCCCAGGCCTCGTTCGGTGGGCTGTGCGTGCTGGAGGCAGTTGCAAGGGTGCTCCAACCGGTGCCCGACTCGGCGCCGACAATATGCCAGGGATGGCGGGTGCCGCCACCGTAGAAGGCGGTGAAGCCCGCCACGCCCTGCGCATTGGCTGCCGCCGCCGGGTAGGCCCAGGCCGACGACGTGCTCCACAGGTCGGGCTCGTTGATCAGTGCCTTGGTGGTTTGCCGGATGCGCGCGACCCGGATGTAGGGCAGCGGGTGGCTGCCGTCGCGGTTGGCCGACCACATGAAGCCGATCGTGCCGGCCCCGACCCAGGCGCCGGTGATGCGCGAGTCAAGTCGTCCCAGCCAGTTGACGCCACCGGGCCCCGGTGCCGAACAGGTGCCGCCCAGCCAGGGGCGCACGCCCACGTCGTTCCAGGAAATGCCGGTGCTGCTGTCGGGCCAGTTGAACACGCGGATCTGGTTGGCATTGTTGTGGCTGCCCATGAACATGGTCGTGCCCGGACCGCGGCACAGTCGGATGGAGCCATTGCTGGTGGTGGACCATGAACGGTAGCCGAGCGAGCCGCCGGAGGCCAGCGTGGCCAGCGGAAAGCGGAACACCATCGAACGCTGCCAGGCATTGCCCTTGAACATGTTGAAGGTGACGAACAGGTTGGCGCTGGTAAAGGCCATGTCGGGGTAGTCGAACCAGTTGCCGGTCCATGTGCTGTTCACACCCCGGGGCGTGAAGTCCCAGTAATACCAGCTGCCGAACTGGGCCTCGCGGCAGATCGCCAGCCGGAACAGGTTCTCGCCGTTGGCGGCGGTTGAGTACTGCAGCAGCCAGATCCAGATGCGGTGCTGCGGGCAATAGAGCACAACCTGGTCGCAGCAAAAGCCCCCGGCACTGGCCGGAAAGCGGGTGAATGGATTGACATGCGTCCAGCTGGCGCCGCCATTGCTGGAACTGCTGGCAAACCAGTTGCCGGTCATGAAGGCCTGGGTTTCGTTGGCTGCTGCCGTCGGCTCGCAGATGGTCGACGTGGTCGTGCTGCTGGCGGCATCGTTGAGGCCGACGTTTTGTACAAGGGTGAGTGCCATGATCATTTCCTCGCTTTGCTGAGCTTGGGATCGGTGGGGTCGGGCACGACTTCATTGCGCAGCGCGTCCATGGCCGAACGGGTCATGGTGTCGCCCACCAGCGGCGGCCCGGCCTGTCGTCGCGGGCCGGCTTTCAAACGATCGCGCAGATCGAGGTCTTCCTTGCTGGGCGTGCCGTCGCCGGCCGAAGTGGCAGTGGCCGCGCGGCTGCGGGTCCGCGCGTCACTTTCCTCTTTTGGTTTGCCCGCAGATTTGGGGCTGGTGCGTGCGCTGGTCGCTGCGCTCTTTTTTGTTGCCATCTGGAACCTCCTTGAAAGGAAATAGGACGGTCAAGAGGTCTGCCTGCGGTCCTGGGGCGGACCGCTTGTTTCGCCAAGCGCTAGCTCAGCCTGACCCCGAACGGGGCCGTCAGGTCAATGCACAGCCGTGGTCGCTGGCACATCGGCTTGATGGCACCATCCAAAAATGATTGGACTACCCGTCCAATTGACTGTCAATCACCTGTTCTGGCGATAGATGTGCTGGGCTGCCTCGCGGCGCGCGGCACAGGACAGCGTGGAACCGGTTCTCGCCAATCGAGAAACAGAAAAAAGCCGCCATGTTCAAATTTGCCCGCAAATCCGCGCAGAGCGGCAGGGGCTGTCAAGTAACCCCAATGGTATGCTGGAGATTGGGTACTGGCGCGGCCAAATGCATTGCATTGTGGCGCCCTGGAAATGATCAAGCGAAAGGATAAGCGTGCAAATTGATGGTGCGGCAGGCTCTGTACAAATGCCAATGGCCAAATCGGCTCTCCCTTTGCCAAAGGAGCGCATTTCAATTGGCAATTTTGCCCTTGTCGCCGTCCAGTTGGTGCTGGTCTTGTTACTGCTGCGCCAGTTCCAGATAGAGGGCAAGGCATTCGTTGAACTTGCGGCGTTTGCCTTTGCAGGTTTCGTCGTCCATGCTTTCTTGCCATTGGCATGGCGGCTGCCATTTTTCGCATTGCTCAGCCTGGCCTCGCTTGCCTTCGTGCTTGGCTTCGCCAATGCGGCTTGGATCATCGCAGTCGGTGCAGTTCTTGTCGGAATTTGTCATCTGCCCACGTCTGTGCGCATTCGATCGGTCTTGTTGCTGACGGCTGGCGCGGTACTTGTTGCGCAACGCGCCGCATGGCTGCCGATTCCCTGGTCCGAAGCAATATGGCCTATCTTGGGCTCAATGTTCATGTTTCGATTGATCGTCTATTTCTACGATCTGCGGCATGACAAGGTGCCAGTCACGATGGCGCA
>JBBKVW010000093.1:0-3053 GCA_037968655.1 Burkholderiaceae bacterium
GCCAGCACCACGGTATTGGCGCGGATGTCGAACTGGTCGCCCTCGTGCTGCACGCGCACGCCGACCGAGCGCCCGTTTTCGACCAGAATGTCCAGCACCTCGGCGTTCTCGACGATGCGCGCGCCGCCCTGGCGCGCGCCCTTGGCATAGGCCATGGTGGTGTCGACCGGGTTGGTCTGCCCGTCATTGGGCGTCCACAGGCCGCCGACCACGCCCTTGTCCGACAGCAACGGGTACTTGGCCAGGATGTCGGACGGCGTCAGGAACTCGACCTCGACGCCGAACGCTCGGCCCATCGCGCCGGTGCGCTTGAACTCCTCGAAACGCGCCTCGGTCAGCGCCACCGCGACCGATCCGTTCTGCTTGAAGCCGGTCGCCTGGCCGGTCTCGGCCTCCAGCGTGGTGAGCAGTTCCGACGTGTACTTGGCCAGTTCGGTCAGCGTGCGCGTGGCGCGCAGTTGCGGCACCAGGCCGGCGGCATGCCAGGTGGTGCCGCAGGTGAGCTGGCGGCGCTCGAGCAGCAATACGTCCTTGATGCCCAGCTTGGTCAGGTGGTAGGCGATCGAGCAGCCAATGATGCCCCCGCCAATGATGACGACGTCGGTCTTGCTGGGAATGGCTTGCATGGTGCGGCTCCTGTCCAATGTGCGTTGATGGCGGCCCTCACTCTACGGGACGCGCCGGTGCGGCTATGGTCAAAAAATGACACCCGCTTGCCGACAAGCGCCGCCCTCTGCGGCGCCTGCGGCGGCGCGACCGGGTTTTACGACGCCTTTGGCGCAAGCGCGCAAAACAATTACCGGCGTGGGCTTCGGCACCCGTTGGCGCATTGCTTTCAATTTTTTCTGCGCAGCGCCGTCCCCCTGAAACGGCCCCGACTTTTCTCGCCAATGTTGCGCGTCTTGCGGTGTGAGCCTGCCGAACGCCTGTTAGCGCGGCGTCGCTCTGCCAAATGATCGGATGAACGCAAACTTTTTGCGATACGCCGCCGGGGATAGGCCCGCCTGCCTGCGGAAAGTTCGGCGAAAAGACGCAGGATCGTCATAGCCGATCGCCACACCGATACCATCGATGGAGTCCTTGTCGTCCTCAAGCATGCGCTTGGCTTCTTCAACACGAAGACACTGGACATAGCCGATCGGAGAATGGCCCGTTGCAGATCGAAAGCGACGCGACAAGGTACGGAGGTTCAGGCCCGCGCGCTCGGCCATGATTCGAACCGGATTGGACAGGGCATAGTTGTCCGCTATCCAGGCCTGACACTGCGAGATCACCTTGTCCGAGGCGTTGATCTGGCAATTCATGACGGCAAAGGGCAGTTGCCCATCCTCGTGCCCCGAAAGAAGATGAATCTTGGCTGTTTCGCAAGCCTGCCTTTGGCCGCAGAAACGCGCGATCAGGTACAGGGCCAGATCCTGCCACGACGTCACACCGCCAGCGGTGACGACTCTGTCGTCAGCAGCACTCAGACAGAGCACGCTGTCCTTGCGCATGCGTACGGCTGGGTAGTGTTCTGCGAAAAGCTCTCCGTAGGCCCAGTGTGCTGCAGCTTCACGCCCATTCAGCAGCCCGGCTTCCGCCAGCACAAGCGCGCCGGAACAAACGGAAGCAACGACCGCGCCTTGGCTGTGCATCGCCTGGAGCCATGTGCTGAACTCCGGATACTGCCCGATCGGCGCCTTGTCGATCGGGCTGTACATGTCGCAGACAACGACGGCATCAGCACGATGGATATCGGTGATTGCGGTATGGGGCTCCACGCCAATCCCTCCAATGCATCTGAAGGGCCGGCCGTCGCTGGAAGCGATCTTGACGTCCATGGATTCAGGGCCCGGCTTGCCTGTGGTCATGTCCAGCAACACCGCGCCCACGGAATAGAGAACATCAAACAGGCCATAGAGAACGGATGGCGATGTGTTTTCCGCCGCCAACAAGATGATCGTCGGCTTGTGAGAGGTACTCACCGGGATTCCAGCCGGTTCATGAATATTCGCTGGCGGTCGTGTCCGATATGCCTTGCTCCTGTCACTTACGCCTCTTACGCGCGACGGTGCGCAGTCCTAGTATGAATTGACCCGCCCGGTATGTCCACAACCCAGAGTACCCAGATCACAGGAGCCACATCATGAATCATGCCAATCAAGGGAAATCCTTCACCGACGCGCTCGCACGATCAGCCGCGACGCTCAAGTCCAATTTGTCCGGTGATTTATTGACATCACAGGACGCATCGTACGACGATGCCAGATCGGTCTGGAACGGCATGATCGACCGCTACCCAATGGCGATCAGCCGTTGCACATCGGTTGGTGATGTCGTCGCGTCGGTAAGGTTTGCAGCTGAAAACGGTCTGCCGGTGTCGATTCGGGCCGGCGGGCATAACGTGGCCGGCCACGCGGTGTGCGATGACGGTTTGATGATCGACCTGTCGCAGATGCGCGGTGTCGAAGTGAGCCCCGATGCGAAGTCTGCGTCCGTACAAGGCGGCGCGCTATGGGTGGATGTCGACGCGGCGACACAGGCCCACGGGCTGGCAACGCCCGGGGGGCTCATTTCCGAAACCGGGGTCGCGGGCCTGACACTGAGTGGTGGAGTCGGTTGGCTGCGCAGCGCATATGGGCTTTGTATCGACAACCTTCTGGCCGTGGATGTTGTCACGGCAGACGGGGCATTGATCCGGGCGAGTCATTCGGAAAATGAAGACCTGTTCTGGGCAATGCGGGGAGGCGGCGGCAACTTTGGAATTGTCGTGAATTTCGAGTTCAAGCTGCATCCCTTTGGGCCAACGGTGATGTTCGCGGCGCCAATCTATCCGTTGTCTGCGGGAGCCGGGCCGATCAAGTTCTGGCGCGACTTTCTGGCAGACAAAAGTGATGTCGTCGGGTCCCTCTGCGAGTTCTCCACCGTCGCTGAAAGTGCCGATTATCCAAAGGCATTCTGGGGAACCCGGTGCTACACGCTTGCCGCGGTCTATGCCGGTGATGCGGCAGAAGGGGAGCGCATATTGCAGCCACTCAGGGAGCTGGGGCCAATGGTCACCGATTTTTCAGGTC
>JBBKVW010000094.1:0-9374 GCA_037968655.1 Burkholderiaceae bacterium
GGGTATTGAGCAGCACAACGACACGCCATCAACCTACCGGCACTCATTTTTGCTGTTGACTGATGCCTGCACGAGGGGCGGGGCAGCGTCAGCTTCAACCTGAGGTGGTTTACCTTTCCCGAGCAAGCGAGCAAACTACGCAGATGAGCGATACCTCCCACTTCGCTCCACACCACGATCCTTTGAGGGGGAAATCATGAATACTGTTGCGCAGATTATCAGCTCCAAAATCGACCAGGTTACCTACACCATGGAGCCGAACGCCACGGCCCACGAGGCTGTTCTCTTGATGGCCGAGAAGAACATCGGGGCGCTGTTGGTGGTTGAAAACGGAAAGGTCGTTGGCCTCGTTTCAGAGCGCGACTATGCACGCAAGCTCGTGCTCATGGCTCTCTCGCCCATGGACACGCTGTTGGGCGACATCATGTCGAGCCCGGTGATGTGCGTACGCCCCCACCAGACGGGCGACGAGTGCATGGCGCTGATGACACAGAACCGGCTGCGCCACCTGCCGGTAATGGACCATGATCAGCTGATTGGTCTGATCTCGATCGGAGACCTGGTCAAGGCCACCATCTCGGAGCAGCAGTTCATCATCGAGCAACTTGAGCACTACATCATCGGGCAGCGGGGCTGACGCCTGGCCGCACGGTTTTCGCTGCCATGCACGACACGGCCAGGATCGAAACGGTGATGCGCTATCACGAGCGTACCAAGCATCACTTCAACCGTTACGCGCCCGGGCCCGTCGAGCTCGATTGGGAGAACCAGCCCAATCCGTTCCGCCGCTACGAAGGCGCACCGCTGGTACGCCTACCGCTGCTGGGCCCCGACGACGAACCGGCGTCGCCCCATTACGAAGACCTGTACCGTCGCAGTGCGGTGCCGAGCATGCGGCTCACGATCCGCTCGCTTTCGCGGTTGCTGCAATACGGGCTGGCCCTTTCTGCTTGGAAGCAAGCCGGCGCCACGCGCTGGGCGTTGCGCTGCAATCCGTCCAGCGGCAACCTGCATCCGACCGAGGGTTACCTTCTGATTGGTGCGCTGCCCGGGCTCGGCGATTCGCCGGGCCTGTACCACTATGCCGCTCGCGAGCACGGGGTCGAACGCCGGGCGGACTGCAGCACTGACCTGTTCACGGCGTTGCTGCGTGAGTTTCCGGCGCAGACGTTTCTGCTCGGGCTGTCGTCGATCCACTGGCGCGAGGCATGGAAGTACGGCGAGCGTGCGTTCCGCTATTGCCAGCACGACGCGGGACACGCGATTGGCGCGCTGCGCATCGCCGCTGCGACTCTGGGCTGGAGCGCTGCGCTGCTGCAAGGCATGGCTGACGAGACGATCGACGACCTGCTCGGCTTGAGCCGGGCCGAGGACTTCGACGGTGTCGAGCGCGAGCACGCGCTCGCAGTCCTGGCGGTCTGGCCGACCAATGTCACTGGGGGCGGACAGGCCTGCACACAGCGTGCGGTTCCGCGGCAGGTCGATTCGGCCCTCGTGCACGACCTGACCCGGGCGTGTTGGCACGGTGTTGCGAACCGCCTCAGCCGCGACGCGCCGGTGCGCTGGCAGGTCATCGACGAAGTCGCCGCCGCCACGCGCAAACCTGGCGGCCAGGCGCAAGGCTTGGACATGCTCGAATCGCCGGTGGTCGAGCACAACGACCTCGCAAGCGACGTCGGCCCGCTGGCCGGACAGATCATTGTGCAACGGCGAAGTCTTCAGGCCTGCGACGGTCGGACCTCGATCGCCGCCGCACGCTTTTACCGGATGCTCACGCGCTTGATGCCGCGCGTCGAATTGCCAGCGCGCCGGCGCCCGATGCCCTGGGACACGATGGCCGAGGATCCGAGCATCCACCTCGGGCTGTTTGTTCATCGCGTGACCGGGCTCGAGCCTGGGCTGTACCTGCTCGGTCGCGACCCGTCCAAGGTAGGCTGGCTGAAGCGCGCGATGCACCCGCACTTCAGCTGGTCGACGCCGCCCGGCTGCCCGGCCCGAGTGCCGCTGCGCATGCTCGAAGCCGGTGATGCGAGGCGACTAGCAACGCAGCTCAGCTGCCAGCAGGACATCGCCGGCGACGGTGCCTTCTCGCTGGCCATGATCGCCCAGTACCAGGAGGCCCTGTTCACGCACGGGCCCTGGTTCTATCGACGGCTGTTCTGGGAAGCGGGGCTGATCGGGCAGGTCATGTATCTCGAAGCGGAAGCCGCAGGCGTGCGGGCCACGGGCATCGGCTGCTACTTCGACGATCCGGTGCATCGCACGTTCGGGATCGAGGATTTTGCGTACCAGTCGCTCTATCACTTCACGGTTGGCGGTGCGGTCGAGGATCTGCGCCTGACAACTTTGGCGCCGTACGGCACCAGTACAGACGAGCAGGAACGTGGCATCGACCGGCCCTGAACGACAGAGGCAGGCCGCGCACGGCGCAGGTACGGTGTCGCAGACGGTGCGCCGGCCGAGCCTGACTGGGCTGAATCAGCCCGAAGCAACACATCATCAAGAGATCAATTTCCGAATGGGATAGAGCGCTTGTCGAGCCGTCGGACCGGCCACAGAACCGTGACGCAATCTCGCCGAGCCATGGGCTACGCAGGGGCGGCAAACGCTGGCCTACTATGATGTTTCGAATCGATGCAGCTGCAGGAAATGCCATATGCAATACGTGAATCTGGGCAAGTCCGGGCTCAAGGTCAGCCAGTTGTGCCTCGGATGCATGAGCTATGGCGAACCCGGAAACTCGCGCCAGCCGTGGTCGCTGGACGAGGCCCAGGCGCGGCCGTTGTTGCGGCGCGCCGTCGAGGGCGGCATCAATTTTTTCGACACCGCCAATGCCTATTCATGGGGCGCCAGCGAAATTCTGACCGGAAAGCTGGTCGCTGAGTTCCTGCCGCGCAGCCAGGCGGTCATCGCAACCAAGGTCTACAACCCCGCCGGTCCGGACGCCGGCCCCAATGAAGCGGGCCTGTCGCGCAAGCACATCATGGAGGCGATCGATGCCAGCCTGCGCCGGCTCGGAACCGACTATGTCGATCTCTACATCGTGCACCGGTTCGATCGCGCAACGCCGATCGAGGAGACGATGGAGGCGCTGCACGATGTCGTGAAGGCGGGCAAGGCGCGCTACCTCGGTGCTTCGTCGATGTATGCATACCAGTTCGCCAGCATGCAGTACACGACGCAGATCAATGGCTGGACCCGGTTCGTCTCGATGCAGAACCTGTACAACCTGGTATGGCGCGAGGAAGAGCGCGACATGAATGCGTTCTGCCATGACACCGGTGTCGGCCTGACGCCCTGGGCTCCCCTGGCCGGCGGCTTTCTGGCGACCGACTGGCGCAAGACACGGAATCAGCATTCGGACCGCGCCCGTTCCGGCAACTCCTACTCCACCAAGGCCTATGGCGAGCCGCAGGACTACCGCGTGCTCGACGTGCTGATCGAAGTTGCCGATCGACTGGCTATGCCGATGGCGCAGGTTGCGCTCGCATGGTTGCTGACGCGTGCCGGGGTGAGCGCGCCGATCATCGGGGCGACCCGGCTGGAACAACTCGATGTCGCCCTCGATGCGCCCGCGCTGGCCTTGTCCGCGGCCGACCTTCAATTGCTGACCGATGCGTACACACCCAATCGTGCGCTCGGGATGTTGAACTAGCGGCCGGTGGCTGCCCGCTGGCAACGATTCTTGATCGGCAATCGAACCGCGCAAACCTGCTTCCAGATCGAGGCCCTTTGTGAATGACGGCACATGCTGCACTGAAGCTGGTCAGCGCGTCTTGCACGTTCAATCCGGCGACCCATAAGACCGTTGATTTGTCTGGATGCGAGGGCAAAGGCTTCCAGCAGGCCCGGATGCCCCAAACGCAGCGCCTGTCAGTGCACGATGCGACCTTCAGTCAGTCGCCGGCTCTTCACCACGTTGCGGATGTCGCCAGCCTTGCGATTCCTGCTGCGGTGCTTGTATCGCGAAAACATGCGCGCGATCAAGAAAATTCACACCGCCTGGACAAAAAAACAAAGCCTGCATCACCTGCGGTTCTACGATTTACCGCTTGTGAATCAACCACTTGCCAAAGCTATACAGCCAAAATCCCGACAAGCGACTTCGAAGTCAGGCGCATACTAGGGTTTACCCTAATGTATTAGTTATTTGGTCTGACCTTAAAATTGCTCCACCAAATAGTAATTGATCGGCGCAACCCAGTGGCCGGTCGGCAATCAGATCCGCAAGGAGAGACGTATGTGGTGTCACGCAGAGCAGCCAGACCTTCGCAGCCGAAGCGGCAGCGCTGTGTATGCAGCGGCAACCGACGCCTGCGACTGGTTGGCGCAGCGATGCCTGGCGCGGCACAGCAGCCGGCAGCGGGGGCTGGCATGCTAGATATCAAACCCGTCAATGTTCCCAAGGCCGGCGACGTGCTGGCGGGCCTGCTGCGCGAAAAGATCCTCAAGGGCGAATTGCGCGAGGGCATGGACCTGCCCCCTGAACGCGACCTCGGCGCCCAGTCCGGCCTGTCGCGGGCGTCGGTGCGCGAAGCGCTACGTATCCTGGAAGGCGAGGGACTGATCACGACGCGCATCGGGCGCAGTGGCGGCTCCACGGTGGCACGGCCGAGCAGCGAGACGATCGAAAAGTCGGTCGGCATCTTCATCCGCGGTCTGGGAATCCGGCTCGAGGCGGTGCTCGAGGCGCGCTCGGCGATCGAGCCACCATCGGCGCGTTTTGCCGCGCTGCACCGTACCGATGACGACCTGGCCGAGATCGAGAAATGCCAGGCCAAGCTCGAGCAGGCCTCGCGCAGCGATGACATCGATGCCTATGTGCGCGCCAACCTGGACTGGCACGTGCAGGTGGTGCGCGCCAGCCACAACGAACTGCTGATCGCCTTTATCTCGGCGATCTCGCAATCGGTATATGCCGCCACCGACCTGGAAGGTTTCAATTCGGCCGCGGTGCGCAAAGCGGTGATCCATGCGCACCGGCGCGTGGCCGAGGCCATTCGCGCCGGTGACGGCGAGGCGGCGGCACGACGCATGGCGCGCCACGTTGGCGCCTACATCGACGACGTGCACAAAAGGCGCGACACATTTGTTGGCAATGCGCCAAAGGAGAAGCAATGGCAGGCATCGTAGGCATCGACGTCGGTGGTACCTTCACCGACCTGTTCTATTCGGGCGGTGACGGCAAGCCGCACCAGATCCTGAAGGTTCCGACCACGCCGCACGACCCCTCGGTCGGGCTGCTCGACGCGCTCAAGGCGGCCGGCCTTGGCCCGGCCGATCTGGATGCGATCCTGCACGGTACGACGATCGCGACCAATGCCGTCATCGAACGCCGCGGCGCGCGTTGTGCACTGATCACGACGATGGGTTTCCGCGATCTGCTCGAACTCGGCCGTCGCGATCGGCCCACGATGTACGGCCTGGAAGGGACCCACGAACCGCTGGTGCCGCGCGAGCTGCGATTCGAGGTCGACGAGCGGCTCGACCACGAGGGCAACGTGCTGGTCGCCCTCGACGAGCCAGGCCTGCGCGCGATCGGCGCGGCGCTCAAGCAATGCGAGGTCGAATCGGTGGTGGTGGCGTTCATGCATGCCTATGCCAATCCGGCGCATGAAGTGCGGGCCTGCGAAATCCTGGCCGAGATCAACCCGCAGTGGGAGCTGGTTGCGGCAACCTCGGTGGTGCGCGAGTATTACGAATTCGAGCGCACCAGCACGGCGGTGGTGCAGGGCTACCTGCAGCCGCTGGTCGCGCGTTACGCAAAGAACCTGGCGGACAAACTGCGCGACTGGGGTTACCGGCGCGACATCGCCATCATGCAGTCCAACGGCGGCGTGGCACCGCTTGGCCAGCTGGGCGCGCGTTCGGCCTATATCGTGCGCTCCGGGCCGGCAGCCGGTGTCATGGCGGCGGCGCGGTTGGCAGCCGAAGCGGGTTTTTCGCACATCATCACCGGTGACATGGGTGGCACCAGTTTCGACGTCGCCGTCGTCATCAACGGCGAACCCAAGGTTGCCGAGATAACCAACCTCGATTTCCGCATTCCGCTGCGCCTGCCGATGATCGATGTGCACACCATCGGCGCCGGCGGTGGCAGCATCGCCCATCTCGACCGGGGCGGCATGTTGCTGGTCGGTCCCCGCAGCGCCGGCGCCCGGCCTGGTCCGGTGGCCTACCGGCGCGGCGGCACCGAACCCACGGTCACCGACGCCAACGTGGTGCTGGGCCGCATCAATCCGGGCAGCCTGATGAACGGCTCGGAGAACACGCTCGATGTCGAGGGCGCGCGCGAGGCGGTGCGCCAGCTCGGCGACAAGCTCGGCCTGGGGCTGGAGCAGACCGCCGAGGCAATCCTGGCCGTTGTCAACCAGCGCATGGCGGGGCGCATCCGGCTGATGTCGATCGAACGCGGCCTGGATCCGCGCGATTTTGCGCTGGTCGCGTTCGGCGGCGCAGGGCCGCTGCATGGTGGCGCACTGATGCGCGAGACCGGCACCAGCACGATGCTGGTGCCGCTGTATCCCGGCGTGCTGTGCGCACTGGGGTGTGTCTATGCCGACCTGCGCTACGACATCTCGCAGACGGTGGAAAAACGCCTGGACAAGCTCGAACCCGGCGAACTGGCCGGCATCATCGCGCAGCAGCGCGTACAGGGCCAGCGCCAGCTCGACGAGAGCGAGGTGCCGATCGATGTGGCGACGATCACCCATGCGGCCGACATGGCCTACGCCGGCCAGATCCATTCGCTGCGCGTGACGATCGAAGCCGACTGGGACAGCAAGCGGCTGGAACAGGCATTCAACGACGTTTATCGCGAGAAATTCGGCAACACCCTGGTTGGCATACCGGTGGTGATCGTGATCCTGCGCACCATTGCCATCGGCGCCCGCTCCAGCGCAGAGCTGCCCCGCAGCGCGGCCGGCTCCGACAAGCAGCCGACACCGACCGGCAGTCGCCCGGTGCACTTCAACAAGTGGTACGACACCCCCGTCTACCAGCGCAGCGATCTGCTGCCCGGCATGTCGTTCGACGGGCCGGCGATCGTCGAGCAAAGCGACACCACGACCGTCATCGAACCGGCGATGGGCGCGCTGGTCGATTCCAAAGGCAACCTGTTGGTAAAGGTGAAATGATGGATCCCGTAACTCTTGCCGTGGTGCGCGGCAGCCTCGAACAAATCGCCGATGAAATGGATCTGCACCTGATCCACGCGGCCATGTCTCCGATCATCTCGGAGACCAACGACTGTGCCAACGGCATCTTCCACCCGACCACCGGCGAGACCATCGCGCAGGGCCGCTACGGTCTGCCGGTGTTCCTGGCCTACATGCAGTTCACGGTGCAAAAGATCATCGAGCTGGCCAATGCCGACGGCGGCTTCAAGCCCGGCGACATGTGGATCATGAACGATACCTACATCGGCGGCAGCCATCTGCAGGACGTGCAGATCATCGCGCCGGTGTACGCCGACGGCGAATTGTTTGCCGTCATGGCCACCACCGGCCACTGGATGGACATGGGCGGCAACGTGCCCGGAGGCTGGGGCCCCAAGGCCACCGAAATCCACCAGGAAGGCATCATCATTCCGCCGATCAAGTTGTATGAAGAAGGCAAACTGAACACGGCGCTGGTGTCTTTCATTCGCGCCAACGTGCGCCTGCCGGCCGAGATCACAGGCGATCTGGCGGCGATGTCCAACGTGTTCTCGGTCGGCAATCGCGGCATCGAAGCGCTGGTCAAAAAATACGGCCGTGCGGTGCTCAGCGAGTGCCTGAACGAGATGATCGCGTATTCGGAGCGGCAGATGCGCTCCTACATCGCCGACCTGCCCGACGGGACCTATTCGTTCGAGGACTGGATCGACAACGATGGCATCGTCGACGAGCCGATTCCGGTGCGCCTGGCGATCACCGTCAAGGGCGAGACCATGCACTTCGACTTCAGCGGCACCGGGCCCAAGGCACGCGGCCCACAGAACATGTCGCGCAACACCACGCTGTCGTCGTGTTATGTCGCCATCAAGCACATCTTCCCCGACGTGCCGGTCAACGGCGGCACCTTCCGTCCCATCAGCTTCAACGTACCTGCGGGAACGCTGCTGGCCGCCGAATACCCGTCGCCGTGCGGCGGCTACCTCGACCCGATGGGGCGCGTGATCGATGTGGTTTTCGGTGCCATGGCGCAGGCCATTCCGGAAAAGGCGCCGGCGGCGTTTTTCGGCACCATCGGCGTGGTCGCCATCAGCGGCACGCATCCGCGCAGCGGAAGCTACTTCGTCGGCGTGTTCCCTTATCCCGGTGGCTACGGGGCGACCAAGGCCAGCGACGGCCTGGTCAATGGCACGCCGCCGCAGTCGATGGCCAATTTCATGTCACTGGAGATGTCGGAACACCGGTTCCCGATTCGTTTCGACTATTTCCGTCTGCGCGAGGATTCGGGCGGTGCCGGCTGGCACCGTGGCGGCTGCGGCACCGAATACGGCTTTACCGCGTGGTCCGAATGCAATGTCTCGTCGCTCGGCGACCGGGCCGACCACGCACCGTTCGGCATCGTCGGCGGCGGTCCGGCGGCACCCAACAAGGTGGAGTTCGTCACCCACGGCAAGAGCTGGACACCCGAGTTGCGCAGCAAGCAGGACAACGTCGAGTTCGTCGCCGGTGACGCCATCCGGGCGGCTTCGCCGGGCGGTGGCGGCTATGGCAATGCGCTCGAACGCGACCTGGCTGCGGTCGAACTCGACCTCAACCGGGGCTACATCAGCCGCGCGACGGCCGAGCAGCAATACGGCGTGGTGATCGCGCAGGCCAAGCCGCTGGCCGCCGGCCATACCAGTTACCGCCTGGACGCCAGCGCCAGCGCTGCACGGCGCGCGCAACTGGCGGCCGGCACCCGCGTGGCTTGAGTCGGCTGGCCACGCAAACAATCGAGGACTCAACCATGAGTAGTACAGACAGTTCAGGAAGTTGGGAGCTGCCCGAGGACCTGCGGATGCTGCGCGACACGATCCGGCGCTTCATGAAGGACGAGGTC
Source organism: Burkholderiaceae bacterium (assembly GCA_037968655.1). Classification (GTDB taxonomy): domain Bacteria; phylum Pseudomonadota; class Gammaproteobacteria; order Burkholderiales; family Burkholderiaceae_C; genus CAISIP01. The sequence continues at coordinate 9,034 of JBBKVW010000094.1, forward strand.
AAGCCGGTCGAGGACACACTGCCGCACGACGCCTACACGCCGGAACCCGAGCAGCTCAAGGCGCTGCAGAAGAAGGCGCGCGACATCGGGCTGTGGTGCCTGGAAACACCGGCCGAACACGGTGGTGCCGGCCTGAGTCTGTTGGGCCAGTGCGTGGCGGCCGAGGAGACGGCGAAATGCCGCATGGGCGCCTACATCGCAGGCTGCGGCGCCTTCGGCTTCGATCCGCCCAACGTGATCTGGAAGGGCACCGAGCACCAGCAGCGATTCGCGCGTGACGATGTCGAGGCCGGTACCAAGGCCTTCGTTGCCATCAGCGAGCCCAGCGGCGGCTCCGATCC
>JBBKVW010000095.1:0-6763 GCA_037968655.1 Burkholderiaceae bacterium
ACCAACATGCACCACACCATTGAAACCCTGCCCTGACCACGATCTGGACGGCCATCACGCATGAACCCTTCTCCCATGACTTCCTTGACTTCCTTGACTCCCCAGCAGATCGTGCAGGAACTCGACAAACACATCGTCGGGCAGAACCAGGCCAAGCGCGCGGTCGCGATTGCCCTGCGCAACCGCTGGCGCCGCCAGCAGGTGCAGGGCAGCCTGCGCGCCGAGATCACCCCGAAAAACATCCTGATGATCGGCCCCACCGGCGTCGGCAAGACCGAGATCGCACGGCGCCTGGCCCGACTGGCCGATGCGCCCTTCATCAAGGTCGAGGCCAGCAAGTTCACCGAGGTCGGCTATGTCGGCAAGGACGTCGACTCGATCATCCGCGACCTGGCCGACGTGGCCGTCAAGCAGACCCGCGAAGCAGCCAAGCGCGCGGTGCAGGAGCGCGCTGCCGATGCGGCCGAAGACCGCATCCTGGACATCCTGATTCCTCCGCCGCGCGGCGAGGAAGGCGGCCAGCGCGACGCCGATCAACCCGAGAGCACGGCACGCCAGGCGTTTCGAAAGAAGCTGCGCGAGGGCCAGCTCGACGCACGCGAAATCGAGATCGACCTGTCGCAGGCCAGCCCCCAGCTCGAGATCATGGGGCCGGCCGGCATGGAGGAGATGACCGAGCAGCTGCGCGGAATGTTTGGTCAACTTGGCCAGACCAAGCGCCAGACCCGCAAGCTGACGATCGCGGAGGCCCTCAAGCTGGCGCAGGATGAAGAAGCCGCCAAGCTGGTCAACGAAGACGACATCAAGACCCTGGCATTGCAATCGGCAGAGCAGAACGGCATCGTCTTCATCGACGAGATCGACAAGGTGACTTCGCGCTCGGAAGGCAACGCCGGCGAAGTGTCGCGCCAGGGCGTGCAGCGCGACCTGCTGCCGCTGGTCGAGGGCACGACGGTGTCGACCAAATACGGCATGATCAAGACCGACCACATCCTGTTCATCGCCTCGGGCGCGTTTCACCTGAGCAAGCCCAGCGATCTGATTCCCGAGTTGCAGGGCCGCTTTCCGATCCGGGTCGAACTGCGCTCACTGTCGGTGGAGGACTTCGAATCCATCCTGACCCAGACCCATGCCTCGCTCGTCAAGCAATACCAGGCCCTGCTGGCAACCGAGAACGTGAGCCTTGAATATGCCGCCGATGGCGTGCACCGGCTCGCCCAGATCGCTTTCGATGTCAACGAACGCACCGAAAACATCGGCGCACGGCGCCTGTCCACGGTGATGGAGCGCTTGCTCGAAGAGGTCAGTTTCGAAGCCAGCACGCGTGCCGGCCAGACCGTCGTGATCGACGCGGAATATGTGAACGGCCGCCTGGCCGACCTGAGCATGGACGAAGACTTGTCCCGTTACATCCTGTAAGAAACTTCAGCGCCTGCCGGCAACCGATTCATGCGTTACTTTCATAAGTTGCCGTAAGTTGTTCATTTAGAACAGTTTTCTCGCCATGCAATTGCATCGCGACTGAGTTCTAAGTCCTTGATTTCATTGAAAAAAATTGTTGAGGGCCGCCTTGCGTAGACGACAAATGCTGATACAGTGCAAAAAAGTGCAATTAAGTGGTAAATGGTGGGATTCCACCATCCCCATCACTGCGCTCGAACTGCCAAAGGCATATTGTCGTGTTTCAAGGGGCCTCGTCGTTAAGTCTGGACGCGAAGGGTCGGCTATCAGTGCCGACCCGGCATCGTGACGCCCTGGGTGGAGCCGACGGCGGACAACTGACCATCACTCGCCACCCGCAGGGCTGCCTGATGGTGTTCCCGCGCGCCGAGTGGGAGGTATTTCGCGCCCGCGTCGCGGAATTGCCGATGTCGGCACAGTGGCACAAGCGCGTCTTCCTGGGCAGCGCGATGGACGTCGAAATGGACAGTACCGGCCGGATCCTGATCTCGCCCGAACTGCGCCAGGCTGCCGAGATTACCCGTGACGCCATGCTGGTGGGCATGGGAAGCCATCTGGAACTCTGGGACAAGACCAAGCACGATCGGGACGAAGCCGAGGCGCTGCGAGGCCCGATGCCCGATGTGCTCAAGGACTTTGCCTTTTGAGCGTCGCGCATGACCATCGGGCTGACCCATACCGCCGTATTGCTGCACGAGGCGGTCGATGCCCTGCTCGGCTCTGCGCCGACGCAGGCGCAAGCGCCACGCACCTTCGTCGATGCGACCTTCGGTCGCGGTGGCCACAGCCGCTTGATCCTCTCGCGCATGGCAGCATCCGATCGCCTGATCGCCTACGACAAGGACCCGCAGGCCGTGGCCAGCGCGCAAGAGATCACGGACCCGCGTTTTTCAATCCGGCACCAGGGTTTCGACCATCTGGCCGAACTGGGAACAGCCTGCGTGGCCGGCATATTGATGGATCTGGGCGTCAGTTCGCCCCAGATCGACGACCCCAATCGGGGATTCAGTTTTCGCTTCGACGGCCCGCTGGACATGCGCATGGACACCACGCGTGGCCAGAGCGTGGCGCAATGGCTCGCCGATGCCCCTGCCAGCCGTATTGCGGAGGTAATTCGTGACTATGGTGAAGAACGGTTTGCTGGCGCCATTGCAAAGGCGATTGTTGCTCGCCGACAGGAAAGGGGGCCTCTTGCATCCACCACCGAACTGGCCCAGCTCGTGGCTGACACGGTCAAAACCCGCGAGCCGGGCCAGAACCCTGCAACGCGCACATTTCAGGCTCTTCGGATTTTCATCAACGCCGAGCTTGAAGCCTTGCAGACAACTCTAGCAGCCAGCATCGACGTATTGCAAGCCCAAGGCGTGCTGGTTGTGATCAGCTTTCACTCGCTCGAAGACCGCATCGTCAAGCAGTTCGTCGCGCGCAATGCGCGCGAGCATTTTGACCGTCGGGTCCCGTTCGCGCCCGCTGCCCGACTGCGCCTGACGGCGCTGGGCCGCGTCAAGCCTGGAGCGGACGAAGTAGCTGCCAACCCGCGCGCGCGCAGCGCCGTCATGCGCATCGCGCAAAGGACCGATACGCCATGACCCGGCTCAATCTGGTCCTGTTGCTGGCGGTGCTGGCCAGCGCGCTGTATCTGGTCAACGTCCAGTACCAGTCGCGCCGCCTGTACACGGAACTGGAGCGCGCCAACGCCGAAGGACGGCGGCTGGACATCGAACGCGATCGCCAGCAACTCGAGCGCCGCGCCCAGGCCACGCCCCAGCGGGTCGAAAAACTCGCCCGCGAGCGGCTGCAGATGCGCCCGGCAACACCGGCCGTCACGCATTACGTTGCATACAGCGAAGGCGCCACCAGTGCGGACACGGCACCGCGCGAAAGCGGCGGGAAGATCCCATGAGCCGTAAAAGCATCCCCTACACCTCCAGCCCGCTGCTGGCCAGCCGCACGCCGGTATGGCGCAGCAAGCTGGTGGTGGCCCTTGCGGCACTGGGATTTGCGGTGCTGGCCGGTCGGGCCGTCTACATCCAGGTGCTGGCAAACGACTTCTTCCAGCGCCAGGGCGAAGTGCGATTTGCGCGCACCTTGGCGCTGCCCGCCAATCGCGGCCGCATCATGGACCGCAATGGCCTGATCCTGGCCTCCAGCGTACCGGCACCCAGCATCTGGGCGATTCCCGAAGACGTGCCGCGCGACCCGGTTCGGCTCAAGCAACTGGCCAAGTTGCTGGACATGCCGCTGGCCACGCTGCATCGCAAGCTGGAAGACGAAGACAAGACCTTCGTCTGGCTCAAGCGCCAGGTCGACGAATCGGTCGGCAAGGACATCCTGGCGCTCGACCTCAAGGGCATCTACCAGCGCAAGGAATACCGGCGCGAATACCCCGAAGGCCCGTCAACCGCGCATGTGGTGGGCTTCACCAATATCGAAGACAAGGGCCAGGAAGGCATCGAGCTGGCCTTTGACCAGGAACTGGCCGGCCGCGCCGGTTCGCGCCGCGTCATCAAGGACCGCCTGGGTCGGGTGGTCGAAGGCGTCGGCGAACAGGTGCCTCCAGTGGACGGGCGCGACATCCAGTTGAGCATCGACAGCAAGATCCAGTTCTTCGCCTACCAGAAGCTGCGCGAAGCGGTGACCACGCACAAGGCCAAGGGCGGCAGCGTGGTGGTGCTCGATACCATCACGGGCGAAGTGCTGGCGATGGCCAACTACCCCAGCTACGCGCCCGACAACCGGCGCAGCCTGACCGGTGATCAATTGCGCAATCGCGCGCTGACCGATGTGTTCGAACCCGGCTCGACGATGAAGCCGATCACCGTGGCGATGGCGCTCGAGGCCGGCCGCATCAAGCCGCAGACCCTGATCGAGACCGGGCCCGGGCGTTTCAGCATGGCCGGCTTCACGATCCGTGATACCCATGACTACGGCACGCTGACGGTCGAAGGCGTGATCCAGAAGTCCAGCAATGTCGGCGCGCTCAAAATCGCGCAGAAGATGAGCCCGCACGAGATGTGGGACACCTACAACCTGCTCGGCTATGGCCAGAAACCCCAGCTGCAGTTTCCCGGCGCGGTCACGGGCCGCCTGCGGCCCTGGAAGACCTGGCGGCCGATCGAGCAGGCCACGATGTCCTACGGCTACGGGCTGTCGGCCTCGTTGTTCCAGATGGCGCAGTCCTACACCGCTTTCGCCCACGACGGCCAGATGATCGCGGCCACCATCGTCAAGCGCCTGGAGCCGGCGGGCGGAATCCAGGTCTTCTCTGCCGCCAATGCCGCCGCGGTGCGCAAGATGCTGCAGATGGCCGCCGGCCCCGGCGGCACCGGCCAGCGCGCGCAGACCATCGGCTATTCGGTCGGTGGCAAGTCCGGTACCGCGCACAAGCAGGTCGGCAAGGGCTATGCCACCAACAAATACCGCTCCTGGTTCACCGGCATGGCGCCGATCGACAAGCCGCGCATCGTGGTCGCCGTGATGATCGACGAGCCGAGCAACGGAAAATACTACGGTGGCGAAGTGGCCGCCCCGGTGTTCAGCGAAACCGTGCAGCAGACCCTGCGCCTGATGGGCGTGACGCCCGACATGGCCGTCAAGCCGCAAATCGTCACCGCAGTGGAGGAGAGCCTGTGATGCAGGAACTGCACTCCCCCGTTGCGGCAGCCGCCTGGCTGCGCCAGCATGTGACGGGCAGTCTGAAGACCGACAGCCGCACGGTGGCGCCGGGCGACGGATTCATCGCCTGGCCCGGCGCGGCCCATGACGCCCGGGCCCATGTTCCGGCTGCATTGGCCAGTGGTGCGGCGGCCTGCCTGGTCGAACGCGCGGGCGCCGAGCAGTTCCAGCTGGACGATGCGCGCATTGCCAGCTACGTCGGACTTCGGACCGCCAGTGCCCTGGTCGCCTGCGCCTACTTTGACGATCCGTCGCACCAGTTGCGCCTGGTTGCAATCACCGGCACGAACGGCAAGACATCCACCGCCTGGTGGCTGGCCCAGGCGCTGTCCGGCCACCTGCTCGATCCGGCGCTGCCATGCGCCATGGTCGGCACATTGGGCGTCGGGCAGCCGCCGCAGCCAGGCCAGGATGACGCACAGGCACTGGTGCAACTGAGCGCGACCGGGCTGACCACGCCCGACCCGGTGCTGTTGCAGGCCAGCCTGCGCCGCTTTGCCGATGCCGGCCTGACCGCCTGCGCGCTGGAAGCGTCGTCGATCGGCATCGACGAACATCGGCTCGACGGCACACGGTTTCACACCGCGGTCTTCACCAATTTCACACAGGACCACCTGGACTACCACGGCTCGATGGACGCCTACTGGCAGGCCAAGGCCCGGCTGTTCCAGTGGCCCGGCCTGAGCGCCGCCGTGGTCAATATCGACGACCCCAAGGGCGCCCAATTGCTGGCCCTGCCGGCGCTCAAGGCGCTCGACGTCTGGACCATCTCCTGCACCGCGCCAGCGCGCCTGGCGGCTGAGGCCATCGCCATGGGCGAGCACGGCCTGGCCTTCGACGTGGTTGAAAGCACCGAGCGCCAGCATCTGCAGACGCAACTGATCGGCCAGTACAACGTAACCAATCTGCTGGGCGTGATCGCCGCGATGCGCTCGCTGGGTGTGCCACTGCAACAGGCGGTGTTGGCCTGCGCCGAGCTGACGCCGGTTCCCGGACGCATGCAGCGCCTGCTCGAGGCCGACATGCCCCTGGTGGCGATCGACTACGCCCACACACCCGATGCGCTGGACAAGGCCCTGGCCGCGCTGCGCCCGCTGGCGCAGCAACGCGCCGGCCAGCTGTGGTGCGTGTTTGGTTGCGGTGGCGACCGCGATCCCGGCAAGCGGCCGCTGATGGGCGCCGTGGCGCGGGCCGCCGACCATGTGGTGGTAACCAGCGACAACCCGCGCAGCGAAGATCCGTTGGCCATCATCGCGCAGATCGTTCCCGCGCTGGCCGGCCACGCCTCGCTGCGCCAGATTGGCGACCGCGCACAGGCGATCGACACCGCCGTGATGCAGGCAGCCAATTCCGACGTGATCCTGGTCGCCGGCAAGGGCCATGAGGACTACCAGGAAGTGGCCGGCCGGCGCCGTGCATTTTCGGACCTGGAACAGGCCCGCGCGGCCCTGACGCGTCGCCGCAGTGCATCCGCAGCGCAGGGAGTGGCCGCATGATGGACCTGCGCCAGATCGCCGCATGGCTGCCCGGCAGCACGCTGGTGGGTGAGCCCGCGCAGCGCGTGCAGCGGGTGCATTCGGACACCCGCAGCCTGCAGGCCGGCGACCTGTTCGTGGCGATCGCCGGT
>JBBKVW010000096.1:0-37059 GCA_037968655.1 Burkholderiaceae bacterium
CCCTGTGGCGGTGGAGGTGGTCGCCGTCAAGCAGATGACGCTGCGCGACGAAGCAGAGGCCGTGGGCAGCCTGCGGTCTCTCCAGAGCGTGGTACTGCGCCCCGAGGGCAGCTGGCGTAACACGCAGCTCAATTTTCGCGATGGCGAGCGCGTGCGGCGTGGTCAGGTACTGGTGCAGTTTGACGACCAGTTGCCGCGCGCCCAAGTCCAGCAAAGCCAGGCCGAGTTGTCCATTGCCCAGGCCAATCACAAACGCAACCAGGAGCTGGTGGCCCAAGGTTTCATCAGCCAGCGTTCGGTGGACGAAAGCGCCGCCAACATGCAAGTCGCGCAAGCCAAGCTGGCGCTGGCGCAGGCCACGGCGTCTCGTCTGAAAATTGTGGCGCCGTTTGACGGTATTGCCGGTATTCGCGGCGTGAACGTGGGTGACTACCTGAAAGACGGCGCAGACATCGTCAACGTCGAAGACCTGGACGCCGTGTACATCGACTTCCGACTTCCGGAGCGCCTGCAGAGCAAAATTCGCACCGGTCAGACTGCCCAGGTCGCGTTTGACGCGCTGCCCGGCGTGCGTTATCCAGCGGTGGTGCAGGCCATCAACCCGCAGATTGATGCGGACGGTCGCGCCGTTGCCGTGCGCGGCTGTATTGACAATCGCCGTATGCAACTGCGCCCGGGAATGTTTGCGCGAGTCACCGCCGTTTTTTCCGAACGCAGCGATGCCCGCGTGATTCCCGAAGAAGCTGTGGTGCCCGATGGTGTCAGCCCCTATGTGCTGAAAATTGTAGATGGCAAGGAGCCGGGCACCCGCGTAACCAAGCGCACCACCGTCACCCTGGGCGCCCGCATGCCGGGGTTCGTCGAAGTGGTGGATGGGTTGAGCACTGGCGACTTTGTGGTCGCGGCGGGCCAGCAACGCATTCAGCGCGATGGAACCGCCGTGCGGGTGGTTGAACTGGGTGCTGCAGGTAACAACAGTTCGGGGCCTGCGGCGCGTGCGACCTCGGGGCCGACAACGCAGAGTCCAGTCGCTGATGGCGCTGTGCCGCGCGCTGCTGCGGCATCGGCAGCCAATGGTTTGCCGGGCGGGACAGCCGCGGCAAGTGTGCAAATGCCTTCCGTGCCGTTAGCACCGTTAGCGTCTTCAGCCAGCCCCCCAGCGAAGGTTGCTGCCCCTCTGGTTGCCTCGCTGCCTGGCCCTAACCCGTGCCAACTGGCGGGCACGTCCAGCCGATCTACTCCGGTGGCCCCAGCTGCTCGTGTGCCCGCACAACCACCCGCCTAGCACCGGCCCTCACCGCGTTCAGTCCTCACTTCTGAAGCATCTGCACTGCCATGCAACTCGCTGAAATTTCCATACGCCGGCCGGTCTTTGCCACCGTGCTGTCGCTGCTGGTGCTGCTGATCGGGGCGGTCAGCTTTACGCGCCTGTCGGTCCGCGAATATCCCAAGATCGATGAGCCGGTGGTCACGGTGAGCGTGCGCTATGCAGGCGCATCGGCCGAGGTGATTGAGTCGCAGGTCACCAAACCGCTCGAAGACTCCATCGCTGGCATCGACGCGGTGGACGTGATCACCTCCATCAGCCGCGCCGAGCAAAGCCAGATCAGCGTGCGCTTTCGCCTGGAGAAAGACGCCGATAACGCCGCCGCCGAGGTGCGTGACCGCACCGCCCGCGTGCGCAACCGCCTGCCCGACGCGGTCGATGAACCCGTCATCGCCAAGGTTGAAGCCGATGCATCGCCCGTGATGTGGCTGGCCTTCAGCAGCGAAACCCGCAGCCCGCTGGAGATCAATGACCTGGTCAACCGCATCGTCAAGCCGCGCCTGCAGACCGTGACTGGCGTGGCCGACGTGCCCATTTACGGGGAACGCAAATACGCCATGCGTGTCTGGCTCGATCCCGAGCGCATGGCCGGCTACCGCCTGACCACACAGGACGTGGAAGACGCCATCCGCCGCAACAATCTGGAGCTGCCCGCGGGGCGGATCGAGTCGCAGCAGCGCGAGTTCAGCGTGACCTCGCAGACCGACCTGACGACGCCCGCGCAGTTTGCCAACGTGGTGATTCGCACGGTCAACGGTTTCCCGGTGCGCATACAGGATGTGGCACGAGTAGAGGAGGGCGCCGCCAGTGACCGCAGCCGCGTGCGCCTAAACGGCCGCGACGCCATCTCGGTCGGCGTGATCCGGCAGGCCACCGCCAACCCGCTGGAGCTGTCGCAGGGCGTGCGCGCCATGCTGCCCACGCTGCAGGCCGACCTGCCGCCGGATATCGGCATCGACATTGCCAACGACAACTCGTTGTTCATCGACCGCTCCATCAAGAGTGTCTACACAACCATCGCCGAGGCCGTGGTGCTGGTGGCCCTGGTGATCTTCGTATTCCTGCGCACCTTCCGTGCGTCCATCATTCCCATCATCACCATTCCGGTGAGTTTGGTGGGCAGCTTTGCGCTGATGTCACTGGCCGGGTTTTCGATCAACACCCTCACGCTGCTGGCGCTGGTGCTGGCCATCGGGCTGGTGGTAGACGATGCCATCGTGATGCTGGAGAACATCTACCGCCACATTGAGGAAGGGCTGGACCCGTTCTCCGCCGCCATCAAAGGCGCTCGCGAAATCGGTTTTGCCATCGTGGCCATGACGCTGACCCTGGTGGCGGTGTATGCGCCGCTGGCCTTTACCCCGGGGCGTACCGGCCGCTTGTTCATGGAGTTTGCGCTGGCCCTCGCAGGGGCTGTGGTGGTTTCGGGTTTTGTGGCGCTGACGCTGTCGCCCATGATGTGTTCTCTGCTGCTCAAGCACAACCCAAATCCCAACTGGTTTGACCGCTCCATGGAGCGCTGGCTCACGGCCTTGTCCGACGCCTACGGCCGCCTGCTGCGCTGGCTGGTGACGGCCCGCTGGCGCAGCAAAGGCAGCGAGCGCGGTGGTGTACGCGGCGCTGTTTTTCAGGCGCGCTGGATCGTGCTGGCCGTCATGGCGGTCAGCGGTGCAGCGCTGGTGGTGGTGTACCCCAGCATGCGCCAGGAGCTGTCGCCGCTTGAAGACCGGGGCACCATCCTGGCCAGCGTCACGGCGCCCGACGGCGCCACGCTGGACTACACCAACCGCTACGCGCTGGAGCTGGAAAAAATTGGCCGCGGCTATCCCGAGTTTGACCGTGTGTTTGCCAACATAGGCAACCCCACCGTGGCGCAGGGCAGCGTGATCTACCGCACCGTGGATTGGGAAAAGCGCGACCGCACCACGCTCGATCTGGCGCGCGAGCTGCAACCCAAGGTCTCTGGCTTGCCAGGCGTCAATGCCTTCCTCATCACGCCGCCATCGTTGGGCCAGGGTTTTCGTTCGCGGCCGATGACCTACGTCATCCAGACCTCGGACAGCTACGAAAACCTGAACCAGGTGGCCACCGCCTTCATGGCCGAGATCGCGAAAAACCCCGGCATCGTGGGCCCCGACGTGGACCTGCGCCTGAACAAGCCCGAGCTGCGCATAGAGGTCAACCGCGAACGCGCTGCCGACCTGGGTGTGGGCGTGGATGTGGTGGCCAAGGCCATTGAAACCATGTTGGGCGGCCGTACGGTTACGCGCTACAAACGTGATGCCGAGCAGTACGACGTGATCGTGCAGACCGCAGCGCGCGGGCGCACCACGCCCGAGAACATCGACACCATTTACGTGCGTGGCCGCAACGACGCAATGATCCCGTTGTCCAGCCTGGTCAAGGTGCGCGAAAGCGTCAGCCCGCGCGAGCTGAACCACTTTGGCCAGCGGCGGTCGGCCACCATCACCGCCAACCTGTCTGCCGACTACTCGCTGGGCGAGGCCCTGACCTTCATGGACACCACAGCCGCCAAGGTCCTCAAACCCGGCTACACCACCGACCTGAACGGCATCTCGCGCGAGTTCAAGAGTTCGCAAGGCGCTTTGGGCATCGTGTTTGTGTTGGCGCTGGTGTTTATCTTTTTGGTACTGGCCGCGCAGTTCGAAAGTTTTATCGACCCGCTCGTGATCATGGTGTCGGTGCCGCTGTCGATGATTGGTGCACTGCTGGCGCTGAAGTGGAGCGGAGGCTCCATCAACGTGTATTCACAGATCGGCCTCATCACCCTGGTGGGGCTGATCACCAAACACGGCATCTTGATTGTCGAATTCACCAACCAGCTGCGCGAGCAGGGGATGGAGATGGTCGACGCGCTCGTCAAGGCCTCGGCCCAGCGCCTGCGCCCCATTTTGATGACCACCGGCGCCATGGTGCTGGGTGCCATCCCGCTGGCGCTGGCGTCCGGCGCAGGAGCTGAAACCCGCATGCAGATCGGCTGGGTGATTGTGGGCGGGATGTCGCTGGGCACGCTGCTCACGATTTTTGTGGTGCCCACCATGTACACGCTGTTTGCGCGCAAGGTGGTGCCGGGGGCCAACACGGCGGTCGCGGTGGACGAACCTGCGCACCCGCTGCCTCCGCATGGGCATGACTACGTGGCGAAGTAGCCTTACAGCGCTTCCGTACGCAGCGCAGTGCGCTGGAAGGGGGCTGACGCGCTCGGCGTCAAGTCTTTGTGCCTGTGGCCTTGCTCTTTGCCAGGGCGCGGCTTTCTTTCTTGAGACCCGTGGCCACGGGGCACACGTTTTGCAGAAAGCCTGACAGGGTGTTGGCCAGATGGTCACGTTGCAGGCTGTAGTAAACGAACTGCCCGCGCTTTTCTGACGCCACCAGGCCCGCGTTCTCCAGCACCTTGAGGTGCTGCGAAAGCGAAGGTTTGCTCATCTCGAAGCGGGCGGCAATTTCACCCGCAGACAACTCTGTCTCGGACAGGTAGGCGAGGATCTTTCGCCTTGGGGTGGACGCGAGGGCTTCGAAGATTTTTTCCATGCGCCGATTTTACCGACGGCGGTCGTTATTTCTTTAATTAAGTATTTAGTAATTTAACTAAATATAGATATGATGCGGGCATAGGAGCTTGCACATGACCGTTGCTACAACCCCAGCCACTCCAGCCACAGTGGGAACTAGCGCTCAGACCGCCAGCCAGGTCGCCAATCAAACCACCGTCTACTACAACAGCGCATGCCCCGTGTGCAATGCTGGGATTTGTGCCATGCAGGAGCGGCTGGTGGGCGATGAGGGCGTTGAGTGGGTGGACGTGCATCGCAACCCCCAGGTGCTCGACGCACTCGGCTTGAAACTGGAGGACGTGCGCGAGCGCCTGCATGTTGCCGATGGCGAGGGCCGCATGCGGGTAGGCGCCGACGCGCTGGCGGATGCGCTGCAGCGTGTCCCCCGTTGGCGCGTCTTTGCGGTGCCCCTGCGCTGGTGGGGCGTGCGGCACATCGCCCACCTTTTGTACAACGCGTTTGCCCGTCGGCTCTACCGCTGGAACCGTTTCAGAAACCACTGGTAAGCCAGGCGGCGCACTATTTTCCAACGAGCAACATCAACATGATTCATACCAATTTTGATGCCGCTGAACTCGCCAAATTCCAGCAACTGGCTGACCGCTGGTGGGATCCGCAGTCCGAGTTCCGCCCGCTGCACGAGATCAACCCGCTGCGCCTGCAGTGGATCGACGATGCCGTCTCGCTGCCTGGCAAGCGCGTGCTGGACGTGGGCTGCGGCGGCGGCATCCTGGCCGAGTCCATGGCGCGGCGTGGTGCCCAGGTGCTGGGCATCGACCTGGCCGACAAGCCTCTGAAGGTTGCCACGTTGCATGCACGCCAAAGTTGTGCCAACGTGGTCTACCGCGCCATTTCTGCCGAGGAGCTGGCACAAGAGCAGTCCGGGAGCTTCGACGTGGTGACCTGCATGGAGATGCTGGAGCATGTGCCCGACCCGCGTGCCGTCATCGAGGCCTGTGCGCGTCTGGTCAAGCCGGGGGGCTGGGTGTTTTTCTCCACCATCAACCGCACCCCCCTGGCATGGCTGGTGGCTGTGGTGGGGGCTGAATACGTGCTGCGACTGCTGCCCCGAGGCACGCACGACTACGCCAAGTTCATCCGCCCCCAGGAGCTGGTGGCTAATGCTAAAGCGGCGGGCCTGGTGCTCAAAGACGAGCGTGGCCTGGGATACAACCCCTTCACACGGTCATTTCGTCTGCACCGTTCGCTGCGGGTGGGTTACCTGCTAGCGACGAGGAAGGGCAGCGCATCGCGCTGATAGAGAGATGATCGGGACAGGGTTCAGTCTGTGATGGTTTGCAGCGCCTGCGCCACCTCAGGGGCGACCTGAGGCCGCACCAGCCGCTCCAATTCTTTGCCATCCTTCAAAAATACCAGCGTCGGCCAAAGCTTGACGCCAAAAGTGCGTCCCAAGCGCTGACCTGGGCCATCTTCCACCTTGATGTGCGCGACCTCGGTGCGATCTTTCAGCGCCTGCTCGATAAGCGGCTGAGCACGCTGGCAGTGGCCGCACCAGGGCGTGCCAAATTCGACCACAGTGGCGCCGGTGAGGCGGTCCAAGTCGGCGCGAGAGGGGGGTTGAGCCAAGTGTTGGGCGGCGTAGGGCATGGTGTGAATCGCTGGTGTGTGAATGGGGTAAAAGCTGGATTCAGATTACTCCGGCGGCAGATGCAATGCACCGGCCTGCTGCGCATGGCCGTGTCAGATCACGCCTTCAAACACCATCACATCGACCGGATCGCCCACTTCCACATTACCTTGCCCGTGGTGCAGCACGATCAGCCCGTTGGCCTGCACCATCGAGCTGAGCACGCCCGAGCCCTGATTGCCGGTTGTGCGGACCTGCACACTGCCGTCGGCAGCGGTGCTGACAAAACCACGCTGGTATTCGGTGCGACCGGCTTTCTTGCGCAGTGCTTCCTGGCTGTGGGCGCGCAGCATGGGCGTGGCCGCGGCGCTGCAGCCCATCATGCGCAACAAGGCCGGCCGCACGAAGGCCAGAAAAGTCACCATCACTGCCACCGGATTGCCCGGCAGGCCGAACAGCACCGCGGTGCGCGGGCTTTGCCCGGGCTCGGGTGGGTCGGCCGCGATGCGGCCCACCGCCATCGGACGGCCTGGCCGCATCGCAATGCGCCAAAATGCCACACCGCCAGCCGAGCCGGCGAGCTTGTGCATCATGGCCTTGGTGTAGTCGGCTTCGCCCACGCTGACGCCGCCACTGGTGATGATCGCGTCCGATTGCCGTGCGGCCCGCACGAACGCCGCTTCCAGTGCGGCCGGTTCGTCGACCACCACGCCCATGTCGACAACCTGCACGCCCAGCCGGGTCAGCAGGCCAAATACCGTGTAGCGATTGCTGTCATACACCGCACCCGGGCGCGCTGCGTCACCCAGACTCAGGATTTCGTTTCCGGTCGAGAAATAGGCCACCTTGAGCCGGCGCCATACCGGCACCTGGGCAATGCCCAGGCTGGCGATCAGACCCAGCGCCGCCGGCCCGAGCCGCTCGCCCTGGCACAGGGCGCTCTTGCCCTGCATCAGATCCTCGCCCAGTTTGCGCCGGTTGTCGCCCCGCGACAAGGCGCCAGCGGGTATCGTGACGCGGTCATCGACCACCGATGCCAGTTCCTGTGGCACGACGGTGTCAAGGCCTTCGGGCATCACCGCGCCGGTCATGATCTTGACCGCTTCCCCTGTCCCTACATTGCCTTTCCAGGGTTCGCCGGCCAAGGCGGTGCCGACCATTCTCAGCGAGAGCGGTGCGCCGGCCTGCAAGGCAGCGCCGTCGAAGGCGAATCCATCCATCGCGGAGTTGTCATGCGGCGGAACGCTGATCGGCGAGATGATGTCGCGCGCCAGCACCCGATCCAGCGCGTCAAAAACGCCAAGCTGCTCGATATCGCGTACCGGCTCCACCAGCCGCTCCAGAAACCGGCCGACATCGCTGGCGCGCAGGCTCTTGGGGTCGTAACCCTGTAACTGGGCCGCAATCTGTTCAATCGTCGCAATGCTCATGGCTGCAGCGCGCGCAATTGCTCGAGCGTGTTGGCGTTGGCAAATGCCCCTGCGTCTTCGAACGGCACCAGCGCCGTGGTGTGCTGTGCGGTCCAGGCGTCGATCTTGCGGCCGCCGCCGTCGACGAAGGCGCGCAGGTCTGCCAGCAGGCGAATCGGGAGCAGGCTGAAAACCGGCTGCGAGCGCCAGCGCAACTGGCCATCGCGGTCCGGCTCTTGCGCACTGGCCATGGCGATGTCCGCGCCGTCGCGAACCAGGGCCTCGGCCAGTCGTGCCACCAGGTCGGTCGGAAACAAAGGCGAATCACAAGGCACTGTCACCAGATAGGGTGTTTCGCAATGCTGCAAGGCAGTGACGAAGCCGGCCAAGGGTCCCGCGTAGTCGGGCAGGGAGTCCGGGTACACCGGAGCGCCAAACGCCTGGTATTGATCCGGATGCCGGTTCGCGTTGAGCATGACGGCGCCAACCTGGGGTTGCAGGCGACGCAGCGCGTGCAATGCGAGGGCGGTGCCGTCAAACAATTGCAGGCCCTTGTCCAGACCGCCCATGCGCGCGCCACGGCCACCTGCCAGCACGACGCCGGTGATCTGCTGCGCCGGGATCTTCATGCCCGGCGCCGCAGACTGCGCTGAAGGTTCGGGCTGCGCCGGTACTGGCGACAAGGGAGCTTGCCTGGACACAGACATCAACCCCCGATGTAGCTCATCTCGACCCGCGCGTTGCTTGGCGCATCGGGGGTATTGCGCAACTCCGAATAGCGGTCGTCGCGCCGGCTCCAGATGCCACCGATGGCCGACGTCAACTCGGCATCACTGGCGCCGCCGCGCAACAGCGCGCGCAGGTCGTGGCCTTGCGACGCGAACAGGCACAGGTACAGCTTGCCCTCGGTCGACAGCCGGGCCCGGTTGCAGTCACGGCAAAAAGCCTGGGTCACGCTGCTGATGAGGCCGATCTCGCCCAATTCGGGGTCGAACTTGCCGTCGGTATCGGCATAGCCCCAGCGCTGGGCGGTTTCACCGGTGCTGTTCGCGTCCAGCGGCACCAGGGGCAGTTCCTTGTGAATCATCGCCGCGACGTCGGCCGAGGGCACCACCTCGTCCATGCGCCAGCCATTGGTGACGCCCACGTCCATGTATTCGATGAAGCGCAGCACGGTGCCGCTGCCGCGAAAGTGGCGTGCCATCGGCAGGATCTCATGCTCGTTGGTGCCGCGCTTGACCACCATGTTGACCTTGATCGGCCCAAGTCCCGCTGCGCGCGCGGCTTCAATTCCCTTGAGCACTTCGTCAACCGGAAAGTCAACGTCGTTCATGCTGCGAAACACCGTGTCGTCCAGGCCGTCCAGGCTGACCGTCACCCGGCGCAGCCCGGCTTCACGCAGGGCCACTGCCTTGCGTGCCAGCAGTGAGCCGTTGGTGGTGAGCGTAATGTCGAGCGCAGCGCCGTCCGGGGTGCGCAATTGCGCCAGTTGCGCAATCAACCGTTCGATGTTCTTGCGCAGCAGCGGCTCGCCGCCGGTCAGGCGCAGCTTGCGCACGCCATGGGCGACGCACAACTTGGCCAATCGCGTGATTTCCTCGAAGTCGAGCAATGCCGAGTGCGGCAGGTAGACATGGTCTTTGTCAAACACCTGCTTGGGCATGCAATAGCTGCAGCGGAAATTGCAGCGATCGGTGACGCTGATGCGCAGGTCGCGCAGTGGCCTGTGCAGCGTGTCCTGCAGCTGGCCATTGGCCTGCATCACGGTCGACGCATCGGGCCATGGCAGGCGCATCGCCTGGCGATGGTCGATCAAGGGGATGACGCGTTCAGACATATCCAGATTCTGCCGCAGCCGCTAGCGCAGGCCTGGTCGCGGCCGATGCGCCCCTGTTCCGGGCGCTGTCAAACACAACGTGCGCCATCGACCTCGATGCACACGCCGCTGATGAAGGCGGCCTCATCGCTGACAAGATACAGCACCGCGTTGGCTACATCCAGCGCGGTGGAGAAACGTCCAAGTGGAATTGTCGCCAGGAACTTGCTGCGCCGCGCATCGTCCAGCGGGCCGCCGGCAAATTCGGCCGACAGGCCAGTGTCCGGATTGAACACCGGATTGATGCAATTGACGCGGATGTTGTCCGGACCCAGTTCCGCTGCCAGGGACTTGGACAGGGTGATAGCGGCGCCCTTGGACGCGTTGTACCAGGTCAGCCCCGGACGCGGCCGCAATCCGGCGGTCGAGGCGATGGTCACGAAGCTGCCGCCGCCCTGGGCACGAAAGACCGGCGTTGCATGGATGGTGGCGAGATACAGGCTCTTGACGTTGACAGCGAAGCACTTGTCGAATTCCTCCTCGCTGACTTCGAGCGCGGGCCGGTTGCGATGTGTCCAGCCTGCGTTGTTGACCATCGCGTCGAGCCGTCCGTGGCGCTGCATTGCCGCTGCCACCAGCGCCTGCATGTCGCCCGATCGGGTGACGTCGCCGCCCTGGAAACTGGCCTGTCCGCCCGCGGCAACAATGCCGGCAGCCATCTTCTCGCCGGCCGCTGCGTTGATGTCGTTGATCACGACCATGGCGCCTTCGGCCGCGAGCCGTTCGGCTATGCCGGCGCCGATGCCGCCACCGGCACCGGTGACGATGATGACCTTGTCCTTGACGCGCATGTTTCTGTCCTCTGTCTGTGGCAGCGATATCGCTGCCGAATCCGTCTGCGGTGTGATGCCTCAGCCGTGGCGTATGGCCACGGTCTTGAGTGTGGTGAAGCCCAGCAGCGCTTCAAAACCCTTTTCGCGGCCATAGCCGGACGACTTGACGCCGCCGAACGGCAGTTCGACGCCACCGCCCGCGCCGTAGTTGTTGATAAAGACCTGGCCACTGCGCAAGCGGCGCGCGATCCGGAACTGGCGCGCGCCGTCGCGGGTCCAGACGCCGGCAACCAGTCCGAATTGGGTCGCGTTGGCCATTTCCACCGCGTGGTCTTCATCCTTGAACGCCATCGCAGCGAGCACCGGGCCAAAGACCTCCTGCTGCGCGATCGGATGCTCCGGCGGAACATCGCGCAGCAGCACAGGGGCCTGGTAAAACCCGGTCGATGGCGCGGCATCGGCGATCTGCCCTTGTGCCATGGTGGCGACGCCGGCCGCCCGGGCTTGTTCCAGGAAATCACCGACGCGCGTGAGTTGGGTTTGCCGGATCAGTGGTCCCAGATCCAGATCCATTGCCGCCGGTCCGGCGCGCAGCGCTGTAAAGGCCTTGGCCAGGCGTTCCAACAAAGGTTCGTACAAGGCCTGTTCGACCAGCAGACGCGACCCGGCGGAGCATGTCTGGCCGGCGTTCTGGACGATCGCGTTGATGACGGTGGGCAGCACGGCGTCCAGATCGGCATCGGCGAAGACGATCTGGGGACTCTTGCCGCCCAGTTCCAGCGTGACCGGGCAATGGCGTTCGGCCGCGACTTGCTGGATCAAGGTTCCAACGCCTGGACTGCCAGTGAAACTGATGTGATCAATTCCGGGATGGCGCGCCAGCGCATCGCCGACCTCATGTCCAAAGCCGGTCACGATATTGATGGCGCCGGCCGGAAAACCGATCTCGGCCGCCAGTTGTGCAACCCGGATCAGCGACAGGCAGGCGTCCTCGGCCGGTTTCACCACGCAACAGTTTCCCGCCGCGAGTGCACCGCCGACGCTGCGGCCAAAAATCTGCATCGGGTAGTTCCACGGAATGATGTGGCCAGTCACGCCGTGGGGCTCGCGCCAGGTCAGTACGCTGTAGCCGTCCAGGTAGGGCAGGGTCTCGCCATGCAACTTGTCGCAGGCGCCGGCGTAGTACTCGAAGTAGCGCACCAGCGCCGCCGCATCGGCCTTGGCCTGCTTGACCGGCTTGCCACAGTCGCGCTGTTCCAGCAGCGCCAGTTCATCCGCATGCGCTGCAACCTTTTGGGACAGCCGGGTCAGCAAGCGGCCGCGTTCAGCCGCGGTCAACTTGCCCCAACCCGTGTTCGCGCATTGGCGTGCGGCGGCAACCGCGGCGTCGATGTCGTCTGCGTCGCTGCGCTGCAAGGCATCGAATACCTGCCCGTCCGATGGATCGAGCACCGGGATCGAGCGGGCAGAACGGCTTGCTACCGATTCATTGGCAATGAAATTTTGTTGCATGGTAATTCGTCAGGCGTTCGGGCAGCTGGTGCTGGGCCCAGCCGGGCAGTGGGACGTCGAGAGCCAAGTTTAAGTCACACACTGTGCCCCGGTGCCCTGATCGCGTGGTCGCCAAATAAAAGGCCCGCACGGGGTGCGGGCCTGAGTGGGGCGCCGGGCGATACCGCCCGGCACGCAGGTTTGCAAACCTGTTACTGCCGGGGCGCCAGCGTGGTCGGTGCCGTTGCCACGACGGCAACTGCAGTTGCTGCCACAGCGACCGGTGCATCCAGCGCGCCGGTCTTGGCCGCGGGCGAATGGAACTGCATCATCAAAGGCACGATCAGCAGTGCGACGATGTTGATGATCTTGATCAGCGGGTTGATCGCTGGGCCGGCGGTGTCCTTGTACGGATCGCCGACGGTGTCGCCGGTCACCGCTGCCTTGTGGGATTCAGAGCCCTTGCCACCGTGGTTGCCGTCTTCGATATATTTCTTGGCGTTGTCCCAGGCGCCGCCGCCGGTGCACATCGAGATCGCCACGAACAGGCCGGTCACGATGGTGCCCATCAACAGGCCACCCAGCGCGGCCGGGCCGAGCAGCAGGCCGACCAGGATCGGCACCACGACCGGCAGCAGCGACGGGATCATCATTTCCTTGATCGCGGCGGTGGTCAGCATGTCGACAGCGCGGCCATATTCCGGTTTGCCGCTGCCGTCCATGATGCCCTTGATCTCGCGAAACTGGCGCCGCACCTCGACCACCACGGCACCAGCGGCGCGGCCGACGGCCTCCATCGCCATGGCGCCAAACAGGTAGGGAATCAGGCCACCGATGAACAGGCCGATGATGACCATCGGATCGCTCAGGTCGAACTTGACGACGCCGCCATAGGCCTCCAGCTTGTGGGTGTAGTCGGCAAACAGCACCAGCGCAGCCAGGCCGGCCGAGCCGATGGCATAACCCTTGGTCACGGCCTTGGTGGTATTGCCAACGGCATCGAGCGGGTCGGTGATGTCGCGCACGCTGGCCGGCATTTCGGCCATCTCGGCAATGCCGCCGGCGTTGTCGGTGATGGGCCCATAGGCGTCCAGCGCCACGACGATGCCGGCCATGCTCAGCATCGACGTTGCAGCAATCGCAATGCCGTACAGGCCGGCCATCGCATAGGAAACCCAGATCGCGATACAGACAAAGATCACGGGCCAGGCGGTGGAGCGCATCGAGACGCCCAGGCCGGCAATGATGTTGGTGCCGTGACCGGTGGTCGAGGCCTGGGCGATGTGCTTGACCGGCGCGTACTGCGTTCCGGTGTAGTACTCGGTGATCCAGACCAGCGCGCCGGTCAGCACCAGGCCGACGGCGCAGGAACCGAACAGTGCCATCTGGCTGCCGCTGGCCTTGATCGCGTTGTCGGGGATCAGCCACAGCGTGACGGCGTAAAACGCCACCAGCGACAGGCCACCAGCGACCGCCAGACCTTTGTACAGGGCCGGCATCACGTTGGTCATGCCGGGCGAGGCCTTGACGAAGAAGCAGCCGATGATGGAGGCGATGATCGACACCGCACCCAGTGCCAGCGGATAGATCACCGCGCTGGTGCCGGCGTTGGTAACCAGCAAGGCACCCAATACCATGGTGGCGATCAGCGTGACAGCATAGGTCTCGAACAGGTCGGCCGCCATGCCGGCGCAGTCGCCGACGTTGTCGCCCACGTTGTCGGCGATCACCGCCGGGTTGCGGGGGTCGTCCTCGGGAATGCCGGCTTCGACCTTGCCAACCAGGTCAGCGCCGACGTCCGCCCCCTTGGTGAAGATGCCGCCACCAAGCCGGGCAAAAATGGAGATCAGCGACGACCCGAAGGCGAATCCGATCAGCGGATTGAGCAGCTTGGCCAGGTTGGCGTCCGGCGTGTGGTTGCCATTGCCGACCAGGAACCAGTAAAAGGCGGTGACACCGAGCAGACCCAGTCCAACCACCAGCATGCCGGTGATGGCCCCGCCGCGAAACGCCACATCCAGGGCCGGGCCGATGCCCCGGGTGGCTGCCTGGGCGGTGCGCACATTGGCACGCACCGAGACGTTCATGCCGATGAAGCCGCAGGCGCCGGAGAGAAAAGCACCGATGACGAATCCGACCGCGCTGGCACGGTCCAGGAAAACGGCGATCAGGATCGCCAGCACGACACCGACGATGGAAATTGTCTTGTACTGGCGGGCCAGGTAGGCCGCTGCGCCGGTCTGGATCGCCGCTGCGATCTCCTGCATGCGCTGGTTGCCGGCGTCCTGGGAAAGAATCCAGCTGCGGGCCCAGAAGCCGTATCCAACGGCAACCAGACCACAAACAAGTGCCAGTATCAGCACCGAATTGCCTGCCATAGTCATATCTCCTAATCAATCCGGGGCAAGGCATGCCGCATGGCGGCTGAGACTTGTCCCGCTTCAGTCCGAGGACCTGGGTTGTCACGGTTTTGGGGCACAACGCATGCCGTGCCCGGCTGCGTTGCTTCCTCGCAAGTTCCCATCAGGAGACGATTGGCCAACGGCAGGACTGTAACTGAAAACACACAGCGTTCTGATGGTGCAAGATGGGCGTCAGTAAAATCAGGGTAAATACCAGTGCCAGGCTACTGGCGAACAATTCAAACGCAAAGAGACCTTCCCATGTCACTGGACAACGTCACCCCCGGCCCCAACGTACCCGATGCCTTCAACGTGATCATCGAGATCCCGATGAACGCCGACCCGGTCAAATACGAGGTCGACAAGGCCTCGGGCGCGATCTTTGTCGACCGCTTCATGAGCACGTCGATGCATTACCCGACCAATTACGGCTATGTACCCAAGACCATCAGTGGTGATGGCGACCCGGTCGATGTGCTGGTCATCACGCCGGTACCCCTGATTCCAGGCGTGGTGGTGACCTGCAGGCCGATCGGCATCCTGAAGATGCAGGACGAGGCTGGCGACGACGGCAAGGTGCTGGCCGTGCCGATCGACAAGATCCTGTCGATCTACACCCAGTGGCAAAAGCCGGAGGACCTTAATCCGCTGCGCCTCAAGACCATTGCGCATTTCTTCGAGCACTACAAGGACCTGGAAGTCGGCAAGTGGGTGAAGATCCTGGGCTGGGAAGGTGCCGATGCAGCGCGCAAGGAAATCATGGACGGCATGGCCAACTACCAGCGCTCGCTGGGCTGATTCCAGGGCCGCGATGCTGGCCGGCAGGCCGTCATGCCGGCGCGATCAACGTCGCGGATCAGGAAAAATGATTCCGTGCAGGCCACCCTTGCGTTGAAACGGCTTCCATTGGCCTTCGGGCTGTGCCAGTCGGTCAGCCAGGGCCCACCAGGTACTGGGATTCAGGCCCAGGCCGACGTGACTGGCGATGACTTCAATGTTTTCCGTATCGGGATTGTTCAGGCTGGGGGCCTGCTGGCTGGCCTTCCAAGCGACGACACCATCGGAGCGTGAATAGATCGAACTGGTTGGCGCAAAGGGCGCCGCTGGCAGATCGTATTGCGTGGTTTCGTGTTCGATATTGCGCCCACTGGCCAGCGCATACAGGCGCCAGGCATTGGTGCTGGTGTGCTTGCCGGCAAATGGCGTGCCCAGCGTGATGACACTGCGCACCAGGTCAGGGCACTGTTTGGCCAGTTCGCGCGCATAGATGCCACCCAGGCTCCAGCCGATCAGGCTGGCTTTGCGACCCGATGTGTCAACGGCCTCCTGCAATTGCTCGCGCGCCGCGCGCAAGACGCCGGCGCGGGGTCCGAAATTGAAGCCCTGATTCCAGCCCGCGGTCGCGTGCCCCAGCCGGCCCAAGTAGCTGCGCAGCGGATAGGTTGAGGTGTCGCTGGCCGAAAGGCCCGGGAAAACGATGACCGGATGCCCGTCGCCACGTGGAGCGCGCTGCAAGGTAAACCAGGCCGGAAGAACGGCACCGAATTCCCACGGCGCGCGCGCCTCCAATGCCATCAGCCATGCATTGGGCGGTGGGTGGGAAGTATGGGACTGGTCCATTCGTGGCGATCTGCGTACTGCAACCGGCGTGCTCAGCTGGACTTGTTGGCCAGCCCCAGGCGCTCGATGGTGGCCTTTTCCTGGACGTAGGCTTCGCGCGCCCATTTGGTGTAGGTTTCGGTGTTCATGTAGATAACCGACTGATCGTATTTTTCAAAGGTGGACAGTACCGCCGGGTCTTCCAGTGTCTTGCGAAATGCGTCGTGGACGGTCTTGACCACGGCCGGGTCCATTCCTTTCGGACCGCAAACGCCAAATGGTGAGTCGGACACGGTCTTGTAACCCAGTTCGTCCAGTGTGGCTACATTGGGCCAGCGCTTTGTGCGCTTGCTGCCATAGGTCACCAGCAGGCGCAATTTGCCGGCATCCACATGCGGGCCCCAACCGGTGGCATCGCTGGCCGCCATCACGTGGCCACCCAGAACGGCCTGCATGTTGTCGGCGTTGCCCTTGAATGGAACATGGGTCATCCGGATGCCGGCTCGCTGTGCGAACTCTTCCATTGCCAGATGCGGACTGGTGCCGTTTCCGGTCGACCCGTAGGTGAACTTCTCGGGATTGGACTTGGCATAGGCGACCAGATCGGCAATCGATTTGATCGGTGAGTCCGCTGGCACTACCAGTCCAAAGGTATAGCCAGTCAGGCACGCAATCCAGGTGAAATCCTTGAGCGTGTCGAACTGCGTCTTTTGCATATGGGGAAACCGGAACACCCCGTGCGGCAGTTGGGACAGGGTATAGCCGTCCGGCTTGGCGTTTGCCAGCTCGTTGGCGCCCAGCATGCCACCAGCGCCCGGCTTGTTTTCGATCACGATGGCCTGGCCCAGGTTCCTGGCGGCGCTCTCGGCAATCGAGCGCATCACCACGTCGGTGGAGCCTCCAGCGGGCCAGGGGCAGATGTACTTGATCGGGCGCACCGGATAGGCAGGGGCCTGGGCCCAGCCGGGCAGAGCAATTGCGGCGGTCGATGCGGCAGCGCAAGACAGGAAGCGGCGACGCAATAAGGGCGGGTTCATGGGCATCTCCTGGGTTGTTGATGTTTGTGCATTCTAGGTAGACAAGGCCATGGCGATCGATGGAACAGGGCGGGAAAGGGGTATCCAGTCGCCAACGTGACCAGCGGCTTGTGCCGGCTTCGCATAATTCGCGCTCAGACGTCACTTTATTGGGAGACAGCGCGATGACACTCAAGCTATGCGGCTTTTCCGCCAGCAACTACTACAACCAGATCAAGCTCCAGCTGCTTGAAAAGCAGGTGCCGTTTGAGGAAGAAATGGTCAGAACCGGCAGTTCCGACGCTGCGGTGCTGGCGCGAACGCCGATGGGCAAGGTTCCCTTTCTCGACACCGGCAATGGCTGCGTTTCGGAATCGATGGCCTGCGCCGAGTTCATCGAGGCGCAGTACCCGCAGCATGCCCTTTTGCCGGCTGACCCCTTTGCCGCCGCCAAGGTGCGCGAGCTGGTTGTCTATATCGAACTGCATCTGGAATTGGTCGCGCGCGAGCTCTATCCGCTGGCCTATTTCGGTGGCAGCATCACCGACGCCGTGAAAGAAGGTGCACGCAAGAAACTGGTGCGTGGCGCTGCGGCGTTTGCCCGGATTGCCAAATTCGGGCCCTTTGTGGCTGGAGACAAATTCACGCTGGCCGATTGCGCCGCCATCGTGCACCTGCCGGTGATATTGGGCGCAAGCAAGCTGGTCTTTGGTGAGGATCTGCTCGCAGCCTTGCCGGTGAAGGACTACATCAAGACCATGGGCGAGCGTCCGGCTGTGGCCAGGGTCAACGCCGACCGCAAGACCGACACGCAGCGCATGATGGCGGAGATCGCTGCCAAGCGCTGATCCAAACGATCACGCGTCACGCTTGATCGTTCCTGAACGGGCTGTGTTCCCGCAGTTCGCCGATGTAGTTGTGAATCGCCCCGCCTTCGCGTTGCAGGAAATCGTCCACTGCCTGCGCGAAGGCCGGATGTGCCAGCCAATGGGCGCTTGTGGTCTGCACCGGCAGCAGCGCACGGGCCATCTTGTGTTCGCCCTGCGCGCCGCCTTCGAAGCGCTGGTAGCCGTGCGCGATACACCACTGCAGTGGCTGGTAATAGCAGGCCTCGAAGTGCAGGCAATCGACGCGCTCCAGCGCGCCCCAGTAGCGGCCGTAGGCGATGCCGGCGCCGCAGCCCTGACCGCCGGACAGCGCGATCAGGCTGCTGGCAATCGGCCGGCCGTTGACTTCAGCCACGAACACTAGCCAGTTTTCAGGCATGTCGCGCGCCATGCGGTGAAAAAAGTCGCGGCTGAGGTAGGGAGCATTGCCGTGTTCGTAATAGGTTCGCTCGTAGCATCGGTAGAAGAAGTCCCAGTCCTGAGCTGAAATGTCCCGCCCGCGCGACCAGCGAAAAGCCACGCCGGCTTGCTCCACCTTGCGCCGCTCCTGGCGGATCTTCTTGCGCTTGTCCTGGGTCAGTGAAGCCAGGAAGTCCTCGAAGTCACGGAATCCGGGCGCTCGGTTGGTCCAATGAAACTGCACGTTGCGCCGCAGCATCATGCCGGCCGCGCTGCAGGCTGCTATGTCGGCGTCGCTGGCGAACAAGATGTGCAGGGAAGACAGGCCGTTTAGCCGGCACCAGCGCAGCAGGCCTTGGACAAGTGCGTCGCGTGCGGTTGCATCGCAGGCCAGCAAGCGTGACCCGGGCACCGGCGAGAACGGGGGCGCCACCAGCGCCTTTGGGTAGTAGGTCAGTCCGTGCTGTCGGTACGCATGGGCCCAGGCATGGTCAAAAACATACTCGCCGTAGGAGTGGTCCTTGAGGTACAGCGCGCAAGCGCCATGCAGTTCCCGCCCTGCGCTGGAGTCCTTGCCCGCTTGCCGCCAGAGCGTCAGGAAGCACGGTGTCCAGCCGGTCTCGGGACTGGCACTGCCGCTCTCGTGCATTGCGGCCAGGTACTCGTGGCGCATGAACGGTGTCGCGTCGGGTTGCAGGGCCAGCAGTTTGTTCCAGGCGTCGGCGCTTACACCCAGCGGCGAATCGAGTACCTCGATGACATAATCTTTCGCACTCACCTCGGACTCCAGACTGCCCCTTGGCGGCGGCGGTCCGGCTCGAAGATCCGTGCTGTGCCCGGTGGCCTGTCTCTAACTGTTATTTGTGTTCCCATGACTCTCACGATAAGTGTCGCCCAGCTGGACTTCGTTGTCGGCGATTTGCCGGGCAACGCGCAAAAGATCATCGATGCTGCACACACCGCCTACCAGGGTGGCGCGCGCCTGATGCTGACGCCGGAGTTGTCGATCTGCGGCTACGCGGCGGAAGATCTTTTCCTGCGCCCGGTGTTCATCCATGCCTGCGATGATGCCGTTAAATCGGTCGCGACCGCGCTGGCAGGGCTAAAAGGCATGACGGTTGTCGTCGGACACCCCACGGGGGGCGGCACACGGACCCGGTCTGTCGCGGTGCAAAAGCGCCACAACTCGGCCAGTATCCTGAGCGAAGGCCGTATTGTTCAGACTTATCACAAGCGTGAACTGCCCAATTACCAGGTTTTTGACGAGCGGCGCTACTTCGCGCCCGGCAGCGGCAGCTGTGTTTTCGAGGTCGGCGAGGGGGGCGATCGAATACGCGTCGGACTGCTGATCTGCGAGGACGCATGGTACGAGGAGCCGGCACAGCTGGCAGTGCAGGCTGGCGCCCAGATGCTGGCCGTCATCAATGCGTCGCCCTTTCACGTTGGCAAAGGCTACGAGCGCGAGCAGATCATGCGTGAGCGGGTATTGGCCTGCGGTTTGCCTATGGTGTATGTCCATCTGGTAGGCGGGCAGGATGAGATGGTCTTCGAAGGGCACTCCTTTGCCCTGGGGTCAGATGGCGCACTGGCCGCCCGCGCCCTGAGTTTTCGCGAGCAGATGTTCGACGTGCAGGTGCGCCAATCGGCTGGCCAGTTGCAACTGTCGGGCGACGTCGCGCCGGAGCGCGAGGCCGATGCCGATTTGTGGGATGCGCTGGTGCTGGGGGTGCGCGACTACATCGGCAAGAACGCATTTCCGGGTGCGCTTCTGGGCCTTTCCGGTGGCATCGACTCGGCTCTGGTGCTGGCGATTGCGGTCGATGCATTGGGCTCGGGACAGGTGCGCACGGTGATGATGCCCTCACCTTATACCGCCGACATCAGCTGGATGGATGCGCGCGAAATGGCAGGGCGTTTGGGTGTTCGCTACGACGAAATCTCGATCGCACCCCAGTTCGAGGCCTTCAGGAGGGCACTGGCAAGCGAATTTGACGGCCTGGCCGAGGACGCGACCGAGGAGAACATTCAGGCTCGGGTGCGCGGTACGCTGTTGATGGCCCTGTCAAACAAATTTGGTGCCATCGTGCTGACAACGGGCAACAAAAGCGAACTGGCGACCGGCTATTGCACCTTGTACGGCGACATGGCAGGCGGATTTGCCGTCATCAAGGATCTGGCCAAGACCACGGTTTACCGATTGGCGCGCTGGCGCAATCTGCATGACCCTTATGGCAGCGGCAGTGCACCAATTCCCGAACGCATCATTACCCGCGCTCCGAGTGCCGAGTTGCGGCCCGACCAGACCGATCAGGACAGCCTGCCGCCGTATGAGGTGCTCGATTCCATCATCGAGCGCTACATGGAAAACGACGAGTCGATCGAGTCCATCGTCGCCAGTGGAATTGCGGCTGCCGACGTGGACCGGGTCACCCGCCTGATCAAGATCAATGAATACAAGCGCCGCCAGGCGCCGATCGGCATCCGGGTTACGCACCGCAGTTTCGGCAAGGACTGGCGCTACCCGATCACCAACAAGTTCAGGCAGTGAGCCCGCACAAGCGGCCTGTGGCGGCACGCCAATGCGAGGCAAAATGGCGCTATCCTTGTGGGTTGCGGGCTAGAACCGGACTGCCAGCGTTTTCGGATCCCGGTCAATCCTGGTCCGCAGGTGCACTTTGAAAGCCAGATTCAACATGAAACAGATCACCGCCATCATCAAACCATTCAAACTAGAGGAAGTGCGCGAGGCGCTGGCCGAGTGTGGCGTTACTGGCCTGACGGTGAGTGAAGTCAAGGGTTTTGGCCGCCAGAAAGGCCACACCGAGCTGTATCGCGGCGCCGAGTATGTGGTCGATTTCCTGCCCAAGGTCAAGGTCGAGGTGGTGGTGCGCACGGATGACGTCGATCGTTGCGTCGATGCGATCGTCAAGGCAGCACGCACCGGCAAGATCGGTGATGGCAAGATTTTTGTGACCGCAGTGGAGCGCACCGTGCGCATCCGTACCGGCGAAGAAGACGAAGCCGCCGTTTAAGTCGGTGTCCTAGATATCCTGCAGGCGGCTCGCTGATGTCAGGCCTGCGGCCTGAACCAGGGTCGGCAACAGTTGCAATGGGTCGCTGCCTTCCTGCACCAGACCCATTTGCCAGTCGTTCATGAACTGCTGCTTGACGCCAGAGCGCAGGAAGTCCAGCAGTCCGTCGTAGTATCCGCCGCTGTTGAGCACGCCGATCGGTTTGTCGTGGTAGCCGAGTTGGCGCCAGGTCCAGGCCTCGAACAATTCCTCGAAGGTTCCAATTCCGCCGGCCAAGGCCAGGAAGACGTCGGCGCGCTCGGCCATCATTTGCTTGCGTTCATGCATGGTCTTTACCACGTGCAGCTCGGTACAGGACTCGTGGCCGACTTCAAGCGCCAACAGGGCCTCGGGAATGATGCCGATAACGCGCCCTCCCGCCTGCAGGCACGCGTCCGCAACCGCCCCCATCAAGCCGGTCCGGCCGCCGCCATAGACCAACTGGCCGTGACGGTGCCCGATCCACTGCCCGGTTGCACGGGCATGGTCCGTATGCAGCTGCGACAGACCAGGTTTGGAGCCGCAGTAGACGCAGACCGAAAATGCGGGCGCCGCAACTGGCGTTGAATATTCCCTCATCGCACCAGGCTCTGCCAGATCGCGCCAATCCAGATCCCGGCGCACAACAGCAGGCTGAGCATCACTGCAGCGCTGCCCAGGTCCTTGGCTCGCTTGGACAGGGGGTGCCATTGCAGTCCGACCCGGTCGATCGACGCTTCAATGCCCGAATTGAGCAACTCGACGATCAGGACCAACAGCACGGCGCCAGCCAGCAATGCGCGCTCAACCCAGGTGTGACCGAGCCACAGGCCCAGTGGAATCAGCACTAGCGCAAGCAGGACTTCCTGACGAAACGCAGTCTCGCTCCAGCCGGCCTGCAACCCTGCAAGCGAAATCAAGCTTGCGTGCCAGATACGTTGCAGACCCCGCCGATTCTTCTGCGGATTCGCGATCGACTGGTCAGGCGACGGGGCTTGCGAGGGCTGCATCAAGGCATTGTCGGTCACGGCGCCGCAGCTTTTCGCATCAGGGATGGAATACGGTGCCGTGGTGCTGAGCCAATTTGTCAGCGTGCGCTCCGCCGCGCTCGGGTAATCAGCCGGGTGCCGACCAAGGCGTCGTGCCAGAACTGCTGACCCGGATGAAACCGGCTGAGCAGCGCCCAGACTGCAATCCAGCCAACGACGATGACGGCGATCTCAGCGCCAGACAGATCAAACGGCGCAATCGCAGCCAAGGGCGGCAGCAGCCAAAGCCAACTCGCGAGGTAGCGGGCCAGGGCGCGTGCCTGGGAAATTGGGTTGCCCCTGGTGTCAACGATGGCGATATCCCAGGTCTTCATAGCCAGCGTCTGCCCTTTGGCCCAGAACCAGGTGAAGTAGATGCCGAAGACGACAAAGAGGAATCCTTGCAGGGCATGGCGGTTGTCCATCGCATGGCGGGTCTGGCTCAGCGTGCCAAATAGATATCCGGCAATGAACACGACGCCAAAGAGCAGCATGCCCTCATATAGCCAGCAGGCCATGCGCCGCATCAGTGGCGGTGTCGACGGCACCGCCGCTTGCACGGTAACCTTGGTATGTGCGGCTGGATCAGGCTTCGGCTCAGGGTGCTTGGCCTGCACTGTGCTCATGGCCTTGACGGCGCCGCGGCGCTGGGGCGCGTTTCCGGACGGCCCGCGCCTTTGGCTGAAGCCGCATTGGCATCGGATCGCGTGACCGGAACGGACGCGAGCTTTCCAGGTGCGCGTTCTATTACTGCGGGAGCTGCGCCTTTGGCCTGGTTACTGGCGGCTTGCGCCGCAAGTTTCTGCTTCTGGTCCTGAGTCAATGCCTGATAGGCGGCCCATTGCGCCTTCTTTTCCTCGCCCGATAGCGCCCGCGACTCGGCGAAGTTCAGCCGTGCGCGATTGCGCTCGTTCGGACTGAGCGCAGCCCATTCACCCATACGTGCATGCAAAGTTGACTGTTCGGCGGGGGTGAGTTTGCTGAAATTGGCCGACAGTGCGATCCACTTTTGTTTGCGATTCGCGCTGATCTCATTCCAAACCGGAGCCAACGGTTTGAGTGCGGCTTGCTGGGCAGCGCTGAGCGTGCTCCAGGCCGGTTGGCTGGCGGTAGATGCATTCTGCGCATTCGATTTAGCGCCACTGGCGGTTGCTGATTGCGCCATCGCAATGGCGCCAGAATGTGCCAAGAAAATCAGCAACGTAATCCTTGCCGGGTAGTACCAGCAACCGATAAGCCGTCTGCCAATTGCAAGTGCCGAAGGAGCGCGCATGGATGTCGCCAGTTTTACTGCGACGAGGCGCGGTTGATCTTGAGAAACTGCGAAAAACCAGGATCGGCGTAGGCTTGTGGCGGTAGATCGTCCATCAGCAAGGCAGCATCGACGTTGGCTAACTCCTGGGTAAACCGTTCGTTTTGCACCGACTGGATCGCAATCAGGCCAACAACCAGCGCCAACAAGGGAATCACAGCGCCCATGCGTTGCCACCAGCTCGGCTGCCCCGCGCCGCCCAACATGCCGCTGCCGCCGGCGTACGCAAGACCATCGGCGACCGCCAGCGTGGACACCTTGCGCCTGGCCAGGGCTTTGATGCGGGCAAAGCGAAGCCGTTCTGCAATGTCATGACCGACCGCGTCGCTACTGTCGGACAGGCGGGCGGCAATGCGCAAGGCCAGTCGTTCCTGAAACAACTCGGCCCGGTAATGTTGTGAATTGGTCATAAAGTGATTCCCTTGGCGCGCAATGCCAGTGCCAGCGCTTGCACGGCACGAAAACAATGCGTCTTGACGCTTCCCTCAGAGCATCCCATGGCTAACGCAGTTTCGGGCACGTCCATTTCCTCCCAATAACGCATCATGAAGGCTTCCCGTTGACGCAGCGGTAGAAGTTGTATCGCTGATTCGATCTCCCGTAGAGTCTGCGCCCTTTGCGTGGCGTCCTGTGCACTTTCGGTTTGTGAGGCGACGTTGGCGTCAGATAGTATTTCGAGCAAGTCGAAATCTCCGTCCTCGCCCGCAAACTCGAAATCGCTGATGTTGGAAAACAGGGCATTGCGGGTCTTGCTGCGTCGAAACCAGTCCAGCGTGCAGTTGACCAGGATGCGCTGGAATAGCATGGGCAACTCGGCGGCCGGCTTGTCGCCATAGCTTTCCGCCAGTTTCATCATGCTGTCTTGCACGATGTCCAGGGCCGACTCCTCGTTGCGCACGTGATACAGCGAGCGCTTGAACGCCCGTTTCTCGACGCTTCTCAGAAAATCGGAGAGTTCTTGTTCGGTTGCCAATGGACGGGGCGGGATGAAAATGGTGTCATTGACACCGTAGCGCATTTTCCAGGCCAGCCTTGGTCCGAGCGCCGCGGGCGATTATGGCATCGCCTCCCATGATTATTCGTGGCGCCATGCGAAAACGCATTGTTGCAGTGCGATAATGCCCGCTGCAAACTGAAACGCAAACGGGTCAAGGTCTGGCGCATTATTGATTGTGCCTGTGGCTTTGGCCTCAAGTTCCGACGCGGCGTCAAAAGCACCAGCGAAGGAGCACCCAAGGTATTTCGTCAGAGAAATTCGCAAAGGTTCATCATGGAAATCTCCAAAGCTGAAATCAATTCGGCGGCCGCTGCCAGCGCCGCGCCACGCAATCCTGCGTCCCAGCCTGCGGCACTCGAGTTGCGTGGCGCCGAGATTCTCATCAAGGCCTTGCAGGCTGAAGGCGTCAAGTTCATCTGGGGCTACCCGGGCGGCGCGGTACTGCATATTTACGACGCGTTCTACAAGCAGGACACGATTCAGCATGTGCTGGTGCGCCATGAACAGGCGGCTGTTCACGCTGCTGACGGCTATGCCCGCGCGACAGGTGATGTCGGCGTGGCGCTGGTGACTTCCGGCCCGGGCGTGACCAACGCAGTGACCGGCATCGCGACAGCCTACATGGACAGCATTCCGATGGTGATCATCACCGGCCAGGTGCCCACAGCGGCGATCGGACTGGACGCGTTTCAGGAATGCGATACGGTGGGCATTACGCGGCCAATCGTGAAGCACAACTTTTTGGTCAAGGATGCCCGCGATGTGGCGGACGTCATGAAAAAGGCGTTTCATATCGCGCGAACTGGCCGTCCTGGCCCGGTAGTGGTCGACATCCCGAAAGACGTATCCTTCAAGATGGTGCCGTATGCCGGCTATCCGAAGTCGATCGAGATGCGGTCCTACAACCCGGTTCGAAAGGGCCATGGCGGGCAAATCCGCAAGGCATTGCAACTGCTGTTGACGGCCAAGCGGCCTTACATCTATAGCGGCGGTGGCGTTGTGTTGAGCAATGCGTCTGCCGAGTTGCGCACACTGGTCGACATGCTGGGCTACCCGGTCACCAACACGCTGATGGGGCTGGGCGCCTACCCCGCCAGCGACAAGAAGTTCTTGGGCATGCTGGGCATGCATGGCACCGTAGAAGCCAATAACGCGATGCAGAACTGCGACGTTTTGTTGGCGGTAGGTGCGCGCTTTGACGACCGGGTCATCGGCAACCCCAAGCATTTTGCGCAGAACGAGCGCAAGATCATTCACATCGACGTCGACCCGTCCAGCATTTCCAAGCGCGTCAAGGTTGACATTCCAATCGTTGGCGACATCAAGGACGTGCTGACGGAGATGCTCGCCATGATTCGTGAAGGCAGCGTGCGGCCGGACCCGGACGCTCTGGGTGCATGGTGGGACACGATCGAGCAGTGGCGCAAGCGCGATTGCCTGAAGTTCGATCTGGGCAAGGGCGACGTGATCAAGCCCCAGCACGTGATCCAGACCCTGTGGGGCATGACCAAGGACACGGAAACCTACATCACGTCGGACGTGGGCCAGCACCAGATGTGGGCCGCGCAGTACTACCGTTTCGACGAGCCGCGGCGCTGGATCAATTCCGGCGGCCTGGGCACCATGGGTGTCGGCATACCCTATGCGATGGGCATCAAGCTGGCCAAGCCCGACGCCGAGGTGTTCTGTATCACTGGTGAAGGATCGGTGCAGATGTGCATCCAGGAACTCTCGACCTGCTTGCAATACAACACGCCGATCAAGATTGTCTCGCTGAACAATCGCTATCTGGGCATGGTGCGACAGTGGCAGGAACTCGACTATGAGGGCCGCTACAGCCACAGCTATATGGATGCGCTGCCCAACTTCGTCAAGCTGGCCGAGGCCTACGGGCATGTTGGCATGCTGATCGAAAAGCCGGGCGACGTGGAGCCGGCCCTGCGCGAAGCGCGCAAGCTCAAGGACCGCACGGTTTTCATGGACTTTCGGACCGATCCGACCGAGAACGTGTTTCCGATGGTCAAGGCCGGCATGGGCATCACCGAGATGCTGCTGGGATCAGAGGAGCTGTAAACAACGGCCCATATCCGTGTGCACCCGCCCCCGGTACCGCGGTACCGGCCCGCGCGGTGCATTTCAAACCTGTTGATGCGTCTATTGCTTGCCAAGCCTGGTTGTTACCGCAACCGGGGGAGGGCGGCGAAAAGAGGAATCCATTCATGAAACATATCATTGCCGTCCTGCTCGAAAACACGCCGGGAGCCCTGTCCCGCGTGGTCGGGCTTTTTTCCGCGCGCGGCTACAACATCGAGTCCTTGACGGTTGCCACTACCGAGGACCGGAGCCTGTCGCGGATGACGATACAGACCACCGGTTCGGATGAGGTGATCGAGCAGATCACCAAGCATCTGAACCGCTTGATCGAGGTGGTCAAGGTGGTGGACCTTACCGAAGGTGCCTATACCGAACGCGAACTGATGATGGTCAAGGTGCGCGCGGTGGGCAAGGAGCGCGAGGAGATGAAGCGCATGGCCGACATCTTCCGTGGTCGCATCATCGATGTCACCGAAAAGAGCTACACCATCGAGTTGACGGGTGTGCAGTCGAAGAACGATGCGTTCCTGGAGGCATTGGAGCGCAGTGCCATCCTGGAAACAGTTAGGACCGGATCGAGCGGGATTGGCCGCGGCGAACGGATTTTGCGGGTTTGATTTCCCAGACAAGGAGAAGCGAAATGAAAGTCTATTACGACAAGGATTGTGATCTGAGCCTGATCAAGGGCAAGACAGTTGCCATCATCGGTTATGGCAGCCAGGGTCATGCGCATGCGCAGAATCTGAACGACAGCGGCGTCAAGGTGATCGTGGGGCTGCGCAAGGGTGGCGCGTCCTGGTCCAAGGTCGAGAAGGCCGGGCTCAAGGTGGCCGAGGTGGCTGATGCGGTCAAGGCCGCCGACGTGGTGATGATGCTGCTGCCCGATGAGCAGATCGGCACGGTGTATGCGAACGAGGTGGAGCCAAACATCAAGTCCGGCGCCTCACTGGTGTTTGCGCACGGTTTCAATGTGCACTATGGCCTGGTGACGCCGCGTGCCGACCTTGACGTCTGGATGGTAGCGCCCAAGGCGCCCGGCCACACGGTGCGTGGCACCTACGCGCAAGGCGGCGGCGTGCCGCACCTGATTGCCATCGCCCAGGACAAGTCGGGTCGCACCCGCGAGCTGGCGCTCAGCTACGCAATGGCCAACGGTGGCGGCAAGGCCGGCATCATCGAGACCAACTTCCGCGAAGAGACCGAGACCGACCTGTTCGGCGAGCAGGCCGTTCTTTGCGGCGGCACCGTAGAGCTGATCAAGGCGGGTTTCGAAACTCTGGTCGAGGCCGGCTATGCGCCGGAAATGGCCTACTTCGAATGCTTGCATGAGCTCAAGCTGATCGTGGACATGATCTATGAAGGCGGTATCGCCAACATGAATTATTCGATCTCGAACAATGCCGAATACGGCGAGTATGTAACCGGTCCGCGCATCATCACCGAAGAAACCAAGAAGGTGATGAAGCAGGTACTCAAGGACATTCAGACCGGCGACTATGCCAAGAGCTTCATCATTGAAAACAAGGCCGGTGCGCCGACCCTGCTGAGCCGACGTCGGCTGATGGGGGAGCACCAGATCGAGGTCGTCGGCGAAAAGCTGCGCGCAATGATGCCCTGGATCAAGAAGAACAAGCTGGTTGATCAGACGCGCAATTGACCATCGTCAGCCCTTACTGCGAAGGCCACGTGTGTGGCCTTTTCCTTTTTGGACCACCGTCGTTGTCGCCCTTCCTGTCAAACGCCTGAACTACACTTGTTGCCAGCCGTTGGGACATGCTAGGGAGCGCCCGGAGCGTCAGGCAAGGCCCGCACAACACAGGGTCGGACGAACGGAATTGCGGACAAGTGGTTGACTGGTCCGCTCCCTGACTGCTTTGGAGAAAGATGACATGCCCGAGGCTTCTGATTCTGAGTCGGTAGAAGACGAAACCATCGTCGCGCGCAAGCGGCGAAAGGGCTTGTACATCCTGCCCAATATGGTAACGCTGGCCGCCTTGTTCGCCGGCTTCTATTCAATCGTCATGGCAATGAATGGCCGTTTCGACATGGCAGCCATAGGTGTGTTTTGCGCCATGGTGCTGGACAGCCTGGACGGGCGCGTGGCGCGCATGACCAACACCCAAAGCGCCTTTGGCGAGCAGATGGATTCCTTGTCAGACATGGTCTCTTTCGGCGCGGCGCCAGCCTTGATTGCGTATGAGTGGGCGCTGCGCGGCCTGGGGCGCTGGGGCTGGATCGCTGCCTTTGTCTATTGCGCGTGCGCCGCTTTGCGCCTGGCCAGGTTTAACGTCAACACCGGCGTTGTGGACAAGCGGTTTTTCCAGGGGTTGCCTTCTCCAGCGGCCGCTGCTCTGATTGCCGGCTTCATCCTCGTCATGGCTGAACTGAACGTCAAGGGCCCGCAGGTTGCGTGGCCGATGTTCGCGCTGGCCTTGTATGCCGGCCTGACCATGGTGACAAATGTGCCGTTTTACAGTTTCAAGGATGTCAGCGCGAAAAGGAGTGTGCCGTTCCCGGTCATCGTGTTGGTGGCACTGGCAATCGGTGCGGTCAGCATCGATCCTGCTAAGGCCATGTTCGGCCTGTTCGCGGCCTATGGCGTCAGCGGCTATATCGTATACATCTGGCGCAGATACAAAGGCGAGCCTGCAAGCGTCATCAGCACCTCGACCGACGAACCGGACGAGCGCGGATTGCATTGACGAATGACTACCACGAGATCTTGTGCTACATTGCCTCCATGACACGGATCGCGCTAGCACTACTACTGGGAACCCCATACGGGCGACGACGGTAGCGTGCGCTAATCGATCAAACGGCTCGTATGCTCCAGCAACGAGCCGTTTTTGTTTGTGCGTTGCTGGTTTCCTGATGAAGAAAGGACCCGCAACAATGACGCTACCCAGATTGGCCACCCAAAATTTTGGTTTTGGAATCATGTCGCTTCGCTCGGAGCTACCAGGCGACAGCGCGTCAACTCCATCGCCGCTACGGGCTTGTGCCCACCGATTGTTCACCACTGAATTTTTTCCATGCCGCGCTGCAACTGCGGCGGGCATTTGACCCAGAACTTTTACCATCTCAAGGAGCCAGCCATGACCGACAAACTCATCATTTTTGATACCACTTTGCGCGACGGCGAACAGTCGCCCGGCGCTTCGATGACGCGCGACGAAAAATTGCGCATCGCGCGCCAGCTCGAACGCTTGCGCGTGGACGTGATCGAGGCGGGTTTTGCCGCAAGTTCCAACGGTGACTTTGAAGCGGTGCAGGCGATTGCAAATGCGATCAAGGACTCCACCATCTGTTCCCTGTCGCGTGCCAACGACCGCGACATTTCCCGGGCGGCAGAGGCGCTCAAAGGTGCCAACAGTGCGCGTATCCATACTTTCATCGCGACCTCGCCCTTGCACATGGAAAAGAAGCTGCGCATGACACCCGACCAGGTGTTCGAGCAGGCCCGCCAATCGGTGCGATTTGCCCGCAACCTGGTGGCAGATGTCGAGTTCAGCCCCGAGGACGGCTACCGTAGCGATGTGGATTTCCTGTGCCGGGTGATCGAGGCAACCATCACCGAGGGTGCCACCACCATCAACGTGCCCGATACCGTCGGTTATGCGATTCCGGAGCTGTATGGCGAGTTCATCAAGACCTTGCGCGAGCGCATTCCCAATAGCGACAAAGCAGTATGGTCGGTCCATTGCCACAATGATCTGGGGATGGCCGTGGCCAACTCGCTGGCCGGCGTGAAAATTGGAGGGGCGCGCCAGGTGGAGTGCACTATCAACGGCCTGGGCGAGCGCGCCGGCAATTGCTCGCTCGAGGAAATCGTGATGGCCGTCAAGACCCGCAAGGATTACTTCGGTCTGGACATGAACATCGACGCGCTGCACATTCTGGCCGCCAGCCGCATGGTCAGCCAGACCACCGGTTTTGTCGTGCAGCCCAACAAGGCTGTGGTTGGCGCCAATGCGTTTGCCCACGCCTCCGGCATTCACCAGGACGGCGTCCTCAAGGCGCGCGATACCTATGAAATCATGCGTGCCGAAGATGTCGGCTGGACTGCCAACAAGATCGTGCTCGGCAAACTCAGCGGCCGCAATGCTTTCAAGCAGCGACTGGTGGAGTTGGGCATCGCCATGGAAAGCGAGGCTGACGTAAACACCGCGTTTGCGCGTTTCAAGGAACTGGCCGATCGCAAGAGTGACATCTTCGACGAGGACATATTGGCGCTCGTCAGCGACGAGAGCGTGACGCATGAAAACGAGCACTACGGCTTTGTTTCGCTTGCGCAACAAAGCGAAACCGGCGAACGCCCGTTTGCCAGCGTAGTTTTCACGGTCGACGGCAAAGAGTTCACTGGAAAATCAGATGGCAATGGTCCGGTGGACGCGTCGCTCAAGGCAATTGAGTCACATGTGCACAGTGGCGCCGAGATGGTTCTGTATTCAGTCAACGCAATCAGCGGCTCGACCGAAAGCCAGGGTGAGGTCACGGTGCGACTGCAAAACAGCGGTCGGGTTGTCAATGGTGTGGGCGCAGACCCGGACATCATAGTAGCGTCTGCAAAGGCTTATCTGAGTGCCCTCAACAAGTTACACAGCAAAGCTGAGCGAGTTCCTGCACAAGGGTGGATAAATCCCTGAATTTGCAGTTTGCATGAAATAAGCGGCGCAAGTGGTTGATCTTGCGTTGCTTTCCTGTTTAAACTCTGCTCTCGGGGCGAATGAATATCTTTTGCGCCAGTCGTCCCCATTCAGAGTCAGAGGTAATCAATGAATCGATTTGCGCGTTTGCTGCTGCTAAGCGGTTGTGCCCTGGCCTTGATGCTGCCCGCAGCGCAGGCTGGCACCAGTAAAACAGAAGTCAGTCGATCAGCCAAGAAGACCCAGGTTGCCAAGCGCAGCGTCAGCAAGAGGGCAGTTGCCGACTCTTCGAAGCGCAAGCGTGTTGTATTTGTGCCGCAACAAGTTGAGAAGCCATCATTTGGTGCGATTGCCGGTCTGCATGACAAGAGCGACCCGCTCGAACTCAAGTCCAGCGTGGCCTATGTCATAGACCAGGAAACCCGCGAAGTACTGTTCCGCAAGAATGATCTAGCTGTGCTGCCGATTGCGTCATTGACCAAGTTGATGACTGGCTTGATCGTCAAGGAAATGAATATGCCGATGGACGAGATGATCGTCATCACACAGGACGACGTGGACACCGAGAAGGGCAGTCGGTCACGATTGCGCGTCGGCACCGAATTGTCGCGTGGTGAGTTGATGCATCTGGCGCTGATGTCCAGTGAAAACCGTGCCGCCCATGCCCTGGCGCGCAGTGCTCCTGGGGGACTGGATGGTTTTGTCGCCCGTATGAACCGCAAGGCCCGTGAACTCGGGATGAATGACAGCCGTTTCGTTGAGCCAACCGGCTTGTCGAGCAAGAACCAGTCCAGTGCGCAGGACCTTGCCAAGTTGGTCAACACCGCACATGAAGATGCCACCCTGCGCGAATTGTCGACGTCGCCCAGGCACGACGTGGCCGTTGGCGAGCGGACGCTGCAGTTCAACAACACCAACCGATTGGTTCACAACCCCAATTGGGAGATCGGACTGCAAAAGACCGGTTACATATCTGAGGCGGGACGATGCCTGGTCATGCAGACAACAGTTGCCGGGCGCAAGTTGATCATGGTCTTTCTCGACTCAGCAGGCAAATTGAGCCGCCTGGGCGATGCAGAGCGGGTGCGGCACTGGGTAGAAACGCTCGCGGTGGCACGCACCGCGATGCGTTGACGCAATTGCGCCGGTACGGAATCTAGTTCCGTTCAGGCGTGCCGAGCGCCATTTGCAACGTGCCCGAGTGTCTGCGAGATTTGACGGACGGTGTCTTGCAGGGGTGCAAGCCAGTTCTCTTCAAGGCGACTGGCAGGCGCTGAAATCGACAGACCTGCCACCAACTTGCCTTGGTCGTCAAAAATGCCGGCCGCCATGCAGCGCACGCCCAGTTCCAGTTCTTCGTTGTCCTGGGCATACTGAAACTGCCGTACTTTGGACAACTCGCGCTCAAGCACCGAAAGTTCGGTGATGCTGTTGCGTGTCTGTCCGTGCAGGCCGGTTCGCGTGGCGTAGGCCCGGATGCGCTGGGCATCATCGACCGCCAGAAACAGTTTTCCGACCGACGTCAGATGCAAGGGCGCCCGACCACCGATCGCGCGCACTACCTGCATGCCCGAGCGCTCGCTGAACGCGCGTTCGACATAGACGATCTCGTCGCCCTGTCGCATGCTCAAGTTGACCGGTTGTTGGATGCGCTTGTGCAGTTCGCGCATCGGTCCCAGGGCAGCGTCACGCACATTGAGCCGGTCCTTGACCAGGTTGCCCAACTCGAGCAAGCGCATGCCCAGTCGATAACTGCCGGGCTGGGCGCGCTCGACAAATCGACCGATCGCCAGATCGTTCAAGATGCGGTGTGCAGTCGAGGGGTGCAAGCCGGTTTTTTCGCTGATGTCCTTCAGTGAGATGGCCTCGTCGCGCGAAGCCAGAACATCCATCAGCGCAAACATGCGCTCGATGACCTGAACCGTCGGTGTGGCAACCGATCCCGTTTCCGTTTTCTTCATTCGGGCGATCCGTACACCATCGCGTCGTGCTGCCCGCAGGGGGATTGCCAGGAACCATCGACCCGAATCTGCATTGGCTTGAAGCGGGCTTTGTAGTTCATCTTGCCACTTTCGGCAATCCAGTACCCGAGGTACAGATGAGGCAATCGCATGCGTTTGGCCTGCTCGATCTGCCACAGTACGCAATAAGTGCCATAACTTGCGTCGGGTTCCGGCTCATAAAAGGTGTAGACGGCCGAGAGGCCGTCTTCAAGTACGTCCAGTATCGATACGATCTTCAAGGCACCTGGCTTCCCATTCGCGCCTGGTTCACGAAATTCGACCAGGCGCGAATTGACGCGACTTTGCAGCAGGAACTGGGTGTACTGCTCAACGCTGTCCTGATCCATTCCGCCGCCAGCGTGCCGACCATTCTGATATCGCAGGTATAGCTCGTAATGCTCGGGGGCAAAGCACAACTTTATGACCCTCGCCGTCAGGCGCGCGTGTTGCCGCCAGGCACGTCGCTGGCTGCGCTCGGCCTTGAATGGCTGCACCAGCACGCGCAGCGGCGTGCATGCTTTGCAACCGTCGCAATACGGCCGGTAAGTGAACAGGCCGCTGCGACGAAATCCCTGGCTGACCAGTTCCGAGTAGGTTGCGTTGTTGATCAGATGGCTCGGCGTTGCTACTTGTGAACGTGCCTGCCGACCGTTCAAGTAGCTGCACGGGTACGGCGCAGTCGCGTAAAACTGCAGCGTCTGAAGTGGAAGATCCTTGAGATGCGTCACTTTTGGGCGTCCCGATCAGGCAGGAGTTGACGCCAGTATAGAGGCTCAAAAACCCAGCGCGGCGCCGGCAAGTCGAGCACCGATTCGCAATGGCGCCGGAACTCGGTACGCCCCATTTCTGCCGCACCCAGCGACGCCAGATGGCGGGTATTTTGCTGGCAATCGATCATGCCAATGCCGTTAGCACGGCAGAAGGCGACCAGCGCTGCCAGCGCAATCTTGGACGCATCGCTGCGCAGGCTGAACATCGATTCTCCGAACACGGCCTTGCCGATCGATACGCAGTACAAGCCGCCTACCAATTGCCCATCGATCCAGGTCTCGACGCTATGTGCGTGGCCTGCTTGATGCAACTTCAAATAGGCGGCCTGCATCTGCGCCAGAATCCAGGTTCCGCCGCCACTGCCCACGCGCGGGCTGGAGGCGCATCGGGCGACGACTTGCTCAAAGTCCGAATCGAAGCGAATTGCACAACCTTGAGACTGTGTAAACCTGTGCAGGGTCTTGCGCAACGACGAACGCAGCCGGAAGTGATCTGCCTGGAGCACCATGCGCGGGTCCGGGCTCCACCACAAAATGGGCTGGCCCTCGCTGAACCAGGGGAAGATGCACTGGCGATAGGCGGATCGCAATGTCTGCACATCCAGGCATCCCCCGGCTGCCAGCAGGCCAGCCGCGTCCGAATCGGGGCCAAGAGCACGCTCGATCGGCGGAAAGGCCTGACCCGGATCGAGCCAGGGAATGCTTGGTTCTTGCCGCTGCCCCATGGCTGGAACTGTAGCCCAAGCGTCGGCATATCCGTATGCCGGGAAATGCCCGAAACGGCCAGTGAGAAGCAGATAGAATACGGGCTCGTCGGGGCGTAGCGCAGCCTGGTAGCGCATCTGGTTTGGGACCAGAGGGTCGAAGGTTCGAATCCTTTCGCCCCGACCATTTTTCAAGGGTTAGCAGGTTAGAAGCCGCTAGCCCTTTCTCTTTTGCGCCCAGCATGGGCGCACTTCTGGAGTTGCAAGTCCTCCTGCGAGCTGGTCACAGTGAGCAAAGTCAAGCGGCAACTGCCTGCGCGGCGCGCACACGCCTTGCCAGCCTGGTGAAGCGTGGCCTGGTTCGCGAGATCGGCTCGAGCCCGCAGGACCCGAAGCGGCGCTACTTCAGAGCAATGCAGGAATGACATCAGCGGTCTCCCCGCCGATTCGCTGTCAGCTCGTGCCGCTGGATGACCGGGGTCTGGACCCCCGAGCGAGCGCCCTCAGAATAGTGTCGAGCACCCGGTCCAGTTCCCTGCCCACGTCCTGGGCAAGAAAGCGCAGCACGAGGTAGCCGTTTTCTTGCAACAGCAGATCCTTGCGCCGGTCGCGGCGGTAGGCGGCTGGATCGGCAAGATGCTGGTCGCCGTCGATTTCCACGGCGATGCGGGTGTTCGCAGTGTCGTCACACAGGAAATCGACTTCCATTTGCCCCTGGCCATCGAACGTGATCGGCAGCACGGCGTTGAGCCGGAAGCGCCCCCGCGTTTGCGGTAGGGTCTCCAGGCGACGGTACAGGAAGGCTTCGGTCGCGCTGCGCGCCCGGTCGGCGCCCTCAGCGTCGGACGCCAGTGGCCGGGCGACGTGCGCGAAAAGGCTTGCTTGCGCCGTGTCCACGCCGTCCGCGACCAGCCGGCGCACACTGCCCGCGTAGTCGCGCTTCCATGCAGGCTCGGAGGGCAGGGGCACATCCTGCGGCCAACCGGGAATGGCGCTCGCCGGCAGGACGATGGTGTAGCCGAGCGCCTCATAACCGCGGCAGCGCCGCTCGAACATCCGCGCAAGCATCGGCACTTCGAGGTCGGCGTAGTCGTGGATGCGCACTTCGCGCTTGCCTTCGCACAGCCGGTGCAGTCGGCCCGCGTACTGGGCGATGGTGCCGCGCCACGACAAGGGCAGAGTCAGAAACAGCGTATCCAGCCGCGCATCGTCGAACCCCTCTCCGACGTGCCGGCCGGTGGCAAGGATGACGCGGGGCTCATCGCGCGGAATGGCGGCGAGCTGTTCAGCAACGGACTGCTGCTTCTTCTTGCCCACACCCGCGCGCAGGACGACAAGATGACGCACATCGGCGGCCAGCTGCTGCGCGAGGAGGTCAAGATGATCCGTTCGCTCCGTAAGCACGAGCGGCGAGCGGCCGCCCTGCACGCACTCGGCCACATCGTCGCAGATGCGGCGGTTGCGAAGCTCGTCATCGACAAGTTCCCGATACAGCGCCTGGAACTCGACCCGTGCGTCCGCATCGGCGTCCCTGCCCGATTGGAAGGCAGTCGGCTGCACGAAAACCCGGTGCTCGAACGGCCGGGCCAGTGCCTGCGCCTTCGCGTTCACGCGGTGGCGCACTGGCCCGCACTGCATGAAAACGATGGGATGGTGGCCGTTCTTGCGTTCCACGGTCGCCGACAGCCCGACAACGAATCGCGCCTTGGTCCGGCGGGCCACCTGCTCGAAGCTCTGGGCTGGCAGATGATGGCACTCGTCGACGATCAGCTGGCCATAGTTGGCGACCTGGTCGGCGACGACGCCCTTGTTGACGAGGCTCTGAATGAGGGCGACGTCGATCCGCCCGTTCGGCCGTCGTCGCCCGCCGCCGATGCGGCCGATCGCGTTGGCGGGCAGACCGAGGAAAGCCGACAGCCGCTCGATCCACTGGTCGAGCAACTGCTGCCGGTGCACCAGCACCAGCGTGCTGACACCGCGCTGTGCGATGAGCCAGGCTGCGACCACGGTCTTGCCAAAGGCGGTCGTGGCGGCAAGCACCCCGGTCTCGTGTGCTAGCAGCGCCTGTGCAGCCACCATCTGCTCGGGCCGCAGTTCACCGTGAAAGCTCACC
>JBBKVW010000097.1:0-11994 GCA_037968655.1 Burkholderiaceae bacterium
GATCAGCACCAGCACGCCCTTGGCACCGGACAAGTCGACGCCTTCGAGCAGCGGGCAGGCCACGGCCTGCTCGGCGGCGATGCGCGCGCGGTCCGGACCACCGGCGGTGGCCGTGCCCATCATGG
This sequence comes from Burkholderiaceae bacterium, assembly GCA_037968655.1. Classification (GTDB taxonomy): domain Bacteria; phylum Pseudomonadota; class Gammaproteobacteria; order Burkholderiales; family Burkholderiaceae_C; genus CAISIP01. Next base: position 126 of record JBBKVW010000097.1, read on the forward strand.
CCTTGCCGGGCTCGCCCATCACGGTGCGCACGTCTTCGAAGTCGACGTTCATGTGGGCCGGGACGTTGATGATCTCGGCGATGCCGCCCACGGCGTTCTTGAGCACGTCGTTGGCATGTGCGAAGGCCTCGTCCTGGGTGATGTCATCGCCCAGCACTTCCTCGAGCTTTTCGTTCAGCACCACGATCAGCGAATCGACATTGACCTCGAGTTCGGCCAGTCCGGTATCGGCAATCAGCATGCGCCGCCCGCCCTCGAAGTCGAACGGCTTGGTCACGACGCCCACCGTCAGAATGCCCATCTCGCGTGCCACCCGCGCGATCACGGGAGCGGCGCCGGTGCCGGTGCCACCGCCCATGCCGGCCGTGATGAACAGCATGTGGGCGCCCTCGATCGACGCGCGGATCTCCTCGACCGCCTGTTCGGCCGCATCACGTCCCTTGTCGGGCTTGCTGCCCGCGCCCAGGCCGGTTATGCCCAGCTGTATCGTCTTGTGCGCCGCGCTGCGGCCCAGGGCTTGCGCGTCGGTGTTGGCGCAGATGAATTCCACCCCGCCGACCTCGCAGGCGATCATGTGTTCGACCGCGTTGCCACCGCCTCCACCGACGCCGATGACCTTGATCTGGGTTCCCAAGTTGAACGCCTGCTCTTCCATCATTTCAATGCTCATGTTGTGCTCCTAAGTTGCAGTTGCCAGTAATCGTTTGTTCCGCTCTTGTCTTGATCAGCCCGCCACCCGGATCGGGCGGCTTGCTGCATCGCCATCGCTCATGCGGGCTGCCGCGCGCCAGCCAGATGCGATCGCCGTATGGGCCTTTGCCGGGGTAAGCCCGCATGGGCCGAAGTGTGTGTGTCATCAGAAGTTCCCCACGAACCAGTCCTTGACCTGGCCGAAAGCGGTCCGCATGGAGCCGTTCTTCTGTGCCACCTTCATGCCGCGCATGCGCGCCAGCCGGGCTTCTTCGAGCAGGCCCATGACAGTGGCGGCGCGTGCCTGCGCGACCATGTCGGCCAGCGCGCCGGAGTATTTGGGAACTCCGCGGCGCACCGGCTTGAGAAAAATGTCCTCGCCCAGCTCGACCATGCCGTGCATCACGCTGGAGCCGCCGGTGAGAACGATGCCCGAGGACAGCACCTCTTCGAAGCCCGATTCGCGGATCACCTGGTGCACCAGCGTGAAGATCTCCTCGACCCGAGGCTCGATGACGCCGGCCAGCACCTGGCGGCTGAGCAGGCGCGGGCCCCGGTCGCCCAGGCCGGGTACCTCGACCTGGGTCTCGGCATCGGTCAGCAACTGCTTGGCGCAGCCGCTGTCGATCTTCACGTCCTCGGCGTCCTTGGTCGGCGTGCGCAGGGCCATTGCGATGTCGCTGGTGATCAGGTCGCCGGCGATCGGGATCACCGCGGTGTGGCGGATCGCGCCATTGGCAAAGATCGCCACGTCGGTCGAGCCGGCGCCGATGTCCACCAGGCCGACTCCCAGTTCGCGCTCGTCATCGGTCAGCACCGACAGGCTCGATGCCAGTGGGTTGAGCATCAACTGCTCGACCTCCAGGCCGCAGCGGCGCACGCACTTGATGATGTTCTCGGCGGCGCTCTGGGCTCCGGTCACGATATGCACCTTGGCCTCGAGCCGGATACCGCTCATGCCGATCGGCTCTTTCACGTCCTGGCCGTCGATGATGAATTCCTGTGGCTCCACCAGCAGCAGGCGCTGGTCGGTCGAGATGTTGATCGCCTTGGCGGTCTCCACCACGCGCGCCACATCCGCCTGCGTCACCTCGCGGTCCTTGATCGCCACCATGCCGCTGGAGTTGATGCCGCGGATATGGCTGCCGGTAATGCCGGTGTAGACCCGGGTGATCTTGCAGTCGGCCATCAGCTCGGCTTCGCGCAGCGCCAGCTGGATGCTCTGCACGGTGGCGTCGATGTTCACCACCACGCCACGCCGGATACCGGTGCTTGGCGCCACGCCCAGCCCTGCCAGCTTGAGCTTGCCACCGGGAATGACCTCGGCCACGACCACCATCACCTTGGCGGTGCCGATGTCGAGTCCTACGACCATGTCCTTGTATTCTTTCGCCATATCTATACCTGTTGATTGCGCTATTTCTTCTGGATGTCGGTGACCACCGTGCTGACGCCGCGCAGCCGCAGTGCATAGCCCTGCGCGTGGCGCAGGTCGGCGGTCTCGACCGCGTCGGGGCGCCGGTTGTAGCGCGACGTCACCTGTGTCAGCGTGCGCAGGAAGCGGTTGGTGCGCGCCAGCACCTCCTCGTCGCTGCCCCGGCCCATTTCGATCAGGCCACCGGAGTCGAGCCGGGCCGTCCAGCCGCCACGGCCGCTCAGCTGCAGCTCCTCCAGCTCCAGTTCCAGCGGCGCAAACAGCGGCTGCAGCGTGCGGAACATCGCCAGCACCTGGGGCTCCAGGCCTGCCGGGCCGTTCAGCCGGGGCAGGGTCTCCTGCTCGACTTCGCCCAGGTTGGCCTCGAACACCTCGCCATGGCTGTTGAGCAACAGCGATGCGTCCTCGGCGCCCCAGTAGGCCACCGGCTTGTGCTCTTCCAGGCGCACTGCAAGCTGGTTCGGAAACACACGCCGCACCACGGCGCGCCGGACCCAGGGCATGGTTTCAAAGGCCTGGCGCGCCTGCATCAGGTCCAGGCTGAAGAAGTTGCCGCTCAGTCGGGGCGCGACATTGGCCCGCATGGTGGGCACGTTGTTGTGCACGACTTCGCCGCTGACGCTGATGGCCGCGATCGCAAAGGCGTGATGGTTGGCGGCCCAGCTCGCCAGCGCGGCCAGCGCGGCGGCGCCGAACAGGACGAACAGGGTGCTGGCCGTGATGTTCATCAGGCGCACATCGAACGGTGGCGTGAAGGCGTCGCTCATGGCGCAGCGCCTGCCAATGGTTGGGAGCCGGCGCCGCGTGCGCTGGCGTAGTCCAGGCCGGCCTGCAACAGCAGTTGCAGGCACAGGTCTTCGTAGCTGATGCCGGCGGCACGCGCCGACATCGGGACCAGCGAGTGGCTGGTCATACCAGGCGAGGTGTTCACCTCCAGCAGGTAGGGCTGGCGCGACTGCGCATCGATCATCAGGTCGACCCGGCCCCAACCGCGACAGCCCAGCACGTTGTAGGCGAGCAGCGCCAGTCGCTGGATCTGCTCTTCCTCGCCGGCTGGCAGCTGGGCCGGGACCAGATACTGGGTGTCGTCGGTGAAATACTTGTTCTGGTAGTCGTAATTGCCCTCGGGCGCGATGATGCGGATCACCGGCAGTGCGCGCGCCGTCTTGCCGCTGCCAATGATGGGACAGGTGACTTCATCGCCGCTGATGCAGCGCTCGCACAGCACATCGCTGTCCATGCCGGCTGCCTGCGCGATGGCCGCTTGCAACTGCGCTTGTGCCGTGACCTTGACGACGCCGATGGAGGAGCCTTCACGCGAGGGCTTGACGATCAGCGGCAAGCCCAGTTCTGTGGGCAGCGCATCCAGCCCGGACTGGTCAAGCGCGCCGGCCTGCAGCAGCCGGTAGTCCGGTGTGGGCAGGCCTTCGGCGATCCAGACCCGCTTGGTCATCACCTTGTCGATGGCGATCGCGCTGGCCATCACGCCCGAGCCGGTGTAGGGGATGCCCATCAATTCCAGTGCACCTTGCACCGTGCCGTCCTCGCCGAAACGGCCGTGCAGGGCAATGAAGCAGCGTGTGAAGCCATCGGCGCGCAATGCGTCCAGCGTGCGCTGTGCGGGGTCGAAGGCGTGTGCGTCCACGCCGCGCGCGCGCAGGGCCTGCAGCACGCCGGCACCCGACAGCAGCGAAATCTCCCGCTCGGCCGAGGCGCCGCCCATCAGCACAGCGACCTTGCCCAGTGATTGGATACCTGTGGTCATGCGAGTGTCTCCTGCGCCGGCGCGACCGCCGGCGTTGCCGCCAGTTCGAGCACCCGGGCCGGCACGGCACCGATGGAACCTGCGCCCATGCACAGCACGACATCGCCTGGCTGGCTGTTGTCCAGGATGGACTGGGCCATGGTCCGGATGTCGTCGACGAACACCGGCTCGACCTGGCCGGCCACCCGCAGGGCGCGCGCCAGGGCACGTCCGTCAGCGGCAACGATGGGCGTTTCTCCAGCCGGATAGACCTCGGACAACAACACCGCGTCCACCTGACCGATGACATGCACAAAATCATCGAAGCAGTCGCGCGTGCGGCTGTAGCGGTGCGGCTGAAAAGCCAGCATCAGGCGCCGGTTCGGAAAGGCGCCGCGCGCAGCTGAGATGGTTGCCGCCATCTCGACCGGATGGTGGCCATAGTCGTCGACCAGCGTAAATGTGCCACCGTGCGCGCAAGCCACCTCACCATAGGGCTGAAAGCGCCTGCCCACGCCCTGGAACGTCGCCAGTGCCTGCTGCAACGCAAGGTCCGCAATGTTGAGTTCCACCGCGACCGCGATGGCCGACAGGGCATTGAGCACATTGTGGCGGCCGGGCAGGTTCAGCACCACCGGCAGGTCGGGCAGGGTGACGCCGTTGCGCCGCTGCACCGTGAAGTGCATTTGCCCGCCCACTGCGCGCACGTCGACTGCGCGCACCTGGGCGTCTTCTGCGAATCCGTAGCTGGTGATGGGGCAGGACACCTGGGGCAGGATCTCCCGGACGGCCGGATCGTCAGTGCACAGGATGGCGGTGCCATAAAACGGCATGCGATGCAGGAAGTCGACAAAGGCCGACTGCAGCCGCTTGAAGTCATGGCCGTAGGTGGCCATGTGGTCGGCGTCGATATTGGTCACCACGGCCATCACCGGCAGCAGGTTCAGAAACGAGGCGTCGGATTCGTCCGCCTCGACCACGATGTAGTCGCCGGTGCCCAGTCTGGCGTTGGCGCCGGCGCTGTTCAGGCGCCCGCCGATGACAAAGGTCGGGTCCATCCCGGCCTGCTCCAGCACACTGGCCACCAGGCTGGTAGTGGTGGTTTTGCCATGGGTGCCGGCAATCGCGATGCCCTGCTTGAGGCGCATCAGCTCGGCCAGCATGATGGCGCGTGGCACCACCGGTATATGCCGGGCCCGCGCCTCGATCACCTCGGCGTTGTCTTCATGCACCGCGGTCGTGGTGACTACGGCGTTGGCCCCGGCAATGTTGGCTGCATCGTGGCCCACGAACACCGCGATGCCCAGGCTGGCCAGGCGTTGCAGTGTGGGGCTGGCGGCAATGTCCGAGCCCGAGATGGTGTAACCCAGTCCGAGCAGCACTTCGGCGATGGCCGACATGCCCGAGCCGCCGATGCCGATGAAGTGGATATGACGGATTGCGTATTTCATCGCGCCACCAATTCCTCGCAGGCGGCCACTACCTGTGCTGTGGCGTCGTTCTTGGCACTGCGGCGCGCCGTCGATGCGCAGGCCAGCAGGTTCTCGCGCGTGGCCTGTTGCAGGAACTGGGCCAGCCGCGGCGGCGTGAGTTCGGATTGCTGCATCAACCAGCCACCGCCACGCTCGACCAGGAAGCGGGCGTTGCTGGTCTGGTGGTCATCGACCGCCGACGGAAACGGAACAAACAGCGCGGCCACGCCGATCGCGGCGATCTCGGTCACGGTACTGGCACCGGCGCGACAGATCACCAGGTCGGCGTCGGCAAATGCGCTGGCCATGTCATCGATGAAGGGCGTCAGTTCGGCCTGCACATTAACCTGTGCGTAGGCTGCGCGCAGCGCGTCGAGCTGGCCGCTGCCGCTTTGGTGGGTCACTATCGGTCTGCTCTCCAGCGGCGCCAGAGCCAGGGCCTGCGGCACCAGCTCGTTCAGCGCCTTGGCGCCCAGGCTGCCACCGACCACCAGCAGGCGCAGCGGGCCGCTGCGCCCGGCAAAGCGCATGGCAGGCAGGTCGTGGCCGATGAAGTCACGCCGCAGCGGGTTGCCGACCCACTGGGCCTTGGGCATGGCATCCGGAAAGGCGCTGTAGACCCGGTCCGCAACGCGGGCCAGTACCCGATTGGCCATGCCGGCGATTGAATTCTGTTCATGCAGGATCAGCGGCTTGCCCAGCAGCACCGCCATCAGCGCCCCGGGGAAACTGATGTAGCCGCCAAAACCGATGACGACGTCCGGCTGCGCCTGCCGCAGCACCCGGATGCTCTGCCAGAAAGCGCGCAGGATGCGCAGCGGCAACAGGGCCAGCGTCAGCAATCCCTTGCCACGTACGCCCGAAAAATCCAGCGCGTGGAAGGCAAAGCCCTGCGGCGGAATCAGTTGGCTCTCCATGCTCGGAGCCCGGGCGCTACCGCTGCCGCCGAGCCAGCAGACGCCCCAGCCACGGTCGCGCAGCGCCTGCGCCACTGCCAGCGCAGGAAAGATGTGTCCACCAGTGCCGCCGGCCATCACCATGGCGGTGCGCCGCGCCTGTGCGGTGTTGGCTCCGCTGTTCGATCCGGCCTTGGCCGCCGCAGATGGGCGACCTTGCGCTGACTGGCCATCGGTATCGACCCGGCGGCCGGTGTCGGTACGCGTGATCAGGCCCGATGTCGTCGGATCGAACACGACTGACGCGCCGGCCGATTGCAGCGCGCTCAAGTCAGCCGGGAACGTCTCGACCTGGTTCATGGTCGTCCTCCGTGCATCAATTGGCGGCTTTCGATGTCGATGCGCAGCACCACTGCGATCGCTACCAGGTTGACCAGGATGGCCGTGCCGCCAAAGCTCATCAATGGCAAGGTCAGTCCCTTGGTCGGCAGGGCGCCCAGATTCACGCCCATGTTGATGAAGGCCTGAAATCCGATCCAGATTCCCACGCCCTGCGCCACCAGGCCGGCAAATATTCGGTCCAGCGCGATCGCCTGGCGGCCGATGTGGATCATGCGGCGCGTCAGCCAGACAAACAGGCCGATCAGGCACAACACGCCGACCAGGCCGAACTCTTCGCCGATCACGGCCAGCAGGAAGTCGGTATGTGCTTCGGGCAGCCAGTGCAGTTTCTCGATGCTGCCGCCCAGGCCGACGCCGAAGATCTCGCCGCGCCCGATGGCGATCAGCGAATGCGACAACTGGTAGCCCTTGCCCAGCGCGTACTGCTCGCTCCAGGGATCCAGATAGGCAAATATGCGCTCCCGCCGCCATTCGCTGAACAGAATCATCATCGCGAACGCCGCCACGAGAATGGTCGCGATCAGGAAGAACATGCGGGCATTGACGCCACCCAGGAACAGGATGCCCATCGCAATGACTGCGATCACCATGAAGGCCCCCATGTCGGGCTCGGCCAGCAGCAGCACGCCCACGATCGCAATCGCGACGGCCATCGGAAAGACGGCGCGGAAGAACTTTTCCTTGACGTCCATCTTGCGCACCATGTAGTCGGCGGCGTACAGCAGAACGGCAAACTTGGCCAGTTCGGAAGGCTGAAAACTGATCGGCCCCAGCACCAGCCAGCGCCGCGCGCCATTGACGCCCTTGCCCAGTTGCGGAATCAGCACGGCGGACAGCAGCAGCAGGGCGATCACGAACAGCCAGGGCGCCGATTTTTCCCAGGTTGCCACGGGGATCTGGAACGCGATCAATGCCGCGACAAAGGCCACGGCCAGCCACAGCAGATGGCGCAGCAGGAAATGGGTATGCGCATAGCGTGCGAACTTGGGGTTGTCGGGCATGGCAATGGTGGCCGAATAGACCATCACCAGGCCCCAGGCCAGCAATGCCACCGTGACCCACACCAGCACCTGGTCGAAGCTCTCCAGCCGCACCGCAGACTGCAGGTTGGCGGGGCGCGCGCGGCCCAGGCGCACAGGGATGCGTTCACGGCCGCTCCAGGCCGCCGGCAGTATGCCGTCGCCCCAGCTGCGTACTTGTTCCCATGTCACGCGCATAGCGAGCACTCCGCACTACGCGCTGCGTGATTCGCCTTGGGAGCGGCCCTGCGGCGAACCGACGAGCACTCCGCGCTACGCGCTGCGTGATTCGCCTTGGGAGCGGCCCTGCGGCTCATGCGATCCCCTCCGATACGCCGCCGGCGTCTTCGAGCAAGGCCTGCACGGCCTGGACAAACACCTGCGCGCGATGCTGGTAGTTGTCGAACATGTCGAAACTGGCGCAGGCGGGCGAGAGCAGCACGGCGTCGCCCGGGTGGGCCTGGCGCTGGGCCAGTGCCACCGCATGGGGCATGTCACGCGCGTCCAGCAGCGTCACACCCGTGGATTGCAGCGCGGCGCGGATTGGCGGCGCGTCGCGGCCGATCAGCACCACCGCATGGGCGAACTGGCGTACCGGCTCGGCCAGCGGCGAGAAGTCCTGGCCCTTTCCATCGCCACCCAGGATCGCCACCAGCTTGCGCTCGGCACCCAGACCGGCCAGCGCGGCAACCGTGGCGCCGACATTGGTTCCTTTGCTGTCGTCGAAATATTCGACCTCGCCCACGATGGCCACCGACTCGACCCGGTGTGGCTCGCCGCGGTATTCGCGCAGCCCGTACAGCACCGGCGCGAGCGGGCAATCGGCTGCGCCAGCCAGAGCCAGTGCCACCAGCGCGTTGACCGCGTTGTGACGGCCGCGGATACGCAGGGCCTCGGCCGGCATCAGGCGCTGCAGGTGCAGTTCAGGCGCGGCCTGCCCCTTGCGCAGTTTGATCGTGGGGTCCAGCTCCTGGGCCCGAACCAGCCAGACCATGCCGTTGACCTTCTCCAGCCCGAACTCGCCCGGCTGCTGCGGCAGGCCCACGCCCACGCTGGTGCTCAGGCGCGCCGGGCGGCCCTTGACGGGCGAGGGCAGCATCGCCATCACCGCCGCGTCGTCGCGGTTGAGCACCATCAGCGCCTGGGTGCCGAATATGCGGGCCTTGGCCTGGGTATAGGACGCCATGTCGCCATGCCAGTCCAGATGGTCCTGGCTGATGTTCAGCACGCAGGCCGCCGTGGGTTCGAAGCCGCCGCTGGCGTTTGCATCGGAGGTCAGCTCGGGCCGGGCCATGTCGGCCAATTGGAAACTCGACAGTTCGATGACCCAGACCTGGGGCAGTTGTTGCTCGTCCAGCAGCGTGGACAGGGTCTGCAGCAGGGTCGGGCCGATGTTGCCGGCCAGCGCGACGCTCTTGCCGGCGCGCTCGACCAGTTGCGCGGTCAGGGACGCGACCGTGGTTTTGCCGTTGGTGCCGGTCACGGCCAGCAGTTGCGGGGCATAGCCCTGATCCTTGCGCAGGTCGGCCAGCGCCTGTGCGAACAGGTCCAGTTCGCCAGCCAACGGGATGCCTCTGGCCAGCGCGGCGTCGACGATGGCGCTGACCTGCGCCGGCGCCAGCCCCGGGCTCTTGAGTACCAGGGCCGGCTGGCCGGACTCCAGCAGCGTAGCGTCCATTGCGCCATGCACGAACTGTGCCTCGGGCAGGTGCTGGCGCAGGGCGGCCAGTTGTGGCGGCGCCTGCCGCGTGTCGGCCACGGTCACCTGCGCGCCCTGGCGCGCGCACCAGCGCGCCATCGCCAGGCCGGAACTACCCAGACCCAGGATCAGCACGGAGGTGTTGTGCAGCGTGCGCATGTCGGTCAACGCAGCTTCAGGGTGGACAGGCCCACCAGGCATAACAGCATGGTGATGATCCAGAACCGGACCACGACCTGCGACTCTTTCCAGCCGGTCTTCTCGAAATGGTGGTGCAGTGGCGCCATCTTGAGCAGGCGCCGGCCCTCGCCATAGCGCCGGCGGGTGTATTTGAAATAGCCGACCTGGGCCATCACCGAGATCGCCTCGACAACGAAGATGCCGCCCATGATGGCCAGCACGATCTCCTGGCGCACGATGACGGCGATCGTGCCCAGCGCCCCGCCCAGGGCCAGCGCACCGACGTCGCCCATGAAGACCTGGGCCGGGTGGGTGTTGAACCACAGGAAGGCCAGGCCGGCGCCGGCCATCGCGGCGCAAAAGATCAGCAGTTCGCCCGAGCCCGGGATATGCGGAAACAGCAGGTATTTGGAGAACACCGCGCTGCCGGTCACATAGGCGAATACGCCCAGCGCCGAGCCGACCATCACGACCGGCATGATCGCCAGGCCATCGAGCCCGTCGGTCAGGTTGACCGCGTTGCTCGAGCCCACGATCACCAGATAGGTCAGCAATACAAAGCCCAGCACGCCCAGTGGATAGCTGACTTCCTTGAAGAAGGGCAGCAGCAGGCCGGCCTTGGGCGGCAGGCTCAGGTCAAAGCCCGACTGCACCCATTTGAAGAACAGTTCCAGCACCCGCAGGTTGGAGCTCTCGGAGATGCTGAACACCAGGTACAGCGCGGCGACCAGGCCGATCACCGATTGCCAGAAGTATTTTTCGCGCGAGCGCATGCCCTCAGGGCTCTTGTGCACCACCTTGCGCCAGTCGTCGACCCAGCCAATCGCGCCGAATCCCAGCGTCACCAGCAGCACGATCCAGACAAATCGGTTGGACAGGTCCATCCACAGCAGGGTCGACACGGCAATGCAGATCAGGATCAGCACGCCTCCCATGGTGGGCGTTCCGCTCTTGCTCAAATGGGTTTCCATGCCGTAGCCGCGGATCGGCTGGCCGATCTTGAGCCGCGACAGGTTGCGGATCACCGCCGGGCCGGCGATCAGCCCGATCAGCAGCGCCGTCATCGCCGCCAGCACGGCGCGCAGGGTCAGGTACTGGAACACGCGCAGGAAGCCGAACTCCGGCCCCAGGCTTTGCAACCATTGGCTCAGGCTCAGCAACATGCGGCTTCTCCGTTGATGGCGCCGGCCTGCAGTGCCTCGACCACGCGTTCCATGCGCATGAAGCGCGAACCCTTGACCAGCACGCTGGCAACCTGGGGCATCTGGGCCTGCACGGCGTCGATCAGCGCGGCCATGGTGTCGAAATGGCGCGCGCCGGCAAATGACCCGCCGGCGTGTGCCGACAGGCCGCCCAATGTGAATAGCGACTCGATACCCAGCGCCTGTGCCCGGGCCCCGGCCTGGGCATGCAATTGCGGCCCCTGGTCGCCCACTTCGCCCATGTCGCCCATGACCATCAGCCGGGGCGCCGGCAATGCGGCCAGCATCTGCAGCGCTGCGTCGACTGAATCCGGATTGGCGTTGTAGCTGTCGTCGACAAGGGTGCGGTCCTGGCCGGCCCAACGCAGTTGCTGGGTGCGAGAGCGACCCTTGACCGCCTGAAAACTCTGCAGCCCGGTGGCGATGTCGGCCAAAGGGACACCTGCTGCCAGCGCGCAGGCAGTAGCTGCCAGCGCGTTGCGCACATTGTGCAAACCGGCCATCGGAAGGCTGAACTGCAGCGGGCCGGCTGGCGTTTGTGCGTTGACTTGCCAGGCGCCGGATTCCCACTGCGGCGCGTGGGCGCAGATTTCCGCGCTACATGGCGCATCGGCTTGCGCGATGCCAAAACGCAGGCAGGACCGTTTACCGGCCATCGTGCGCCACAGTTCGGCAAAGGCGTCGTCAATCGGAAATACTGCCACGCCATTGCCTGGCAGGGCATCGATCACCGCGCCGTTTTCGCGCGCCACTGCCTCGACCGTGGCCATGAATTCCAGATGCTCGCGCTGCGCGTTGTTGATCAGGGCCACGGTCGGCTGCGCCATGCCGGCGAGCAGTGCGATCTCGCCCGGGTGGTTCATGCCCAGTTCGACCACGGCGACGCGGTGTTCGGCGCGCAGGCGCAGCAGCGTCAAGGGCAGGCCGATGGCGTTGTTCAGGTTGCCCTGCGTGGCCAGCGACGCGCTCGCCTTCCACTGGCGCAGGATGGCCGCGATCATCTGTGTGACCGTGGTCTTGCCGTTGCTGCCGGTGACCGCTATCAGTGGCAAGTTGAACTGTTCGCGCCAGCGGGTTGCCAGCAGGCCGAGCGCGCGCCGGGCATCCGGCACCACGACGCCGGCAAGGCC
>JBBKVW010000098.1:0-4096 GCA_037968655.1 Burkholderiaceae bacterium
GTCAAGGTGCTGGGCATGGTCAATGCCATACCGACTTTTGGCGATCATCCCAAGGTCATCAACGGCTGCTCGGACCTGCTTGTCAATGTGCTGGGCGACGCCGGCCGGCATGCGCGGTCCGCGGTCGGCATGGGTTCGCTGCCCGGCAATATCTCGGTCGAGATCGAGGCCATACTGCAGATCGACGGCTAGCCGCCGCACCAGCCAGGCCGCCATGCGCGAGGACACGCTCGCCGCCATTGACAGGATGCGCATGGCCGACATCCGGCTGGCGCTCGGACTGCGCCCCATCATCAACGCCGCGGGCACGATGACCGTGCTCGGCGCCTCCATCATGGTGCCGCAGGCGGTTGCCGCGATGGCCGCCATCGCCACCGAGTTCGTCGAGATGGCGGCCCTGCAGGAGGCTGCGAGCGCCGTGATCTCCGAATGCACTGGCGGCGCGGCAGGTTTCGTCACAGCCAGCTGCGCCAGTGCGATCACGCTGTCGGTAGCCGGAACGATGACCGGGGCCCGGCTGCTGGCCGTCGAGCGCTTGCCCGACACCACGGGCTTGCGCAACGAGGTGCTGGTGCAGACGGGCCACCTGGTGGGTTACGGCGCCTCGCTGCACCAGACCATCGCGATGACCGGCGCGCGCGTGGTGCCAGTGGGCACGGTCAGCATGGCCCAGCCCTACCAGCTCGACGAGGCGATCAACCCGCAAACCGCCTGCGCCGTGTTCGTCGTCTCGCACATGACGGTGCAGTACGCCATGCTCAAACTGGAGCAGTTCTGTGCGATCTGCCATGCCAAGGGCATACCGGTCATCGTCGATGCCGCCTCCGAATACGATCTGCGCGTTTTTCTGGCGCGCGGCGCGGATCTGGTGGTGTACAGCGGTCACAAGTTCCTCGGCGGGCCTACCTCGGGCATAGTGGCCGGGCGTGCCGATCTGGTCCGGGCAGCCAGCCTGCACAACCGCGGCATCGGGCGCGGCATGAAAGTCGGCAAGGAGAGCATCGCCGGCGTGATGGCTGCACTCAAAGCCTGGCAGCAACGCGACCATGCCGGTATCCGGGCCAGTGAAGATGGCGCGCTTGATGTGTGGCAGGCTGCATTGCAGTCCCATGCCGGCATCGACGCGCATCGTGTCGACGACCCGACCGGCAACCCGCTGCAGCGCCTGCGCGTGCGGGTGGCGCCGGCCAGCGGCTGGAGCGCACGCACGCTTGCCGTTGCACTGGCGCAAGGCGACCCGCCGGTGATGGTGCGCGACTACCAGTGTGATCTGGGCTACTTCGACCTGGACCCGTGCAATCTGCACGCGGGCGAGGCACAGTTGGTGGCGCGCCAGTTGCGCGTCTGCCTGCAAACGCAGGCCGACCCCAAGGCGTCGCGATAGGAACGCAACTGCATTGCCGCGTGCACGCGGCGCCAGTGCGCTGCCATTCGGTAGCCCGTCGAGATCAGCGTATCAATCATCGGCGTGTCAGCGGTCCGCATGTCGATCTACTGCATCGTGTCAGCGCATTGGTGATTACCCGTACTGGCTTGCCCGCGTTGGATGGTTGTGCTTAAATAATTTTGCACCCGCTACAACGGCAAGGCAGTCAGCTTTCGTTGACCTTGCACTATTGCCGACCACCAGGAGATGTTCGAATGACAAGTTCACGACGATCCGTTCTCACTGCCGGCATGGCCGCGGCAGCCTTGGCCAGTGTGGGTGCGCCGCATGTGGCTCGGGCGCAGGCCAAACCGGCGCGGCAGGTACGTGTAGTTCCCCAAGGTGACCTGAACATATTGGATCCGATCTGGACCACCCAAAACATGGCGGCCTACCACGGTGCCATGATGTACGACACCTTGTTCGGCATCGACGCCAACTTCAATCCGCAGCCGCAGATGGTCGGCAGGCATGATATTTCAGCGGACCGAAAAACCTATACCTTCGAACTGCGTCCGGGCCTGAAATGGCACGATGGAACGCCGGTCACCTCACGCGACTGCGTCGCGTCGTTGCGTCGCTGGCAAGTCAGGGATGGCGCCGGAACCCACCTGTGGGCGAGGGTAGCCGATACGCCTGTGGTTGACGACAAGACCTTCCGCATTGTGCTCAAGGAGCCTTATGGCCTGCTGATCGAGGCACTGGCCAAGACCAGTACGCCAGTGTGCTTCATGATGAAGGCCGAGATCGCGGCGACCGACCCGAATACGCAGATCACCAAGCACATCGGGTCGGGACCATTTCGCTTCGTCGAAGCCGAGTACCGTCCTGGCAGCCGCGTGGTCTACGAGCGCAATGCCGATTACGTGCCCCGCGACGAGCCGCCTTCAGGCATCGCGGGAGGCAAGGTCGTAAAGCTCGACCGCGTCATCTGGGACATCATGCCAGACCAGCAGACCGCCGCATCAGCGTTGATGACCGGCGAGGTTGATTTTTTTGAAGTGCCGCCTATCGACATCTTGCCCGCGCTAGCGGGCACTCCCGGGGTCAAGCTGGAAGTTCTGAACAAGTTTGGCACTGTCGGTCTTTGCCGTCTTAATCACTTGCACCCGCCTTTCAATAATGTTCTGGCGCGGCGTGCAGCACAACTGGCGATTAACCAGGAAGACGTGCAGCGTGCAGCCATTGGCAATAAGGACTATTACCAGACCTGCGGATCAAACTTCACTTGCGGCTCACCGATGGGCGTTGAAGACGGCGCAGAAGCGCTGATGCTCAAGTCTTCCATGGCGGAGCGCCAAGCAAAGGCACGTGAACTGCTGAAGCAGTCAGGGTATGACGGCAAACCCATCATCTGCATGCATGCCACCAATATCCACATCATGAACCAATCGATGCTTGTCATCGCGCAACAGTTGCGTCAGGTCGGATTCAACGTTCAGCTTGCGTCCACCGATTGGGGGGCGGTCGTAACCCGGCGCGCAGTACAGAAAGCGCCGGACGAAGGCGGATGGAACGTGTTTTTCACGTGGGCCGGCGGCAATGCAACAGCCAACCCAATCGCGCTGTCCGCACACGCAGCAACGGGCACCAAGGGATGGTTTGGCTGGCCAGAGAACGCCTTGACTGAACAATTGCGTACCGACTGGTCTGCAGCACCGACCCTGGACGCACGCCGGGAAGTCGTGCGCAAGCTAAACCGGAACATGTTCGACTACGTCCATGACGTCAAGACGGGCCAGTGGGCGCAGCCTCAGGCGTATCGTGCCGACCGCATACGCGGATTGATCGCCGTTCCTGAGATCATCCCATGGTGGAACGTGGAGCGTTACGCCTGAGTCGGTGTGAGCCCTCCCGGCGCGGCCCCTGATTCCGGCCGGCCCGGCCAGAATCCATCCGATCCCGGCCAGGGTCGTACTAGGTTAGGCCGGCCGATCCCGCGCCAGTCACATCCACTCCCGGCCTGCTGATGCTCGCTTACATCATTCGTCGACTTCTCGGTGTCATACCCGTCATGCTGGTGGTGGGTATCTTCGTTTTCTCGTTATTGCACCTTGCGCCCGGCGACCCGGCAGCCATCATTGCCGGCGACAACGCAACCGCCGAGAACATCGCCAAGATCCGCGCCAATCTCGGCCTGGACCGTCCTTTGCTCGAGCAGTTCACCTCCTGGGGCTGGGCCACGCTCAAGGGCGACCTCGGCGTCTCCATGTTCTCCGGCATACCGGTAACGACACTGGTACAGCAACGCATGGGGCCCACGGTATCGCTGACCATCACCACGCTCATCGTCGCGGTCAGCATCGCCGTGACCCTGGGTGTGCTGGCAGCGTGGAAGGCGGGCTCCCTGCTCGATCGCGCGGTGATGGCGCTGGCCGTGACCGGCTTTTCAGTGCCGGTATTCGTGGTCGGCTACATCATGGTCTATTTCGTGGCGCTGCAATGGCGCCTGCTGCCGGTGCAGGGCTACAAGGAGATCGGCGATGGTTTCTGGATCTGGCTCAGCCACCTGATATTGCCCTCGTTTGCATTGGGGCTGGCCTATGTGGCCCTGATTGCGCGCATCACCCGTGCCAGCATGCTCGAGGTGCTGGCCGAAGACTACATCCGCACGGCCAGCGCCAAGGGCGTCTCCACCGTGCCGATGCTGCTGCGCCATGCACTCAAGAA
>JBBKVW010000099.1:0-14780 GCA_037968655.1 Burkholderiaceae bacterium
ATTCAGCGAAACCAGGCGTGTGGTTGGTCAACCAAGCACACGACCTCAACCATTCCAACCGCCCGGTGCGGACCCGCACGCCGGGTGGTGTGGCAGGGGTGCAGCCGATAATGGCTGCCCCCTATGCCGATTTTGTTGCGAGCCCTGTGATCACCAATCGTTCCGCCACATTGGTTTCCAGCCTGCCCGGATTTGATCCGCGCACAGTACCGATAATTGGTATTGATTCTCACCTGCCTGCAGTGGCGACAGCTGCTTTGAGCGTCGCAGCGTTGCAGCAACGATTCGTGCAACCGCCCGCATGGGAGCCGGAGTTCTTGGCCGAACCGCGATTTAGCGATCGACCTCCAACGCCGGCGTCTGTGCTACTGGCCATTGTCTTGCGCGACGAGCCCATGGTTCTGCTGACCCAGCGAACTGCGCAACTATCGACCCATTCCGGACAGATCGCTTTTCCTGGTGGCAAGCAAGATGCGGACGACGCCGATCTGACTGTCACCGCCTTGCGCGAGGCGCACGAAGAAATCGGCCTTCAACCCGAGTTTGTAAAGGTGCTGGGAAGATTGCCGATCTACCGCACCGGAAGCGCCTTTGTCATCACGCCGGTGGTTGCGTTGTTGCACGGTGGATTCTCATTTGCGCGCAATGTCGATGAGGTCGATGAGATATTCGAGGTGCCCTTGGCATTCCTGATGAACCCCGCCAATCATCGGCGCCATGCCCTTGATTGGGATGGTCAGCGCAGGGAGTGGCTGTCCATGCCCTATCGTGACGGTAAAACCGAGCGCTTCATCTGGGGTGCCACGGCCGGCATGCTGCGCAACTTTTATCGCTTCCTTGCGGCCTGAATCCGTTGCGTCGAGGTGGTCTGCGCCGCCGCAGACATCTTCGCCAGCAATTATCATCCGGGAATGAGTTTCGTTGCCATCCTGATCGCACTGTTGCTCGAGCAGGTACGACCAGTTGGTCGCAGCAATGTGATTCATGTTGCCCTACGCGCGTGGGCCAGCTGGTGTGGCCACAGTTTTGATGCTGGCAAGGAACACCATGGCTGGTTAGCCTGGTTTGTCGTCGTCATCGTTCCCAGCGCATTGGTATTGCTCGTGTACTGGATGCTGGCAGGATTGGCTGGCTGGCCGTTTGCTGTTGTGTGGAATATCGCGGTGCTGTACTTCGCGCTCGGTTTCAGGCAGTTCAGCCACCACTTTACCGAGATTCGGGATGCGCTGGAAGCGGGTGACGAGGCACTGGCACGTCAATTGTTGGCCAATTGGCGCCAGGTCGACGCGACCGGTTTGCCGCGCAGCGAAATCGTGCGCCAGGTTGTCGAGCATTCGGTGATTGCCGCACATCGACATGTCTTTGGTGTGCTGGTGTGGTTCTCTGTTCTCGCCGTATTGGGCCTTGGTCCCGTTGGAGCCGTCCTGTATCGCCTGAGTGAGTTCGTGCCGCGTTACTGGGCTCGGGAAAAGGCGGCTCAGGTGCGGCCTGTCAGCAGCGCATTGCAGCGGGTTGCCGGTGCTTTGTGGGGATGGATGGACTGGGTGCCTGCACGGATCACCGCGATCGGATTCGCAGTGGTTGGCAGTTTCGAAGATGCGATTGACAGTTGGCGAAGTTACGAAAAAGGAGGGCGGGTCGACAACGACGGCGTCATCCTGGCGTCGACGGCTGGGGCCATCAACATCCGTTTGGGAACTCCGGATTCCTCGACCGAGCCAGGCATTGCTGCCGCGACAGGCGCTCAGGCAACGGAGCCGTTTGCAACGGTCTCCGGCAGCGAAGCCGAGATCGGTCATTTGCGGGTCGTCGTCGGACTGGTCTGGCGAACGGTGGTGATGTGGTTGGTATTGCTGGCCTTGCTCAGTCTGGCCCGCCTGCTGGGCTGAGTCTGCGTCGGCATCCAGCAGTCAATATCTCGTCTGCGACAGTTCTGCAAACAATTCGGTGTAGATCCGATAGCGATCGGGGCTGATCGCCGAATCGCCGTTTTCGTCTTGGGTTTGCCTGGCGGCAGTCACGGCACAGCCAGGCTCATGCAGGTGGCTGCAGTTGTAGAACCGGCAATGGTCTGCATGGACAGCAAGATCAGGCATGTATCGCGCAAGTCGCATCGGTTCGATATGGCGCAGGCCGAATTCCTGGAACCCGGGCGAATCGATCAGGGCGCTGGAACGTTCCGAGTCAATCCAGTACCAGGTCGTGCTGGTGGTCGTGTGTTTTCCCGCTTTCAGGGACTGGGAAAGTTCGCCAGTCAGCACGCCGGCATTTGGCACGAGTCGATTGATAAGGGTGCTTTTTCCAGCACCCGACGGCCCGAGCACAAGGGTGGTCTTGCCCTGCAGTTGTGCCATCAGTTCGGTCGGCGGCCTGCTGCCAGCGTGCTTGAGAGCCACCGGCAATACCTGGTAATTCATTGCGCGGTACGGTGCCATCCATTCCCAGGCGCGTGCGAACGGCTCGACCAGATCGCGCTTGTTCAGCACAATCAAAGGAGGGATGCCTTGTGCTTCAGCTGCGATCAGTGCGCGCGCCAATTGCCGGTTGGAGAACGCCGGCTCGGCCGCGATCAGAATCAGCACTTGATCAAGGTTGGCGGCAAAAGACTTGGTGCGGACCTCATCTTGCCGATAGAAAAGGTTGCGCCGCGGCTCGATCTTCTCGATCGTTCCTTCGTCGCGCGAGGGCTGCCACTGGACCCGGTCGCCGACCACGCCCTGGCTCTTCTTGCCGCGCGAATGGCAGATGATTCTCTGCCCGGATACGCCTTCGACCAGGAAATGCCGCCCATAGTTGGCCACAATCAGGCCATCTTGCAGAGCATGGCCCGTTGTCAATCGCGCACCCTGACACCTTGTCTCACGACAACAGCCCGTCGATGGACGCAGCGCATTCGAAATCGGTGCTTGAAATGCCGCCCACATCATGCGTATTGAGGCGCACGATGCAGCGGTTGTAGCTGACGCTTAACGCCGGATGGTGGTCCGTCACATGGGCCACAAATGCCAACGCATTGACGAAGGCAATCGTCTGGTAGTAGTTTGCAAATTGAAACGTTTTCTCGATGGCAACGTCGGCTCCCTCGCCGCGAAGGGTCCAGGCATCAAGCTGGGCCAGGCGGCTGACGATCTCGGTTGCGCTCAGCGCGCGGCGTGTTATGGCAGACCAGTCTGCTTTTTTCATCATGCTTGTCATAGGCTGTGCAATTGTGTCAAGCCGCCATGCGCGCCAGCCGTTCTGACGCTGGCGGGTGTGAGTAGTAGAACGAGACGTAAACCGGATCGGGCGTAAGCGTCGACGCATTGTCTTCATAGAGTTTGAGCAACGCAGCGGACAGATCGGTGCCGCTGGTCTGGGCCACGGCAAACGCATCGGCCTCAAATTCATGCTTGCGCGAGATCTGCGCAAACAGCGGCGCGATGAACTGGCTGAAAACCGGTATTGCCAGCAGAAACAGCAGCAATGCAAGAGCGTCATTTGTGGCGCCTGGCCCCATGTTGGGTTGAACGCCAAGGGAGGTATAGAACCAGACCTGGCTAGACAACCAACCCAGCAAGGCGAATCCAGCCAGGCTGAGCGCAAACATGGAAACGATGCGCTTGATGATGTGGCGATGCTTGAAATGGCCCAGTTCATGCGCAAGAACGGCATCCACCTCGGCTGGCGCCAGTTTTGCCAATAGCGTGTCGTAGAAAACGACACGCTTGGAAGCGCCAAAGCCGGTGAAATAGGCGTTGGCATGCGCGCTGCGCTTGCTTCCATCCATCACAAAAAGGCCCTTGGCGGCAAAGCCGCAGCGCTTCATCAGCGCGGTGACGCGGGCCTTGAGCGCTTCATCTTCCAGCGGCTTGAACTTGTTGAACAAGGGCGCGATGAAACTTGGATAGATCATCAACAGCAGGAGGTTGAAACCCATCCATACGCACCAGGCCCACAACCACCACAAGGAACCGGCGGCACCCATCAGCCACAGGATCAGGGCGGCAATCGGAAGCCCGATCGCAGCGCCCACCAGACTGGAGCGCACAAGATCAGCCAGCCAGAGGCGCAGCGTCATTTTGTTGAAACCGAAGCGGGCCTCGATGCCGAAGGTCTGGTACAGCGTGGCCGGCAACTCGATCAGCGCACCAATGACCACAAAAGCCCCTAGCAATGCCAGTTGCTGCAGCATGCCAGGACCAACATAGTGCATCAGCACGGTGTTGAGCGCATCCAGGCCACCGAGCAAGGTCCAGCCCAGAAGCACAACTGTTCCCAACGCAAGCTCCAACAGCCCGAAGCGGGTCTTGGTGATGGTGTAGTCAGCAGCTTTCTGGTGTGCTTGCAGCGTCACTTGTGCGCTGAACTTATCGGGCACGGCGCCACGAAAGCGGGCGACATGCTGCATTTGCCGTGTCGCGAGCCAGAACTTCAGCATCAGGCCGGCAAGCAGTGCGATGACAAAGGCGAGCGTCATTGCTGAATCAGCTGTTGAATGGTCAGGCACGGTGAAGCCAGGCAGAGTCGATCATGGCGCGAAGTTTAGGTGCATTTCATTACCCCTGGCATGCATGGGCGACAATTCGCGCCATGGATGCAAATGCTGCAGTGCTGGAGAAATCGGACCGAAACCTGGTCTGGATCGATTGTGAGATGTCGGGCCTGGAGCCGGAGAAGGAGCGTCTGATCGAGATCGCCGTGATCGTGACCGGGCCCGACCTGGAGCCCCGTATCGAGGGCCCGGTGCTGGTGATTCACCAGAGCGATGCGCTGCTCGATCAGATGGACGCCTGGAACAAGGGCACGCATGGCAGGAGCGGCCTGATCGACAAGGTACGCGCCTCGACCCTGGACGAAGCGCAGGCCGAGCAGCAGATCCTCGATTTTCTCGAACGATACGTGCCCCGCAATGCGTCCCCCCTGTGCGGCAACACGATCAGCCAGGACCGGCGCTTTCTGGTGCGGTACATGCCACGCCTGGACGCGTATTTTCATTACCGCAACATCGACGTGACAACGCTCAAGGAACTGGCCAAGCGCTGGAGGCCGCAATTGAAAGACGGCTTCAAGAAGCAGCAAAGCCATACTGCGCTGGCCGACGTCCATGAGTCGATCGATGAACTGATCTACTACCGGGAGAACTTCCTGCGCATGCAGGATTAGCCTCCCGGAAATCGGTAGGATAGGTAAAAACCCGAATCCGTGCCATAATCGAAGGCTGCGCAGCCACGAGGCTTCGCGTTTGTGCATCTCCCCTCACACATCGGGCCTGCTTAGATCGGGTCCCTCTAGAGTGCAGCCAGCTGGCTGCGGCCAGCCACGCTGGCATTGAGTTTCGTCTGATGGTTGATGTTTTTTGACCATTGACGATAAGCGCCGCACTGCGTGTGGCGTTGATCGTGTGAGATCCATACCTATGAACGACGCATTTGATGTGGTCGGCGCTCCTGTGCCCGATCAAGACTTTTCCAACCAGCCTCAGGGCGCCATGCGTGCCGATACGCAGGCCGAGTTTTCCGAGCCAGACGAGCTGCTGGCCGACGACGCCAGCGATGCCGTCGAACTGGCTCCCAACGGCTTCCAGAAAATGGCGCTTGCGCCCGAGCTGTTGCAGGCGGTGAGCGACCTGGGCTTTACGCAGCCAACCGTCGTGCAGGAGAAATGCATACCGATGGCGATGCAGGACCTGAGCGACGGCAGCAAAGGCGCTCGCTTTACCGACCTGATGGTTTCCAGCCAGACCGGCAGTGGCAAGACCGCTGCATTCCTGTTGCCAGTGCTGCACACCTTGCTCGACCAGCAGGTCAAGGCGCAAGCCCAGGAGCGGGCAGATTTTGACAAGGCCTGCGCCGATGCTGTCGCCCGTGGCGAAGCTGCGCCCAAGCGAGCGCGCCGCAAGGACCCTACCAGCAGCCGCAATTTCAAGGCCGCAACGCCGGGTGCCCTGGTGTTGTGCCCGACCCGCGAACTCGCTCAGCAGGTCGCCCACGACGCGATCGATCTGGTGCGCCACTGCCGCGGACTGCGCATTGCCAACGTGGTTGGCGGCATGCCCTACCAGATGCAGATCGCGCGCCTGCAGAATGCCGATCTGGTGGTTGCCACGCCTGGACGCCTGCTCGACCTGCAGCGTTCGATGCAGATCAAGCTGGACCAGGTGCAGTTCCTGGTGGTGGACGAAGCCGACCGCATGCTGGACCTCGGTTTTGCCGATGACCTGGCCGAGATCAACCAACTCACCATCGAGCGCAAGCAGACCATGATGTTCAGCGCCACGCTGGCGCCGCGCATTCAGCAGCTGGCAACGCGTGTGATGCGTGAGCCGCAGCGCCTGCAGATCGACTCGCCGCAAGATCAGCACCAGAACATCAAGCAGGTGCTGTTCTGGGCCGACAACGCCTTTCACAAGCGCAAACTGCTCGACCATTGGCTGCGCGACACGACGATCAACCAGGCAATTGTTTTCGCCAGCACCCAGATCGAGTGCGACGGCCTTGCCAATGACCTGCAACAAGCCGGTTTCAGTGCAGTCGCATTGCACGGGGCACTGAACCAGGGTATTCGCAACCGGCGCCTGATGGCGCTGCGCGAAGGCCAGGTGCAGATCCTGGTGGCTACCGACGTTGCGGCGCGTGGCATCGATGTGCCCACTATCACCCATGTCTTCAACTTCGGCTTGCCGATGAAGGCTGAAGACTACACCCACCGCATTGGCCGCACCGGCCGTGCCGGACGCGACGGCTTGGCCGTCACCATGGCCGAGTTCCGTGACCGGCGCAAGATCTTTGATATCGAGGCCTTCACCCGCCACCCGTTCAAGGCCGAAGTGATCCCAGGACTGGAGCCGCAGCAACGCATGCCCGATGCACGTTCGCGCTCGAATTTCGGTGGTCGTGATAGCCGGGGTGGCTCTTATGCGCCATCGCGCGATCGCAAGTTCGGCGGGCCAGCGCGTGGCCGCGATGCCGGTGGACATGCGCCGCATAACGACTTTGCGCCGCGCAATGATTTCGCACCGCGTAATGACTTTGCCCCACGCAAGCCAGGTTTTGCCAAGCCGGCGCCTCAGCGCGCTGCGTTCGGACCGACCGGCAAGGGTGCTGATCGCGGTACCGCGAGCTTTGGCCCACGCGATGGCGCCCGTCGTCCTGCCCGGCCAGCCAGGCCGGCGCGCGGCTAAGGCACTGAGGTAGCAGGCGTCCCTGTTCAGGGGCGCCTATCAGTCATCACATTTCAAGGCAGACGCAGTCTGCCGGAACACCCGCGCAGCGGGTCACACTTCCACCATTGCCCTGTTGCGCGCTGTTCTTGCATGTCTGCGTCGCGCGCGCTGGCATGTTTTGGTCAGGCGTAGCTGCACATGCGCTCAACAGCGCGGCAGTTAACGTCAGCATCGCACTGCGCTTGGCAAGGCTTTGCCAGCAACACCTGCCACGATGACCAATCGGACCACTGGCCGGGCGTCGCGCCAGGCTGCGCCAGGCGCTGCGCAAATGCAATGAAGCGGTATGCATGTTTGCAATCCTGTTATCGATGATTGGGCAATTGTCCTGCGCGCGCGTGCCTTGGACAATCCTTACGCATGACAGCGGCGGAACCGTAATCGGTCGATGAAGGTGAGTCAGATCAATTTTCTGGCTGTCCGCACGCTGGCATCCAGCGCCACCCTGAAGGCGCTTGGCAAAAAGTAAGGACAGCAAATGGAGCGACGAAATTTCATTCGAATCGCCAGCGGCGGCGTAGTGTTGGCTGCCACTGGCAATCTGACTGCTTGCTCCAGCGCGGTGCCGGCTGAGGCCATCGCAGCCTGGACAGGGCCGGCATCGGATACCAGCGATGTACGCAAGTGGATATCGGGTTACGCCATCCTGGCGCCCCATTCGCACAATCTGCAGTCCTGGATCGTTGACCTGGGTCGACCCGACGAGATCACACTGTATTGCGATACCGAGCGCCTGCTACCGCAAACCGATCCGTTCGCGCGCCAGATCATGATGAGCCACGGCACCTTTCTGGAGTTGCTGGACATCGCTGCGCGCGAGCGCGGACTGCGCACGCAGATCACATTGTTTCCCGAGGGCGCGTTCGAACCGCAGGCAATAGACCAGCGGCCGGTGGCGCATATCCGCCTGCACGAGGACGCCAGCGTCGTCAAGGACCCCTTGTTTTCCCAGATCCTGCAGCGCCGCACCAATCGCAGCCTGTACGACCTGAACAGACCGGTCGCGGCAGCCGCGTGGCAGGCAATGCAAGCGGCGACCAGGCCTTTTGCACTGGCCTTCGGAGCAGTCGGCGCCGATGAACCCGAGCAATTGCAAAAGCACCGGATGATCGCCGAGCAAGCCTGGCGCATCGAGATGCTCACACCAAGTGCCATCATGGAGTCATTCAAGCTACTGCGCGTGGGTGCAGCAGAGGTCGCTCGCCACAAGGACGGCCTGACCTTGATGAATCCGATGGCGGTATGGCTCGATCGCCTGGGCCTGTTCGATCGCAGCAAGGTGCCAGCGCCAGACGATTACGCAACCACCAGCCAGTTGGACGAGTTCAACAGCAAGATCGCGTCGACGACCGGCTTCATGTGGCTGATATCCCAGGGCAATGACCGCCTGACACAGGTAAACTCCGGGCGCGCCTATGCGCGGGTGCAACTGGCTGCCACCGCGCATGGCGTGGCGATGCATCCACTGCAACAGGCCTTGCAGGAATATCCGGAACAGGCCCAACCCTATGCTGCAATCCGTCGCCTGCTGAACGCGCCCGAGCCGGGGCAGACGATACAGATGTGGGCGCGCGTCGGTTACGCGCCGCCGGTTGAGCCTGCGCCGCGTCGGGGCGTCGAAGCCCATATCCGGGCGAGCTGAATTCGGCGGTGGATGAGGTCGAATCAGATGGCGTGATCGCGTGGCGCTCCTGGCAATGATCGAAACCAGTCGCCCGCGACCGCAAGCTCAGCGCCCCGCGAACTTGGGCGGGCGTTTTTCAACAAACGCAGCTGCGGCGCCCTTATGGTCCTCGGTATCGAAGGTGCGGATCATGTGGATTGCCTCCGTGTCCAGCACATCGGACAAAGAGGCGCGCTGTCCCAGATTCAGATTGCGTTTCATGTAGCCCAAGGCCACCGTTGGCAGCGATGCGAGTTCTCTCGCCCAGGTCTGCGCCGCCTCGGCCAGTTCGGCGGCGGGCGCAACGCGATCGAGCATGCCGATGCGCAGCGCCTCGTCTGCCAGCACCACGCGGCCAGTGAAGAACAGCTCGCGCGCCCTGGACGCGCCGACCAGATGGCCAAGGAAATAGCTGCCGCCAAAGTCGCCCGACAGGCCGACCTTGGAGAACGCAGTCGTCAGCTTGGCGTCGTCGGCCCCAATGCGCAGATCGCAGGCCAGTGCCAGTGACAAACCGGCGCCAGCGGCTGCTCCTGGAATGACTGCCAAGGTCGGCTTGGGCATTTCATGCAACATGCGCGCCACCTCCATGCGCGCGCGCAGGTCGTGCACCCGCAGGTCGAAGCTCATGGCAGCGCCAGCGCCGGCCGCTGCGCGCGCAAATCCCTTCACGTCGCCGCCCGAGCAAAATGCCTTGCCGGCGCCGGTGAGCACCACCGCCCGCACTGCCGGGTCTGCGGCCAGGCGCGATAGTGCCTCGTTCATCGCCCGCAGCATCTCGCGCGACAGCGCGTTGCGCGAATCGGGTCGGTTCATGGTCAAGGTGGCAACGCCGTTGTCGATTGATTCGAGCAGGTCCTGGGTCATGTGTGCATCCTGTATCTGTTGACGATGGGTGTTGCAAGAAGGGGCTTGCGGTGCGAAATCACTCGCCCCGGCGCAGTTTGCGATCAAGCTTGCGCATGCCGCCAAGCCAGCGATCATAGTCATCGGCCTTGCGCCGGAAATAGTCCCGCACTTGCGGATGCGGCAGGACCAGGAACTGCTTGCCCTGCAAGGCATCGATCACGCAGTCGCACAGGCTGTCGGTGCTGGCCACGTCATCGATGGCCGACGATGCGCCCGGCACATGGGCACGATTGCGCACCATGGGTGTATCCACCGCCTGTGGGCACAACACCGACACGCCGATTCCGGCATCGGCATGGCGGATCGCCAGCGTTTCTGCCAGCGCAATCGACGCATGCTTGGTGACGGCGTAGCTGGACGAGGGCAGGGAAGTCAGCAAACCGGCAGCTGAGGCGGTGATCATCAGATGCCCCGATCCGCGTTCGCGCATGAGCGGAATCACCGCACGCGCCATCCAGACATGGGCCATCACATGGATGTCCCAGTTCAACTGCCAGTCGGCATCCGGTGCCTCTTCGCCGCCGTCGCGGATCAACCCGGCGTTGGAGCAGACCAGGTCGATATGTCCAAAGCGCGCGACAGCGGCGGCCACCAGGGCCTGGATGTCCGACTCGTGCGTCACGTCGCAGGTCTGCGCCAGCACCCGGTCGCCTCCCGGCAGGCCGTTGAAGTGGCGCGCCAGCGCCATCAGCGGCGCCGACTGCACATCGCCCAGCACCAGGCCGGCTGCGCCTTCGGCCAGGAAGCGTCCAGCCAAGGCCGCGCCAATACCGCTGGCCGCGCCGGTGATCAATACGATGGCATTCTTGATCTGCATGGGCAAATGTGGCTCCGGTAGGCGAACCCGGCTGGCACGACTGCAGCCGACTGTCCGCGGCGAGCCGCAGGGCTCTGACCCACCGAGCATACGAAGATCGGCACTTGACCGCTGTCCGGCATTTGACAGTGCGCGCTGGATCGGTTGCCGCAGTTTCGGTTGAATGGATTCGGGAGCCTTGCCAGTGGGCAATGAACGACGACCTATCATGCCATTCAGACCTGACATTTCAGCTTGACAGACGCGACGCAATGACGATGCTGCCCCCCGACTCCGGCTTTCTGGGCGTTCTGATGCTCGACACGCGCTTTCCTCGGCCGCCAGGCGACATAGGCAATGCCCGGACTTTCGAACGCCATGCGATACCGGTGCGCTACGCCGTCGTCAGCGGCGCATCGCCTCAAAGAATCGTCAAGGACGCAGATCCGCGCTTCCTTGCGCCGTTCGTCGAAGCGGCAGTGCAGTTGGCCGGGCAAGGTGCCCGGATGATCACCACCAGCTGCGGATTCCTGGCCGCATACCAGCACGCACTGGCTCAGGCCGTTCCGGTGCCGGTCGTCAGCTCAAGCCTGCTGATGTGCCAGCAGTTCGCGCATCCCGGCATCGTGACCTTCGACGCCCAGTCGCTGAGCCAGACCATTCTTGACTCCGCGCAGGTCGCCAAGTCAACGCCGGTGCAGGGTCTGGCAGACGGCTGTGAACTGCAGCGCCGCATCCTTGCCAACGACACCCAGCTGGATCTGGCGCAGGCCGCCAACGACGTGGTGGATGCAGCATTGCAACTGATACGCCGCTGTGCGGCGGTACAGGACATCGTGCTCGAATGCACCAACATGCCGCCCTACCGCGCGGCGGTCGCCAGCGCCACTGGAAGGCGGGTGCATGACATCGAAACCCTGATCATTGCGCGCTGGAATGCGCTGGCGCCTTGAAAGCCGGCAGGCATGGCACCGGGAAGACGGCCTGCCGACCGGCGCGACGAATTTCGGCCTGATCCCGTTGCGCGTCAAATCCTGCGCCTTTCCAGTTTCGATTCGAGATGCCCGATGGCGTCTGCAAGTGGAAGGTCGCTGACCTTTTCGCGTGCATCTGCAAGCGCCGGCAGCACTGCCGGATCGTCCAGAAGCAGCGCAGCCATCAGCACGTCCTGAATGGATTGCAGATCAGCGGATCTGAGTTTTTCACTCACGATTGCAGCCAGTTCGGCATCGCCAACGTCGCGCAAGACGAGTGCGGCTGGAATCAGGTCGCGCTCCTGCGCCTCTGGTCGCCTGGCGGATTCGAGCATGTCGTCGGAATCGACCGTCAACAGGTGTTCGCCGATGCAGTCACGCAATTTGGCGCAGTCGATGGTGTCCTCACTGAACTCAATCTCGAAGTACCAGAACCCGAATCCCTTGTCGTCGATCAGTCGCATCACGATGTCGATGCCGCCTGCCGCGACCCATTGAAAAACGCGCGATTGCCCGCTTTCTCGCTCCCCGTCAAAATAAAGCGCGCTGCCGAATCGATCGTTGATCGCCTTTTTCAGGCGGTGGACAGCAAGAGCGGGGTCGCTGGTCGAATCTGGCTGAATTATCTTGGTGATGCGCATGGACTGATCCTACTTGTTGATAGTGTGCAGGAAAGCTGCCAGCTTTGCTTTCAGAACCATCGCAGTAGCCTTGGCTTGATCGGGATCGATGATGGATTTCAATGCGGTTCCGAAGTTCGTCAGTGCCCAATTCTTGAACGCCTGGGCGACTTCCTGAATCGCCTTGTCCTCGGCTGCCCCGGTCAGCAGCCCCGGGGGTGGTTTCTGCAAGGCCGACATCAACTCGACGAAGATGTTGCGCAAAGCCTGGTGCCTGTGATTGCGCGCACCGTCCTCGAGCGTTGTATCTTGCTGGGGCCTGGATCGTCTGGCATCGATATCTTCGGCCACTGCCGAGCGGGCCACAGTGTTGGGGCCGAACTTCGCGCCTTCGCTGAATACATCCTTTTCCTCGATCAACTTCTTGCCGAGCATCCAGTCAGTTGTTCTCTCAGCCGCATGCAGCCCTTCGGACCGGGCCGGTTCGACAACGCTCGTGAGACCGCGACGGCTTGGCGCATTCAACACGGGCGACTGCAATGGGTACTTTCCGGCGCCGTGCGTATACAAGCCAGCCCCAAGAGGTTGCTGCGCTCCGTCCCGCAAGTTCGCGTAAGTCAGGAATCCCTTCTCCCCGGTACGGAGCATGGCGGAGTTGAATTTTCCGCGCTGTTCGGCCTTCACGTTGACTTCACCCGACAGGATTTTCCTGAACAACTCCACTTGATCCGGTGTTCCCAATCCCAGTGGCGACGCATCGCCACCGCGTACGCTGCCATGCGCCTCTGAAATGATCTTCTTGTCGGTTGGCGATCGCCCCTCGGCGCGCTCGGAGAAGAATTGGCCCTCGGCCGCCGCCAGCACGTCCTGCAGTGCCTTGCCAAGCCGTATCGGATCGATCTCCTTGACGACAGCAACATCGTCTTCTGGATTGACTTTCGCGACGACACGCGACCCCTGAACGGACAGGTTGGACAGCCGATAGCGCACGCGCCAAAACGCCAGGCGCGCCAGCAGGACGATTCTTGATATCTTTCCTTTCAGAATTTTGGCCAGCTGTGGCCGGATCGCCTCGACCGCCTTGCGAAGTCGATCCCGCTTGCGCGCCTCCTTGTCCTGCTGCTTCTTGTTCGGATCGTCTTTCGACTTCCCGTCCTTGTCGGCCTTGCGGTTCTTGCGCTGCTCACGCAACTGCCGGGCCTTGCGATCGCGTGCCGCCTTGTTCTTCTTCTTCGCCCGGGCTTTCTTCCTGGCCTTGTGTTTGGCCTTGAATTTTTTCACCGCGCCGCTGATCTTCCTGAGCAGCTTTTGCGCAATGCCCTTGATCTTGCCGCCGATCTTCATGATCGCCTTGCCCAGCCGGGCGAGCAGCCAGTTGGAGACGAAGTCGATCACCACCACGGCCGCGGCTGCCACCAGTTGCGCGAACTGCGCGCCGGCGCCGCCGCCCTTGACCGCCTTGAGGTAGGCGATGGCCTTGCCGATCGCGCCCAGCATCGCCGACACCGAGCCCCAGGCCGCCTGCAAGCCTTCGATGACGGCCAGCACCGCACCCGCGGCCGGGATGATCATGGCCACCACTTTTTCGATGATCAGCTGAATCAGCGCCGGTGGAATGGCCGCCTTGACCGCTGACCAGGCCATGGCGCCAATCTCCTTCAGACCCAGGCCGCCTTTCTTCAGCACTTCCCAGATGGCGGTGCCGACGCCCAAAGCGCTTTCGAGCTTGCCTTCCCACCACTGCTTGATGGCGGCCTTCATCGCCGCTGCCAGGTGGTTGACCACGCCGTCCCTGGCAGACGCCGCGAGCTTGCCGATCCAGCCGCCCAGATCACCTGCAACGTCCTGCACCAGCACCTTGAGCACGCCCAGCGCAGCCATGGCCTTGTCAGCCGCATTGAGCGCGCCAACCGTCGTCGACTTGGCGTAGTCGATCGCGGCGTTGGCCGCCTTGCCGCCCAGGTCCAACGCGCCCTCGGCCACCGCTGCCGCCGTATCGACCACCCTGTTCACGCTGCGCTTGGCGCCTTCGGCCAGGGCATTGGTAGCGTTGACGCCGAGCTTCACGCCGCTGTCGATCGCGCCCTTGACGGCGTCGCGCGCGGCCGGAAATTCGGACAGCAATGCGTCGGCGCCGGCCTTGAGCAGTTCGCCGCCCGCCTTGATGAGCCCGGTCACACGGTCGCGTGCCTGGTCGATCTTCTGGGCCGCGTACTTTTTGAAGCGGTCGGCGGTGTCCTTGATCCACTTCTTGCCGGCCTCGACCTTGTCGCTGATCCATTTCTTCTGGCGGTCGAACCAGGCGCCCAGGCTGTCTGCGAGGCGGCCAAAGAAGCCCTTCTCCTCGGATTTCTCCCTGGCCTCCTGTTTTTTCTGCGCGACCTCGGTCTCGACTTCCTGGGCCTTGTCGGCTGTCTGTGTTTCTCCCTGCTCGATTTGTGCCGCCGCCTCTTCCTCGCCCCTGGTTTTTTCCTCGTCCGCCTTGTCGCTTGTCCTGTCGACGGTCTGCTGCTGTTTGCGTTCCAGCTGGCCGATGGCGGATGCCTGCTTGCGCGCGTACTGGCTGCGCGCATTCTGCGCATCGCCACGCACCTGCGATCGCACTGCCTCGTGGTCG
>JBBKVW010000100.1:0-15215 GCA_037968655.1 Burkholderiaceae bacterium
CCAGATCCAGGATCAACAGGTCGAACTCCTTGTTGGTCATCAGTGCGGCGTCCGCCTCGCTGCCGCTGGCCACGTGGTCGACCGCCGCGCCCGCGCCGCGCAGGGCGCGCAACAGGCCATCGGCCAGTACGGCATCGTCCTCGGCGATCAAGATGCGCATGGATGTCTCCTCCTGCAGGCTGAGCTGCGGTCAGTTTCCGGTCTGTTGTCGCGCGCGCGATTGCTGTTCGCGAATCATTCTAGGCGCGGGCAACGAGGCTTTTGGATCGGCAAGGTTGGAGTGTGGCGGCGTTGCAAACGCGCGCTTTGGACCGGGCCATTGCTGTGCTTCGCGCCTTCCATTGCAACGTAACAGGCCATTAGCCAATGTAGGCCTCCAGCCCCAGCTGCACTACCGTGGCTACGTCTGCGCCGACGGACTGGCGAAACTCCGCCTCGGCCTGCTCGACCGCCTGCCGGTAGGCGGTCAGCCATTGCTGCCCGGTGTCGGTGAAGACGACCTGAATTGCCCGCGCGTCGCGCGGATCGGACAGCCGCTGCACCAGTCCCCAGGCCTCGCATTGATCGACCAGCTTGCCCATGGCCTGCTTGGTAATGCCGGCCATGGCAGCCAGCGCGCTCAGTCGGCAGCCATCGGGTGGGAGGTGGCGCGTAATCTGAATGTGCGATGCGCCCAGGCGGCCCCGTGCGGCAAGATGCGACAAGGACAGCGCCAGTTGGTCGTTGTGGGCCATCAGGGCCAGCACCCGGGCGTCAAAGCGCTGGCCTGCCAGCTCGGTCAGGCGGCCCAGGTGGGTCTGGCGCCAGTTGGCCTTGGAAGGGGTTGCAGCCATGGTGTAAATAGTAAATCAAATTGACTAAAAAAACTGCTTCGCGATTTCAATAATCTGGATTAGACTACTGTTCAAGTATCCAGCCTGTTTTTAACAACAGATGCCATTTCATCCCAAGACCTTGTTTTAAAAGGAAATTTCCATGGACGCCCCAGTCAAGAACATCAGCCCCGTCAACAGCGAAAAAGCCAAGGCCCTGCAAGTGGCCCTGGCCCAGATCGAGAAGCAGTTCGGCAAGGGCACCATCATGCGCCTGGGCGAGGGCGAGGTGATCGCGGACATCCAGGTCGTCTCGACCGGTTCGCTGGGGCTCGATATTGCGCTGGGCGTCGGTGGTCTGCCGCGTGGCCGTGTGATCGAGATCTACGGTCCTGAGTCGTCCGGCAAGACCACGCTGACGCTGCAGGCCATTGCCGAGATGCAAAAGACCGGCGGCCAATGCGCCTTTGTCGACGCCGAGCATGCGCTGGACATCCAGTACGCGCAAAAGCTGGGCGTCAACCTGCAAGACCTGCTGATCAGCCAGCCCGACACCGGCGAGCAGGCGCTGGAGATCGTCGATTCGCTGGTGCGTTCAGGCGCGGTCGACCTTATCGTCATCGACTCGGTCGCCGCGCTCACGCCCAAGGCCGACCTCGAAGGCGAGATGGGTGACTCCCTGCCTGGCCTGCAGGCCCGTCTGATGAGCCAGGCGCTGCGCAAGCTCACCGCCCATATCAAGAAGACCAACTGCATGGTGATCTTCATCAACCAGATCCGCATGAAGATCGGCGTCATGTTCGGCAGCCCCGAGACCACCACCGGCGGCAATGCGCTCAAGTTCTATGCCTCGGTGCGGCTTGATATCCGGCGCATCGGCACGATCAAGAAGGGCGACGAAGCAATCGGCAACGAGACCAAGGTCAAGGTGGTCAAGAACAAGGTCGCGCCACCGTTCAAGACAGCCGAGTTCGACATCCTGTTTGGCGAGGGCATCAGCCGCCACGGCGAGATCATCGACATGGGCGTGAATGCACAGATCCTGGACAAGTCGGGTGCCTGGTATGCCTACAACGGCGAAAAGATCGGCCAGGGCCGCGACAACGCGCGCGAGTTCCTGCGCGAAAACCCCGACCTGTCACGCGAGATCGAGAACAAGGTGCGCGAGTCACTGGGTATTCCGCTGTTGCCGGAAAAAGCCGACGGCGGCGCCAAGGCCAAGGCTGGCGCCAAGAAAGCCGACTAAGGACCTGCCACTGCAGCCAGATTGACGCGGCCCTGACCGCAGTCTTTCTGGACGGCAGGCCAGCAGCGACAAGCTACCCGGAGCCGCCATGCCAATGCCTCCCCCCTCGCTCAAAGGCCGCGTGCTGCGCCAGCTCGCGACCCGCGAGCACACGCGCCAGGAGCTTGAACGCAAGCTCAAGCGCTATGAGACCGAACCTGGCCAGTTGTGCAAGGTACTCGACGAACTGCAGGGCAAGGGCTTCATCGATGACCAGCGCGTGGTCGAGTCTGTCGTGCATCGGCGTGCCGACAAGCTTGGTGTAGCCCGCATCCGGCAGGAGCTGCAACATAAGGGCATCGATGCAGACGCGGCGCGCGATGCGCTGGCCGGCCTGCAGGCCGGTGAACTGGAACGGGCGCGTGAAGTCTGGCGCAAGAAGTTCGGTCAGCGCCATGGCTGCGAACCGTCCGGCCCTGCGCCTGCGCCGGATGCAGCAGCAAAAGCGCGACAGATGCGCTTTCTTGCGTCCCGTGGCTTTGGCGGGGACACGATCCGCAAGGTGGTGGCCGGCGCTCAGGATTGACCTGACGACGCTGCAGCCTAATTAGTCGAACTACAGGCTCGAACTACAGGCCGAGCATCAGTTTCATATTCTGAACCGCCGCACCGCTGGCGCCCTTGCCCAGGTTGTCCAGCCGCGCAATCAACACGGCGTGGCTGAAACCGTCGGCCTTGGCATCGTTGGCGAACACCCGCAGCTCCATCTTGTTGCTGTCGGCCAGCGCCACCGCATCGAGCTTGCCATCGGCATTGGCGGCTTCGACTGTGACCCATTCGCTGCCGGCATAGTGTTTGGCCAAGGCCTCATGCAAATCGGCGGCGCTCGGTTTGCCGGGCAGCGTGTCCAGGTGCAACGGCAGCTGTACCAGCATGCCCTGGCGGAAATTGGCGACTGACGGTATGAATAGCGGACGCCGCTGCAAGCCGGTATGACGCATGATTTCCCCCACATGCTTGTGCTTGAGTCCGAGGCCATAGACCTCGAAAGCCGGCGCGCCGCCGCCCTCATAGGCCTCGATCATGCTGCGCCCGCCACCGGAATAGCCGCTGACGGATGGCAAGGTCAGCGGCTGGTCCGGCGCGATCAGCCCGGCGTCGATCAGGGGGCGAATCAGCGCGATCGCGCCGGTTGCGTAGCAGCCCGGGTTGCTGACGCGTTGCGCTGAAGCGATCGCCGCCGCCTGGCCTGCGGCCAGCTCGGCGAAACCGAACACCCAGTCGGCTGCGGTGCGGTGCGCGGTCGACGCGTCGATGATGCGCGGGCCCTTGGATCCCTTGCCTTTCGCCATCGCGTCGATCATCGCCACCGATTCGCGCGCCGCGTCATCGTGCAGGCACAAAATGACCAGGTCGACCTGTTCCATCAAGTCCTTCTTGGCCGCCGTGTCCTTGCGCAGCTCGGGTGCAATGCTGACCAGATCCACGCCGGACATCGATTGCAGACGCTCGCGGATCTGCAATCCGGTCGTGCCGGCTTCGCCGTCGATAAATACCTTGGCCATGAAAAAACCCTTTCCCGATGAATGACCGGCCGCAGGCCCCCGGGGCCTTGGCGCCCGGTGATTGCCGCATTGCAGCATGATACATTTGGCGGCTTCGGTGCCCACTGTGGGCTGACAAGCGGCTCGGCCGTTCTGCCAGCAGCGTGGTTTTGTTCCCCTTCCGAGAGAAAGCCCATGAAGATTCACGAGTACCAAGGCAAGGAAATCTTGCGCAAATTCGGAGTCCCGGTGCCGCGCGGCATTGCGGCATTCACGGTTCAGGAAGCGGTCGAGGCGGCGCAAAAACTGGGCGGCCCGGTGTGGGTGGTCAAGGCGCAGATTCATGCCGGCGGCCGCGGCAAGGGTGGCGGCGTCAAGCTGGCCCGCTCGATCGACGAGGTCAAGGCGCTGGCAAGTGAGATCCTGGGCATGCAGCTGGTGACCCACCAGACCGGTCCGGTCGGACAAAAGGTGCGCCGGCTGCTGATCGAGGACGGCGCCGACATCAAGAAGGAATATTACGTGTCGGTCGTGACCGACCGGGGATCGCAACAGGTCGCGCTGATGGCCTCGTCTGAGGGTGGCATGGACATCGAGCAGGTGGCCCATGACACACCCGAGAAGATTCTCAAGGTGTTTGTCGATCCGGCGCAGGGGCTGACCGAAGCGCAGGCCAAGGAACTGGCCAATGGCATCGGTGTGCCCGACGGCTCCGTCGCGCAATGTGTCGACGTATTGCAAAAGCTCTACCAGTGCTACATGGACACGGACGCGTCGCTGGTCGAGATCAATCCGCTGATCCTGGAGGGCGGTGGCGGCATCAAGGCACTCGACGCCAAGTTCAACTTCGACTCCAATGCGTTGTTTCGCCAGGCCGACATAGTGGCCTACCGCGACCTGGACGAGGAAGACCCGGCCGAGGTCGAGGCCAGCAAGTTCGACCTGGCCTATATCAGCCTGGACGGCACCATCGGATGCCTGGTCAATGGCGCTGGTCTTGCAATGGCCACGATGGACACCATCAAGCTGTATGGCGCTGAACCCGCGAACTTCCTGGACGTGGGCGGCGGCGCCACGCCGGAAAAGGTGACCGAAGCCTTCAAGATCATGCTCAAGAACGACAAGGTCAAGGCGATCCTGGTCAATATCTTTGGCGGCATCATGAAGTGCGACACCATAGCCACCGGCATCATCACAGCTTGCCGGGCAACCAACCTCAGCGTGCCACTGGTGGTGCGCATGAAGGGCACCAATGAGCAGTTGGGCAAGAAGATGCTGGCCGAATCGGGCCTGCCGATCATCAGCGCGGACACCATGGCCGAGGCGGCCGAGAAGGTCGTCGCCGCGGTGAAGTAATCCCTCAACCGGTCCATCAACGAGACACCGGGGCGCGCGCCGTACGAGGCCAATTGCTGGCCCAGACGCGCCCTCAGGGCAAGGAGTTCATGTGAGCATACTGATCAACAAAGACACCAAGGTCATCACGCAGGGCATCACCGGCAAGACCGGGCAGTTCCATACCGAAAAATGCCAGGAATACGCCAACGGAAAAGCGTGCTTTGTGGCCGGTGTGCATCCCAAGAAGGCGGGCGAGTCGATCTTCGGGATTCCGATTTTCGGCTCGGTCAAGGACGCGGCGGCAAAGACCGGCGCCACCGTGTCGGTGATCTATGTGCCGCCGGCAGGCGCTGCGGCTGCGATCTGGGAGGCGGTCGAGGCCGAACTCGACCTGGCAATCTGCATCACCGAAGGCATTCCGGTGCGCGACATGCTGGAACTGCGCAACAAAATGCGGGCCCGGGTTGCGGCCGGCGGCAAGAAAACTTTGCTGCTGGGCCCGAACTGCCCCGGCCTGATCACGCCGGAGGAGATCAAGATCGGCATCATGCCTGGTCATATTCACCGCAAGGGCCGCATTGGCGTGGTGTCGCGTTCCGGCACACTGACCTATGAGGCGGTGGCGCAGCTGACCGATATCGGCCTGGGCCAGTCCAGCGCAGTGGGCATTGGTGGCGATCCGATCAATGGCCTCAAGCACATCGACGTGATGCAGGCATTCAATGACGATCCGGACACCGACGCGGTGATCATGATCGGCGAGATCGGCGGGCCCGACGAAGCCGAGGCGGCGCGCTGGTGCAAGGACAACATGAAAAAGCCGGTGGTCGGTTTCATCGCCGGCGTGACGGCACCTGCGGGCAAGCGCATGGGTCATGCCGGCGCGCTGATTTCCGGCGGCGATGACACTGCCAACGCCAAGCTGGCCATCATGGAGGAGTGCGGCTTCAAGATCACCCGCAACCCGTCTGAAATGGGCAAGCTGCTCAAATCGGTGCTGTAAACAGCAGAAGGTTGCGTTCGCCATGGTATTGCGCGTCGATGGCCGGGCTTGCGAGCGCGTGAAGTTCTAAAGTGGAAGATTTCCTCACCGCCCATTTCTGGCTTGCTGTCGGTCAGATCATCATGATCGACATCCTGTTGGGTGGCGACAACGCTGTGGTGATCGCGCTGGCCTGCCGCAAGTTGCCGCCCGAGCAGCGGACCAAGGGCATATTGTGGGGAACGGCTGGCGCCATCATCCTGCGCGTGATCCTGATCGCGTTTGCGCTGACCTTGTTGCAGATTCCCTATCTCAAACTGGTGGGCGCGGCGTTGCTGCTGTGGATCGGCGTCAAGCTGCTGGCGCCGCAGGACGGGGACGAGCATTCCAGTATCCAGGGCAGCGATCGTCTGTGGGCAGCGGTCAAGACCGTCATCATTGCCGACCTGGTGATGAGCATCGACAACGTGATTGCCATTGCCGGTGCCGCCACCGGTGCCGGCGAGCGGCACCAGATGCCACTGGTTATTTTCGGCCTGCTGGTGAGCGTGCCCATCATCATCTGGGGCAGCCAGATGGTGCTCAGGTTGATGGACCGCTTTCCCATCATCATCACCGTTGGCGGCATGCTGCTGGGCTGGATAGCCGGAACGATGGCACATACCGATCCTGCATTGCGCGATTGGTTGCCGCAAACCGGCTTCTGGAATTACAGCCTGGGTGCTGCTGGCGCCGCACTGGTGTATCTGTCGGGTCTGTACTTGCGTTCCCGCGCGCCACAGGCGAGCTGAGCCTGCGTTGACGAGACGCCTGCAGCCACGCGTTTGCAGGGCGTCGCACCCGTCTGCACAGTGCCAAAAAACGACAGGCGGGCGTTAATATGTACCTTGTCTGGCATGGCATGGTCTGCTAACGTAGCCTGCTCCTATCTCGTATGGTGGCCATTTGGTCTTTATTGAGTCACGTGAACCGAGCAAGGTCGATCCAAAGAATCTGGCAGGTTGGAACTTGGCGCCACAAACATCTTCGAACAATGCCCGGTTCTGGCGTGCAAATTGGTTTGCGGGCGTCGCGATTGTGGGCGTCGCGGTAGTTATTGCCGTGTTGTTGCTAAGTCAGGTCAGCGTCCGGATCGGTACGCTGGAGCGCAGCTTGTACAACGTCGGCAGCACCAGCACATCGCGCCTGCCTTCCGAGCGCATCGCCATCATTGTTGTTGACGACCAAAGCATCGCCAATACCGGCCGCTTTCCTTGGCGAAGTGATGTCCACCCCAACCTGGCCGACCAGTTGGCAGAGGCCAAGACCATCGTTCATACGGCTGTGGTCATTGAGCCCCAGGTCGATCGCGGCTTTGGCCATATCCGCAAATTGAAGTCCTTGCTACCCAGTGCCGACGCGCCATCCGTCCAACCGGGCGATGGTGGCGTGCACCACGGTGCCACCATCCTGATCGTTGGCTCGGTCGAGGAGCCGGTGTCGGGCCCTGCCCGAATGGCCTCAGTTGCTACTGGCGCGCGCAGGCACACAAGTGCTGTTGCTGCTGGTCGAGGCCATGACAAGACCGCCGAACTTGCCACTGCAGCGCTTGCTGCCGAGGTGTTCCAGATTGCGGCAGTGCACAATGCCAACGGTGGCGGTGGTCAGGATGATGCATTTCAGAAGACCGCGGTCCAACATGCAAACCTGCCAGGTGCAGATGTTTTCGAGAAAAAATCCGTGCACCTGGAGCAAGCGGGCCATTGGCAAGGTTCAAGCGGCTTCAAGGTGCCGGATGTTGAAATCTGAATAGACGAGATGATGCAATACACGTTTCACGCAGGGACCGATCCTGGTCGCGCCAGAGATAACAACGAGGACGCGGTCGCGATCGACGAAGGGTCCAATCTGGGCGTTCTTGCAGACGGCATGGGTGGATACAACGCCGGCGAGATAGCCAGTGGCATGGCTACAGCCTTCATCAAGTCCGAGATGGCGCGCTGGCTGGCCGAGACCGGCAAGAATGCCAAAGTGAAGGAAATCCGCCGCGCCCTGGAAATATGCGTGGACAACTCCAACCGCTCGATCTTCAACGCATCGAGCTCCAATCCACAGTATTCGGGCATGGGCACTACGCTGGTGGTGGGCGTGTTTCACGAATCCACGTTGATCCTCGGTCATATTGGTGACTCGCGCTGCTATCGCATGCGGGCGGGCGGCCTGAGCCGGATTACCAAGGACCATTCCCTGCTGCAGGAGCAGATCGACGCCGGCCTGATCACACCGGAGCAGGCCGCCGGTTCGTCGATCAAGAACCTGGTGACGCGGGCGCTCGGTGTGGAAGACGCGGTGATGCTCGAGATCAACGAATATGCGGTAGAACCGGGCGACTGCTACCTTTTGTGCTCGGACGGTTTGTCCGATATGGTTGACGATGCCGAAATTGCCAGTATCCTCGGGGGTCCCGTTCCCATGGACCAGAAGTCCGACATCCTGATTGCTGCCGCAAACGAGCATGGAGGACGCGACAATATCTCGGTGCTCCTGGTTCAGGCTGAGCCTGTGACGGAGAAACGTGGCCTGATCTCCCGGCTGTTGGGAAAATAGTGAGCTCGTGTGTAATATGAAAATCTGTCACAGAATTAGGAGTCGGTCATGCCGAAAATGATCGTATCGATCGATGGGGTGGTTATCAAGGAAGTCCAGCTGACCAAGGACCGGACAACCTTGGGACGTCGTCCATATAACGACGTCGTGATCGACAATCTTGCGATCAGCGGCGAACATGCGGTGTTCCAGATGATGGGCAGCGAGGTCTTCATTGAAGACCTCAACAGCACCAATGGCACCTATGTCAACGGCAAGGCCGCCAAGAAGTTGCAGTTGAACAACGGCGACACCGTGGAAGTCGGCAAATACAAGATCAAGTTCGTCAGCGAGCCTGTGGCTGATGGCTACGAAAAGACGATGCTGGTGAAGTCGGCACCTTCTGGAATGGCGGCGCCGGGCGGTCCGTCGTCGGTATTGCCTGGTTTTGCTGCCCGACCAGTGGCAGCGCCAGCGGCGGGTTCGGGATCGCTCGCACAGGCCTCGATCAAGGTATTGTCCGGTGCTGCCGCCGGGCGCGAAGTGCCCCTGACCAAGGTCGTGACGACGATCGGCAAGCCCGGCGTTGCGGTTGCCGCCATCACCAAGCGCCAGCACGGGTTTGTCGTGCACCATGTAGAGGGGGCCGGAAATCCATCCCTCAACGGGGCCGCGATTGGCACTGATCCGGTTTCCCTGAAGAACGGGGACCTGATCGAGTTGGCCGGTACACAGATGCAATTCGTACAAGGCTGAACTGCCCGGGCGGTTGCTGACTCCCGTGGCAGCTGAACTGCCCACGCGACAAGGCTGACATGGGGTCGCTCGTCAAGCACTGGCCTCGGATTCTTGTCACCCTGCTGCCCCTGGTTTTTGCATTGCTGCACGCCACCGGCATTGCCCGGCTGGGCGTGCTGGATCGCCTGGACAACATCATCTATGACGCGCGCCTGCGGGCGACCATGCCTCGCACCCTGGACGAGCGGGTGGTCATTGTCGATATTGATGAGAAAAGCCTGGCCCAGGTCGGCCGATGGCCATGGGGCCGCAATCGAATGGCCGAACTCACAACCGAACTTTTCGAGCGCCAGCAAATTGCCTTGCTGGGTTTTGACATCGTGTTTGCCGAGCCTGACGAAAGCTCGGGTTTCAAGCGATTGACCGAGTTGGCGCAGCGCGAATTGCGTGACCAACCCGGCCTTGCGGAAAAAATTCGCCAATTGCAGCCCGTGCTGGACTACGACGCGCTGTTTGCCAAGTCGCTCGACGGGCAACCCGCGGTGCTTGGCTACTACCTCACCGGTGACCGCGATGGACATACATCGGGCCTACTGCCGAAGCCGGTGATGGACAAATCCGCACTGCAGGGGCAGCCGATCAAATTCACGAACTGGAACGGATATGGCGCCAACATTGCGCCAATCGCCCGAGCGGCGCCGATTGCCGGCTATTTCAACTCGATTCCCGAGAGTGATGGTGTGGTGCGTGCCATGCCGCTGATAGCCGAGTACCAGGGCCGATACTACGAATCCCTGTCGCTGGCCATGTTTCGTCTGCTGGTCGGTATGCCCAGCGTAGCGCCGGGATTTCCCAAAAACCACATGCTCTCACCCCGCAATGAGGGGCTGGCGAGCATTCAACTCACGCTCGGCGCCAGGACACTGGCCATTCCGGTCGACGAGCAGGTCGCCACGCTGATACCGTTTCGCGGATTTGGCGGGCCCAAGGGCGGCTCTTTCCGCTATGTGTCCGCGGGAGACCTGCTGTCCAGAGCGGTGCCTGCGGAAACGCTCAAGGGAAAGATCGTGCTGGTTGGCACGACCGCACCAGGACTGCAGGATTTACGCGTCGCCCCGCTCAGCGAAGCTTACCCAGGTGTGGAGTTACATGCCAATCTCATCTCGGGACTGTTGGACGGCATGACCCTGGTCAAGCCGGACTATGCGATTGGCTACGAGGTGATGGTGCTGCTGTTTTCAGGGCTCATTCTTGCTTTTGCCCTGCCCCTGATGTCGGCCGCGCACGCCGTGATTCTCAGTGTGGTCGTGCTTGCCGGGGTCGGTGGCCTCAACCTGTGGTTGTATCGTGGCTCGGGGCTGGTACTGCCGCTCGCGGGAGCCCTGCTCATGGGCTTTAGCGCGTTCGCCCTCAGCATGGGCTATGGCTATCTCGCTGAAAGCCGCTCCAAGCGCAAGTTGGCACACCTCTTTGGCACCTATGTTCCGCCGGAACTGGTGGACGAAATGGTCAAGGACCCGGACCGCTACAGCATGCAGGCAAGCAAGCGCGAGTTGACGGTGATGTTCTGCGACCTGCGTGGCTTCACCAAGATGTCCGAGCAGATGGAACCGATTGAGCTGCAGGCCTTGCTCAATTGTGTGTTCACCCGCCTGACCGGCATCATCCGCGCCAACCGCGGCACCATCGACAAGTACATGGGCGATTGCGTCATGGCGTTCTGGGGCGCACCGGTCGAGATCGCCGAGCACGCACATCTGGCTGTCAAGTCGGCGCTGGAAATGGCACGTGCGATACACAGGGTCAACGAGCAGCACCGTGCCAAGGGCCTGCCCGAGATCGGCATCGGCATCGGTGTCAACACCGGAAAAATGTGTGTGGGAGACATGGGCTCGAACCTGCGGCGCAGCTACACCGTGATAGGCGATGCGGTCAACCTGGGGTCCCGGCTGGAAGGCCTGTCAAAGATCTACGCCGTGGACACGGTGGTCAGCGAGTCGACGCGCAAACTGGTGCCGGCTTTTGGCTGGCAGGAGCTCGACCTGGTTCGGGTCAACGGCAAGGCACAGGCGGTGGCCATTTTCTGGCCGGTCGCACCGGCCAATCGCGTCGGCATCTATATCGAATCCGAACTCAAGACCTGGGCTTCATTTCTCAAGGCCTACCGCGCCCAGGACTGGGACCAATGCGACCTGCTGCTGCTGAAATTGATGCGCATGAATGCGAAAAAATACCTTTACCACCTTTACTCGGAGCGTGTAGCCTCCATGCGGCTGCTTCCATTAGATTTCGAATGGGACGGCGCAACCAATTTCGAAACGAAATAAGGGCCGCCATGAAAGTGCGCGTGTTGGGCTGTTCCGGCGCAATTGCCAAAGACTGCCGCACTACTTCCTTCCTGATCGATAGCGACATCCTGATCGATGCCGGTACCGGCGTTGGCGATCTCACGCTGGAGGAAATGCGCCGCATCGACCATGTGTTCCTGACGCATTCGCATCTGGACCATGTTGCCGCCCTGCCCCTGATGGTCGACGCTGTCGCGGCCCGGCGGCACCAGCCGCTCAAGATTCACGCCCTGGCCGGCACCATCGAGGCGCTCAAGACGCATATCTTCAATGACGTGATCTGGCCCGATTTCAGCCGCATACCGACACCCGAGGCGCCATTCATCAGCTTTCACGAGATCCATGTCGGCCAGACGCTGGAGATCAACCGCAAGTCGCTCGAGGTGCTGCCGGCGGTTCACACTGTGCCGGCGGCAGGGTATGCTGTGACCGGCGGCAGCGGCTGCTGGGTGTTCTCGGGCGATACCGAACGCAATCCGGCGTTCTGGGAACGGATCAACCAGCTCAACGTGGCGATGCTGGTCATTGAAACCGCGTTCAGCAATCGCGAAAAAGACCTGGCCAAGCGCAGCCTGCACTTGTCGCCGGGTGTCCTGGCCGAGGAGCTTGACCACATCACCAATGAACACCGCTATCCGATCTATATCACCCACACCAAGCCGGCGGAAACCGATCTGATCATGGCCGAGATCCAGAAATTCGATGAAACGTCCATATCCGGCCCCAACGTGACGCACGACATCCGCTGGCTGCGTGCCGGCCAGGAGTTTGATCTATGAGCCGCCGGGCCGCTCCCAAGGCGAATGACGCAGTGCGGTCGCACGAAGTCATCCTGATCTCCCGCCGGGCCGCTCCCAAGGCGAATGACGCCGCAGCGCGTTGCGCCAGGGTTTCCTCATGAGTGCCGTTCTCAAGCCAGGCGTGGGCGAGCGCTCATCCGAACAGGCCTTCTTTGAGAGCCAGAAGCTGCCGCCGGACAAGCGCGGCATCACCTTCGAGGCGCTGTTCTACAAGCAACTGCAGCATGTAACTGCCAGGATTCACGATACCGAGAATCTTGATCAGATCATGCTGGACACCAGCCAGGACATCTGCAAGCTGCTCAATGCCGATCGCCTGACGCTGTATGCGGTCAACGAAGACCGCACCGCCATCGTGT
This sequence comes from Burkholderiaceae bacterium, assembly GCA_037968655.1. GTDB lineage: Bacteria > Pseudomonadota > Gammaproteobacteria > Burkholderiales > Burkholderiaceae_C > CAISIP01. The sequence continues at coordinate 12,712 of JBBKVW010000100.1, forward strand.
CCAAGCTCAAGACCGGCCTGAACAGCAGTCGTGATCTGAAGCTGCCGATTTCGCCGCAAAGCCTGGCCGGCTATGTGGCGCTCAGCCAGAAACAGCTGAACCTGGCAGATGTGTATGACGAAGACGCCCTCAAGCAGATTCACCCCGCCCTGACCTTCCTCAAAGAAGTAGACAAACGCTCGGGTTACCGCACCCGCCAGATGCTGGTGGCGCCGATCATGGACGGCGATGTGCTGCATGGCGTACTGCAGATCATCAACAGCAAGACCGACCAGACCTTTGGCACGATGGAAGTCGAAGGCGTGACCCAGTTGTGCAAGACCCTGGCCACGGCGATCCGGCAGCGGACGCAGAAAGTCAGGGACGCAGCGCGGCACAAGGCGACCAAGTTCGATGGCCTGATTGCCGACAGTGTGGTCAGCGTGGGCGAGCTGGAGCAATGCCTGGTCGAGGCCCGCAGCGCCGGTAAATCGGTTGAACACATGCTGATGACCAAATTCAAGGTCAAGGCGGCGCAGGTTGGTTCCTCGCTGGCGCGCTTTTTCGGCGTGCCCTACGAACCTTTCAATACCGGACGCATCCGCTTCGAGGCCCTGCATGGCCCGCTCAAGCGCGAGTTCATCGAGGAGCAGGGCTGGATTCCGCTGGAAGAATCCCCCGAAGGGCTGGTCATCATGTGCGTCGACCCCGAGGCGACGCGCGGCGCCCGGGTCGTGCCCCAGGTGTTCCCGCGTATCGCCAAGTTTGCCTACCGTGTCACGACCCTGAGCGACTTCAGCGACACACTGACGCAGCTCTATGGCGCCGGCGCCGAAGGTGGCTCGATCGACCAGTTGCTGGCCGACATGGACGGCGGGCCCGGAATCGACGACGGCTCCATGGAAGACTCGCTGGAGTCCGCCGCCGCCGACAACGAACTGGTCAAGTTCGTCAACAAGGTCATCATCGACGCTTACAACCAGAAGGTGTCCGACATTCACATCGAGCCCATGCCGGGCAAGCTCAAGACCGGCATCCGGTTTCGCATCGACGGCACCCTGGTGCCGTATGTCGAAGTGCCGGCGCATTTTCGCCAGGCCATGGTGACCCGGCTCAAGATCATGTGCGACCTGGACATCTCCGAGCGCCGCAAGCCGCAGGACGGCAAGATCAAGTTCAAGAAGTACGGCCCGCTGGACATCGAACTGCGGGTGGCCACCATTCCGTCCACCGGTGGCGTCGAAGACGTCGTGATGCGGATCCTGGCGGCAGGCGAGCCGATCCCGCTCGAAAAGCTCGGCCTCACGCCACACAACAAGGAGCGGCTCGAGAAAACGGTCTCCAAACCCTATGGCCTGTTCTATGTCTGCGGCCCCACCGGCTCGGGCAAGACCACCACGCTGCACTCGATCCTCAAGTTCCTCAATACGCCCGATACCAAGATCTGGACTGCCGAAGACCCGGTCGAGATCACGCAAAAGGGCTTGCGCCAGGTCCAGATCAACAAGAAGGCCGGCATCGACTTTGCGCTGATCATGCGGGCCTTCCTGCGCGCCGACCCCGACATCATCATGGTCGGCGAGTCGCGCGACAAGGAAACCGTGTCGATGGGCGTCGAAGCCTCGCTCACCGGCCACCTGGTGTTTTCCACCCTGCATACCAATTCGGCGCCCGAGTCCATCACGCGCCTGATGGACATGGGCATGGACCCGTTCAATTTTGCAGACGCGTTGCTGGGCATTCTGGCGCAGCGCCTGGCCAAGAAATTGTGCGAGTGCAAAGAGTCCTATGTGCCCGATTCCGCTGAATTGCGCGCGTTCGCCGCCGAATACGCCGAGGAACTGCAGCATTCCAGGGCCTGGAAGCTCGACCCGGTGGGCGAGACCCAGAACCTGGTCAGCACCTGGTCGGAAACCTATGGCCAGGACGGGCAACTCAAGTTCTACCGCTCAGTGGGTTGCGACAAATGTGGTGGCAGCGGCTACAAGGGCCGGATCGGCCTGCACGAGTTGCTGGTGGCCGATGACAATGTGAAAAAGCTGATCCAGGAGCGCGCCCGGGTGTCCGAGCTGTTTGCCCAATCGGTCGAAGGCGGTATGCGTACGCTGAAGATGGACGGTATGGAGAAGATCATGATGGGCCTTACCGATATCAAAATGGTCAGGACGGTCTGCATCAAGTGACAAAAATGGCATAACAGTTTTGTCACTGCATCGGCATGAAAGTCGCCGTATTTTTATTTGTACGACAAACTGAGTTGCCAAACTCCCGAAACAGGCAGGGAAACGGGTTTTTTGAATTTGGCACGCATCGTGCTTTATCAAATTGACCAGTTACTTTTTTCCCCCACCCCAGGAGTTTTCTCAATGAAGCGTTCCATGCAAAAAGGTTTCACCCTTATCGAGTTGATGATCGTTGTCGCGATCATCGGTATTTTGGCTGCCGTCGCGCTGCCGGCTTACCAGGATTACACGGTACGTGCCAAGGTGTCTGAAATGATCCTGGCTGGTTCGTCAGCCAAGACT
>JBBKVW010000101.1:0-16131 GCA_037968655.1 Burkholderiaceae bacterium
ATCAGCTGGTCGTCCTTGAGCAAGCCCCGATGGGCATTGATCAGCGCCTCATCTGCGCGCGCATCGATCACGCCCGACTTGTCGTCCAGCCGGAACAGCGCCAGCTTGCCGCGCTGGCCATTGATGATGCGCAATTCGCTGACGATGCCGGCCAGCAACTGCGGCTCGCGGGTATCGATCAGGTCGTCGATGCGGCGCTTCGCAAAGCGGCGCACCTCCAGCGCGACTTCGTCGAACAGGTGGCCTGACAAGTAAAAGCCAAGCGCGGTTTTTTCCTGCGTCAACTGCTCCTTCACGCCCCAAGGCAGCGCGTCGACCAGGTCGGGCTCCTGCGCGCTCGAACCATGGTCGTCTGCGCCACCCATATCAAACAGGCCGACCTGCTGGGCATTGGCCTGGCTGGCGGCGGCGTAGTCAAAACCCAGGTCCACTGACGCCAGCAACGCCGCCCGGTTGCGCTGTATGGCGTCAAAAGCACCGGCTTTGACCAGCGCCTCCAGACAGCGCTTGTTGAGCCGGGTGCGATCTACCCGGGCACAGAAATCGAACAGGCTGGTAAAGGGCCCGCCCTCGTTGCGCGCGGCCACGATGGCCTCGATCGCCTGCTGACCGGTGCCCTTGATCGCGCCCAGTCCATAGCGGATGGTGGTATCGGTGACCGGTTCGAAGCGCAGATTGCCGCGGTTTACGTCGGGCGGCTCGAAGGCCATGCCCATCTTGCGCGCGTCCTCGAACAGGATGCGCAGCCGGTCGGTGTTGTCCATCTCCACCGTCATGTTGGCGCAGAAGAACTCGGCGGTGAAATGCACCTTCAGCCAGGCCGTGTGGTAGGCCAGCAGCGAGTAGGCGGCGGCGTGCGACTTGTTGAAACCGTAGCCGGCGAACTTTTCCATCAGGTCGAACACTTCGTCGGCCTTGTCCTGCACGATGCCGTTCCTGGCCGCGCCATCGCGAAAGGTCTGGCGGTGCCCGGCCATCTCCTCGGCCTTCTTCTTGCCCATGGCCCGGCGCAACAGGTCGGCGCCACCGAGCGAATAGCCGCCCAGTATCTGGGCCGTCTGCATCACCTGCTCCTGGTAGACCATGATGCCGTAGGTCTCCGACAGCATCGACGCCACCAGCGGATGCGGATACTGCACTTCCTCGCGGCCGTTCTTGCGCGCGACGAAGGTCGGTATCAGGTCCATCGGGCCGGGACGGTACAGTGCATTGAGCGCGATCAGATCCTCGAGCCGGCTTGGCTTGGCGTCGCGCAACATGCTCTGCATGCCGCGCGATTCGAACTGGAACACGGCCTCGGTCTGCCCGTCGGTAAACAGCCGATAGACCTTGGCATCGTCCAGTGGCAGGTTTTCGAAGGCAAAGTCCTGCTGGCCCTTATGCCGACCGCGTATCAGTTCCTTGGCGATCTCGAGAATGGTCAGCGTGGCCAGCCCCAGGAAGTCGAACTTGACCAGACCGGCCGCCTCGACATCGTCCTTGTCGTACTGACTGACCGCCGAATCGCTGCCCGGCTGTTGGTACAGCGGACAGAAATCGGTCAGCTTGCCTGGTGCGATCAGCACGCCACCGGCATGCATGCCGACATTGCGCGTCAAGCCCTCGAGCTTTTGCGCCAGCGCCAGCAGCGTGCGCACGTCTTCTTCCTTCTCCAGCCGCTCGGCCAATATCGGTTCGGCCTTGATCGCGCCATCAATGGTGATGTGGGTGCCGGGCTTGTTGGGAATGAGCTTGCTGATGCCGTCGCAGAAGGTGTAGCTCATGTCCAGCACGCGCCCGACGTCGCGGATCGCGGCGCGCGCAGCCATGGTGCCGAAGGTGACGATCTGGCTCACCGCCTCCTTGCCGTACTTGGACTTGACATAGTCGATGACCCGGTCCCGATTGGCCTGGCAGAAATCAATGTCGAAGTCGGGCATGGACACCCGCTCGGGATTGAGAAAGCGCTCGAACAGCAGGTTGTATTGCAAGGGGTCCAGATCGGTGATTCCCAGCGCATAGGCCACCAGCGAGCCGGCGCCCGAGCCGCGGCCCGGTCCAACCGGGCAGCCATTGTTCCTGGCCCAGCTGATGAAGTCGCCCACGATCAGGAAATAGCCCGGAAAACCCATGTCCACGATGGTTTGCAGCTCGAACTGCAGCCGCTGCACATAGCGCTCCTGCTGCCTGTCGCGCGTGGCCGGATCCGGATACAGATGCGCCAGGCGCTGCTGCAGGCCCTGTTGCGCAACATGGCGAAAGTAGTCCTCGGGCGTCATCTGCTGGCCATCGACCAGCGGAATCGGAAAGTCCGGCAGACGGCTCTTGCCCAGCACCAGTGACAGATTGCAGCGCCGCGCGATTTCGACCGAATTGGCCAATGCCGAAGGCAGGTCGGCAAACAGCTGCTGCATCTGCTGTGCGGACTTGAAGTACTGCTGGCGCGTGAAGCGCCGCACCCGGCGCGGATTTCCCAGGATTTCACCATCGGCGATACAGACCCTGGCCTCATGCGCCTCGTAATCGTCGGGCTCGGTAAATTGCACCGGATGTGTCGCCACCACCGGAAGATGCAGTTGCGCCGCCAGCTTGACCGCCGCTGCCACATGGCGGGCATCGTCCGGCCGGCCGGCGCGCTGCAACTCCAGATAAAACCGGTGCGGGAACGCCGCTGCCAGTTCCAGTGCCAGCGCATGCGCGCGCGCCGTATCGCCCTGCACCAACGCCTGCCCGACCGCTCCCGCCTGCGCACCGGACAGCACGATCAGGCCGTCGGCCAGTTCCTGCAGCCAGGCCCACTGTGCAGTCGGTTGCGCGCGTGCGCCGTTCTGGGTATGGGCGCGCGCCAGCAGTTCGCACAGGTTCAGGTAGCCGGCATGGTGCTGGGCCAGCACCAGCAGCCTGGACTGCATCAGCGGGTCGGGGCCCAGGCCTTCGAGCACGAGGTCAGCGCCGATCAGCGGCTTGACGCCGGCAGCGCGCGCAGCCTTGTAGAACTTGATGGCACCAAACAGGTTGTTCAGGTCGGTGATCGCCAACGCGGCCTGCCCGTCCGCGACTGCGGCGGCCACGGTGTCATCGATGCGGTTGGTGCCGTCGACGACGGAAAATTCGGTGTGCAGGCGCAGGTGGATAAACATTAACCAATTGTAGTTTTTGCGACCCTGGCGGCCTGCCGGCGCAGGTTCGTCGCAGACCAGGCGGCACAATCAACCCCGGCGAGGCCGATGGTGTCGACGCGAGGGCAAGGGATGGATGTATGGGAACTAAACAGTGACGGTCGGCGCCAGACCATGCTGTCGGGCGCATGCCTGGTGACCGGTCTGGTATTGGCCATCAGCATGCGCGAATACGGGGAATCGGGTTCAAACATGCACGCGGGCTTCCTGCTGGGGGCGGTGCTCACCTTGGTCGGCGCCGCAAGTCTGGCAGTCAGCGGGAGTCAGCGGGTGGTGGTCGATCCGCGCAGCCGCACGATAGCGATCCACGATCACCGGCTGGTCGGCCACAGCATGCGCAGAATCGCCTTTTCCGACATCGCGCAGGTACAGATTGCCTTTCTTCAGACCCGATCCAAGACCGTACTGCAGTACTTCCTGCAACTGCGGCTGCGCAGCGGCGAAGACTACGCATTGTTCGCGCCGAGCCGGATCTACCCGGGCGCGGCGGACCCGGCGGTGGTCAATGGCTGGAAAACGCGGCTGGAGGAAATTCTGGGAATGACAGGCGCGGCCTCAAACGCGGGCTGAACCGACTCAGCCTGGCAGCGTAGTTGCAGGCAGGTCGATCCGTTCAGGGTCGCCTGGTACCGGCGCCATGCGTTGCTGCTGCCAGTCCAGCGCCGCCTGCTCAATCAATTCCTTGCGCGTCGCAACGAAATTCCACCAGAGCAAGCGATGGCCGAGTGGCTGGCCACCCAGTACCAGCACGCGGCCGCCATCTCTGGCCTGCAGCCGCGATGCCTGACCCGCGGCGAGCAGGCCCAGCGTGTGCGGCGCCAGATCGGCGCCGTCCACTTGCAAGCCGGCATCGACAGCAAAAACTGCCAGTTCCTGCGCCAATGGCGGCAAGTGCAATGACCCGCCGACAGGCAGGCGCAGATCGAGCATGGTTGTCGGACTCACGCCCTGCATGGGCGAACGCAAGCCGAACGCCTCGCCCACCAGCACGCGCAGCTCGACGCCCTGCTCCGACAGGGCCGGAATCGCACTGGCCGGCGTATGCACAAAACCGGGTTCACTTTGCTCAAAGGCCTCTGGCAGCGCAATCCACAGCTGAAATCCGTGGTTGGTATAGCTCTGGCCGCGCAGCCGCTCGGGCCGGCGTTCGGAATGCACGATGCCCTTGCCCGCGCTCATCCAGTTGATGGCGCCCGGCGTGATCTCCTGCGCATGGCCAAGGTTGTCGCGGTGCATCACCGCGCCGTCGAGCAGATAGGTCAGCGTGGCAAGGCCGATATGCGGGTGCGGCCGCACATCGTGATCGGCCTCGGGCGCCACGGTCACCGGACCGAAGTAGTCGAAAAAAACAAAGGGGCCGACCGAGCGCAATTGGGGCGCCGGTAGTACCCGCTGCACGTCGAATCCGCCGCCCAGGCTATGGATTCGACCGGCGATCTGTTGCTGTAAAGGCATAGCCAGCCCCGTTTGCGGTTTCAGGCACCGAAGCGCACCGCCTGCTCTGCCACCCGCTGGCCGAACAGGCGCGCAGTTTCAAGATCACCACTGGACATGTCGGCAGCACTTCCGTCGGCCGGGGAATGGGCCATCGCACCACAGTAGGACACCAAATTGTTGACGTCGGCGCGGGTGGCGGCCTTGGTGTTGGCGGGCATCAGGCCCTGGCTGACCCAGATCATGCCGTGCTGCATGGCCAGTGTGAACAACGTGTGCAGCGTGGACAGCTTGTCGCCGTTCAGGCCCCCGCTGTTGGTAAAGCCGGCTGCCAGCTTGTCTTTCCAGGCCTGCACATACCAGGGCTTGCTCGATGCGTCGGCAAAGCGCTTGAACTGCCAGCTCACGCTGCCCATGTAGGTCGGCGAACCAAAGATGATCGCGTCGGCGCCGGCCAGTGTTTCCCAGCCACCGCCGGGCAACTCGCCTTCGGCGTCGATCTCGATCAGTTCGCCATCGGCGCCCTGGGCTATGGCCTGCGCCATGCGCAGGGTATGGCCGTAGCCGGAGTGAAAGACGATTGCGATCTTGGCCATGACTGTGCGACTGCGGTGCGGGTGATTAAGGATGCTGGAGCCGCCCTGGCGGCGCCAGCAAGGACTTTAACCGGCGCGCCGTGCGTCGACACTCACGGCGCCGGGTCCGAACGCCGCCAGCACCAGCAGGCCGCCGACCACCGCGATATTCTTGAAGAACATCAGTTGCTGCATCATCACCTGCTCTGCCGGCATGGCCCAGAAGTTGTGAAACAGCACCGACGCGGCGACCGTGAACAAGGCCAGTGCCAGCGCGGCCCAGCGCGTGCCCCAGCCCAGAATCAGGGCCAGCGCGCCACCGATCTCGACCAAGATGGCAATCGCTGCTCCCAACTCCGGCAACGGCAGTCCGACCGAACCGATGTAGCCGGCGGTTCCGGCGAAGCCGCCGATCTTGCTGATGCCGGCCGGCAGGAACAGGGCGGCCAGCAACAGGCGACCGACCAGCGACAAGGGGTTTTGCATTGCATTGAACATGTGAAATTCCTGGAAAATAGAGTTAAGAATAATAAGAATTACTGGTGATCACGATCAGCGAGCCAGGTCAAATACCAGCACCTCGGCGTCCACGCCGTGGTCCAGATCCAATCGGCTTTCGCCTTCAACCAGGAGCGCATCGCCGCCTTGGAGCGCCCGGTCGTTGACGGTCAGCTGGCCACGCACCAGATGTACATAGGCCTTGCGCGCCGGGTCGAGCACCAGCGTCGCCGCTTCGGCTCCGTCGAACAGACCCGCGTACAGCGCGGCATCGGCCTGCATGCGCAGCGAACCGTCGGTGCCGTCGCGCGAAACAATCAGGCGCAGCCGCCCGCGCTTGTCGACATCAGCAAAACTCTTTTGTTCATAGTCAGGTTGCACGCCCTTGGCATCGGGTTCTATCCAGATCTGCAGGAAGTGCGTGGTCTGACCCGGAGCATGGTTGAACTCGCTGTGCTGCACGCCGGTGCCGGCGCTCATGCGCTGCACATCGCCCGGCGGTATCGCCTTGACATTGCCCAGCGTGTCCTTGTGCGCAATCGCGCCCTCCAGCACATAGCTGATGATCTCCATGTCGCGGTGCCCGTGGGTACCAAAGCCGGTGTCTGGCGCGATCCGGTCTTCGTTGATCACGCGCAGATTGCCCCAGCCCATGTGCTGCGGATCGACATAGTCGGCAAACGAAAAACTGTGCATCGACTTGAGCCAACCGTGGTCGGCCATGCCGCGTTGATTTGATTTGCGCAATGTCAGCATGCCGGGGTCCTGTGTGTTTGTTTGATGCGAGCCATGCAGCGACTGTAGGCCGCGCCACGCTGCATCCGATTCTCGGAAATTGATGGCATCATTCAAAATAATTGAACCAAAATACGCTATCCATGACTGATCCACGCAATGTTCTGACGCCCGATACGCTGGCAATGCTGCAAACCATCAGCCGCAGCGGCAGCTTTGCGGCCGCCGCGCGCAGCATGGGCCTGGTGCCCAGCGCTCTGACGTATCGGGTGCGCCAGGTCGAAGATGCGCTGGACGTGCTGCTGTTCGATCGCAGCAGTCGCCAGGCCCGCCCGACGCCGGCCGGCTCCGAACTGCTGCGCGAGGCAAGCCGCATGCTGGACGAACTGGAGGCGATCGCCAACCGCGTCAAGCGGGTCGCCACCGGCTGGGAGACGCAGTTCACCATTGCGCTGGATGGCATCATCGCCAAGCCCACGGTGATGGAGCTGTGCGAGGCGTTCCTGGCGCTGGCGCCACCGACCCGCCTGCGCCTGCGCGACGAGACCCTCACCGGCACGCTCGAAGCCCTGATCTCTGGCCAGGCCGACCTCGCCATCGGCGTGCCGGAACCGACCAATAACCTCGATGTGCATGGCAAGCCACTGGGGGAAATCCGCTTCGTCTATGCGGTGGCGCCCCACCATCCGCTGGCCCAGGCCAAGCAGCCCTTGCCAGATGCGCTGTTGCGCCAGCACCGCGCAGTTGCCGTGGCCGACTCGGTCCAACGCGGCTCCGGCATCACGCTGGGCCTGCTGGCAGGCCAGGATGTCTTTACCGTCCCCACCATGCAGGCCAAGCTCGATGCCCAGTTGCGCGGCCTGGGTGGCGGATTCCTGCCCGAGCCGATGATCCAGAAGCATGTCGAGGCCGGCCGCCTGGTGGTAGCGGCCACCGAACGCGCGCCGCGCGTGACCAAGCTGTACTACGCCTGGCGCGCCAGCACGGCGCAGACTGGTCGCGCCATGCAATGGTGGCTGCAGCAGATGGACAGCGTGGCAACCCGCAAGGCGCTGCTGATGCGTCACACACATTCCTGAGCCGACGCAGAGCGCTTTCGATCGCGGCGCGTGTACAGTGCAAGCACACAAATCTGGAGACAACTCTATGCCCAAGTCACGCCATATTGCCGTCGTCGGGGCCGGCATCGCAGGCCTGGCCTGCGCGCGCACCCTGGCGCAGGCCGGGCATACGGTGACGGTATTCGACAAGAGCTGGCGTGCGGGCGGCCGCATGGCCACGCGGGCCAGCCCGTTTGGCGGTTTCGACCATGGCGCCCAGTATTTCACCGTGCGCGACAAGCGATTCGAACTGGCTTTGAAAACGGTGCCCGGCCTGTGCAAACCCTGGAGCGCCAACACCGTGCGCGTGCTGGACGCGCATGGCAATACCGTGGCGGCCGGCCTGCCCGCGCAAGAGGCCCATTGGGTAGCAACGCCCGGCATGAACGACCTGCCAGTCCAGTGGGCCCGCCCATTGATCAGCAACGGCTCCTTGCGGACCCAGACCCGGGTGACGCGACTCGAGCACACGGGCACGGCGGCGGCGCCCTGGACCCTGCACACCGTGGGCCCGGACGTGGATGGCCAGCACGAGCGGCACAGCTTTGGCGCGATTGACGCCGTGGTGCTGGCAATTCCAGCCTGGCAGGCGCGCGAACTGCTGCAGAACTCGGACCTGGCGTCGGAATGGGCACAGCGCATCGAGGCAGTAAAAATGGCGCCCTGCTGGACCATGATGCTGGCGTTTCCGCAGGCCATGCAACCAGGACTGAACACCCTGGGGCCGCAGTGGAACGCGGCGCGCAGCACCCATCACCGCATTGCCTGGCTGGCGCGCGAATCGTCCAAGCCGGCGCGCTCCACGATCGAGCGCTGGACCGTCCAGGCCAGCGCCGACTGGTCGCAGGAGCACCTGCAGGACGACCCGGCGCGGGTACAGGCCAAGCTGATGCGCGCATTTGCCGAGGTCACCGGCATTCGCGCCGAACCGGCCCATGTCGACATGCACCGCTGGCTGTTTGCCAAGACGACGCGGCCATTGGGCCAAAGCCACTTGTGGGACCAGCGCCTGGGGCTGGGCGTGTGTGGCGACTGGTGTATCGGACATCGGGCTGAAGACGCATTCGTCTCGGGGCTGGAGCTGGCCCTGGGCGCTGCCTGAATCGGCGACGCACAGGCCGGCGTTCCTGCCATGCCAGGCTATGTCGGACGTTTCGCGCCTTCACCGACCGGACCCCTGCACGCCGGCTCGCTGGTAGCGGCCCTGGCCAGCTGGCTCGATGCCCGGGCCTGGAACCAGGGCGTCGGCGGTCGCTGGCTGCTGCGCATCGAGGATCTGGACACACCGCGCTGCGTACCGGGTGCGGCCGAACGCATGCTGCGCCAGCTGGCAGACTGTTCCCTGTTGCCCGACGCAGCGCCCCAGTACCAGTCGCAACGCCTGGCGCTGTACGCGCAGGCGCGCGATCGCCTGATCACGGCGGGCATGGCCTATCCCTGCGGCTGTTCGCGCAAGGATATCGATCTCACGTTGCAAGGCCTGGGCCTGACGCGCGCGCGCCACCAGGACCGGGTCTATCCCGGCACATGTCGGGACGGGCTGCGTGGCAAACAGGCCGTGGCCTGGCGCTTTCGCACCGACAGGTCCGACTTGCACGATTGCTCGGGCATCCGGCAAGCCGACGACGCAATGGCACCACGCGTCCATCACGCATGTGTCGACTGGTCCGATCGCCGCCTGGGACCTCAGACACAGGATGTCGCAGTAGCAGTGGGCGACTTCGTGCTGCAGCGCGCTGACGGTCCGTTCGCCTACCAACTGGCGGTGGTCGTCGACGACGCCGAGCAGGGCATCAGCGATGTCGTGCGCGGCGAAGATCTGTGCGACAACACGGCGCGCCAGATCCTGTTGCAACATGCGCTTGGCCTTGCCACGCCCCGCTACTTGCATACGCCACTGGCGCTGGCCGCCGACGGCCAGAAGCTGTCCAAGCAAAACGGCGCGACAGCACTGGACACCAGCCAGCCACTTGTCGTGCTGCAGCGGGCGGCGGCGACATTGGGCCTGCCTGCCCATGGCGGCCCGGCGGGCGACGCCCTGCAGGCCTGGGTCGGTGCCTGGCGCGATCTCTACAATCCCCAGCCAGTGACCGTATCCCCCGAATCCCCCCGCGCAACGCCTCCATCGACCGGCTCGGCGCCCGCCGACGTAGCCCATCCCAAAGCGATTCGCAGCTTCGTGCTGCGCGCCGGCCGCACCACGGCCGGCCAGAGCCGCGCCATGGAACAGCTGGGACCGCAATTCCTGATTCCGTATCAGCCGTCGATCGATGCGCTGGGCCAGATCTACCCGCAACTCGCGCGGCGCACCGCGCAACCGGTTGCGGACGCGGCGACCCATGCGCCAGAGCAGCACAACCGGCCACTGGTACTGGAGATCGGCTTTGGCATGGGCGAGGCCAGTGCCCATATCGCCACTGTGCTGCCGGGCACCGACTTCGTGTGCTGCGAAGTACATCAACCAGGCGTTGGCGCCCTGCTCAAACGGATCGGCGACCTGGGCTTGTCCAACATCCGCATCCTGGCCCATGACGCGGTCGAGGTGATAGACAACATGCTGGCGCCCTGGTCGCCGACGCGGCCGGCAATTGGACTGGATGGCGTGCACATATTCTTTCCCGATCCGTGGCACAAGACGCGCCACAACAAGCGCCGCCTGATCCAGTCGGGGCTGGTCCAGCGTCTTGCCAGCCGGCTCAAACCCGGCGGCTACCTGCACTGCGCGACCGACTGGGAGCCATATGCACAGCAAATACTCGAAGTACTGTCGCAAGAGCCACTGCTAGGCAACCGGCAACTGGCAAGTCACCCCGAACTGGCCGGCTATGCGCCACGTCCGCAATACCGGCCTTTGACCAAGTTCGAGCAAAGAGGCCTGCGGCTGGGCCACGGCGTGTGGGACCTGGTGTTCCACCGGGTCTGAGGCCGGGTTCGCGGCCTGCGTTGTGGCAAAAGATGGCGGCATGGACTCGGTAAAGGCCTCCCATCGCGTTCCACCCACCATCGACGGCGTGGGCCCGAGCTGCGTTGGCCTGCCGGCCGGTGACTGGCCAACCGTGCTCGACTTCCTGTGCCAGCGCTTCCCGGCCCAGCCGCGCCGCGAGTGGCTCCAGCGCATGCGTGCGGGCAAGGTAGTGGACGAGGCCGGCCGTTTGGTGAACGCACAGCAGGCCTATCAGGGCAACATACGGATCTATTACTACCGCGATTGCGGAATCGAGCCGCCAGCGAGCGGCCAGGAGCGCATCCTGTACCGCGACGCGGATCTGCTGGTGGTCGACAAGCCGCATGGCATGCCGGTGGTGCCATCCGGGTCCTACCTGCAGCAGACTTTGCTGGTGCGGCTCAAGCGCCAACTGGGCGTGGATGCGCTGGCACCGATTCACCGCATCGACCGCGATACCGCCGGTCTGGTGCTGTTCTCCTTGCGCGAAAGCTCGCGCGACGCCTACCACGCGCTGTTTCGCCAGCGCGCGGTGCACAAGACCTATGAAGCAGTCGCGCCGTGGCGCCCGGAACTGGCGCTGCCGCTGACCCGCAGCACCCGCATCGGCCAGGGCAGCCACTTTCTGCAGCAGTGCGAGCGCGACGGCAAGCCCAATGCGACGACCCGCATCGCGTTGCTGCAAACGATGGGCACTCTGGCGATTTACTGTCTGCAGCCGGTCACCGGCCAGCGGCACCAGCTTCGGGTGCACATGGCGGCACTGGGACTGCCCATCGTCGGAGACGGCATTTATCCCAGCTTGTTGCCCGAGGGTGCGTCCGACCCCATGAACCCATTGCAGTTGCTGGCGCGGTCGATCGCGTTTGACGATCCGCTCAACGGCAGCGCCCGGCAGTTCGTGAGCCAACGCGTCCTGGCGCTGGCGCCAGACTCTGCGCTCAGTTCAGATGCGCCAGGCTGCTGACGATCGCGACCAAACCTATGCCCGCAGCCAACCATGCAATCTGCGCCGCCGTCTGGCGCGCGCTCAGGCGGGTCTGCAGCTGAGGAATCAGGTCGGCCAGCGCCACGTAGACGAAGCTGCTGCTGGCCACGACCAGGAAATACGGCAGCAGGTGCACCAGCGGTTCGACCAGCCAATACCCGATCAGGCCGCCCAGGGCGGTCACAGAGCCAGCCAAAGAGACTTTCAGCACGGCCGCCTTGCGATCGCCTGGCATCTTGCGCAGCACCATCAGGTCGCCCATATGGTGCGGAACCTCATGGGCCAGCACCGACAGCGACGCGACCAGCCCCAGACGCATGTCGGCGATGAAAGCCGAGGCGATCAATATCCCATCGCCAAAGCAGTGCACCGAATCGCCGGCCAGCACGGACCAACCCCCTGACGCAGGCATGGCATGCGCATGGCCATGCCGATGCAGGGTGTGGTCGCTGGAATGGGCATGCAGGTCGTCATGCCCGTGCTCCGGCATCGCACCATGGTGGTGTTCGTGGCCGTGGTGCCAAAGCTCTGCCTTGTCCAGCAGAAAAAAGAACACCAGTCCGACCAGCAGCACCAGGAACAGCCGCTGCGGACCGATCTGGCTCTCGAACGCCTCTGGCAGCAGATGCATGAAGGCGGTTGCCAGCAAGGCGCCGGCAGCCAGGCTCAACATATGCTGGGTATAGCGCCCCAACGCACCGAAGCTGAGCATCGCCGCCAGCCAGACGCTGCCGATGCCGGCCACCAAAGTGCCCAGCAGGATCGCACCCAAGGTCATGAAATGGAGTTCTTTGTCGGGTTGGAGCCGGGTCGTACCGGCCGGGAAGAATCACGCTCGCACGTCTCGCGGCTGCGCACGAATAACAAGAAATCGGCCTGCAATTGCACACTGCGAAAAAGCAGCGCAGATGCCAGCCAGAAGTGTCGCAGATTTCACGACATGGGCTGATCCGGGCTACGTCAAACAACTTCAGTTGCTACCATTGCATGCCGATAATCACCCTGGAACCCGGCACGCCACAAGATGCCTGTCTCTCCTTTAACCATGCCGATGACCGCTGTGGCGACTACAAGGGCAAGTACCAGACGGCAACCGCTGATGGCGGTGGCGCTGCTGTTGATCAGCCTGACTTGCGCCGCACTGGCGTGGTGGTTGGCTGGCCAGGGCGCGAAGCAATCTGCAGCGGCTCCGATTGCCGCCTTGCTGGTACTGCTTCCGTCGGCTGCCTGCCTGTGGTCGCTGCTGCACCAGGACCGCCAACTGGGCAATGCCCGGGCCTCGCTCGAACGGGATCACGAGCACACGCAGGCGCAGCAACAATCCCTCAAGGCCGTCCGGCGCGAGCGCGACCTGCTGGTGGCGGCGCTGGACGTATTGCCGATCGGCCTGGCCGTTTTCGATCGGCGCGACCGGCTTGTGCTGAGCAATGAATTCCTGCAACGCTTGTCACCGGGTGTTGCCCCGGTGCTGGACCAGCAATCCGGACTGCCCGCCTTGATGCAACATGAGCTGAATTACGACATCAGGCCCTATGGCGCAAGCAACGCCCGAAGTTCCCATTCGAACCGGTCGGACTCGCTCTTGCTGAAGTATCCGGGCGAGCGCTGGGTGCAGAGCCTGGTGGCACGTGGCGAGCATGGCGTGACGGCCGTGGCGCGGGCCGACGTGACCGAACTGGTGCGCGCACAGCATCTGACGGAACTGGCCAATGAGCGGCTGTTGCGGCAGTCGGCAACCGACGGCCTGACCGGCATTCCCAACCGGCGTGCATTCGATGACACGCTGCGTGTCGAATGGCTGCGCGCTGCCCGCGGCGGCGGCTGCCTGAGCCTGCTGGTCGTCGACATCGACCATTTCAAGCGTTTCAACGACCACTACGGCCATGTCGCGGGCGATGAATGCCTGCGTCAGGTCGCGGCGCTGCTGCAGTCCTGCGTGCGGCGCGCCGGCGAGATCGTGGCGCGCTACGGCGGCGAGGAATTTGTGGTGCTGTTGCCGGCGACCGAAATTGCGCAAGCCGAGGAAATGGCCCAGCGCTGCCTGATGGAAATTGCCCATCTGGCCATACCGCACGCATCGTCGCCCACCGCCAGCCATGTCACCTTCAGTATCGGCATCGCCCATGTGCATCCGAGCGCGTCGCATGAGCCCGAACTGCTGGTCAATGCGGCCGACACCGCCATGTATCGCGCCAAATCGGCCGGACGCGCCTGCTACGCGGTGGCCGACCTCGCAGACTGGGAAATCGAGAAGGACGCACCGCGCTCGGGGCCGGGCGAGTTGAACTGAGGGCCAGGCGCGGCAGCGCAGACCAGCCTGCAGGCCAGCGATGGCGCCAGCGCACGCTGCACAGGCAAGTGATGCAGCGCAAAAAAACTAGTGCGCCTGGTCCCAGTTCGCGCCAACGCCCATTTCGGCCAGCAAGGGAACCCGCAGCTGCGCCACCGACGCCATCAGGTGCGGAATCTCCTTGCGCAGCCAGTCGACCTCGTCATCCGGCACTTCAAATACCAGTTCATCGTGCACCTGCATGATCATGCGCGTCGCCCGTTTTTCGGAATCGAGCACCTGCTGCACCTTTACCATGCTCAGCTTGATCAGATCGGCGGCAGTACCTTGCATCGGCGCATTGATGGCCTGGCGCTCGGCCCCGCTGCGGCGCGGCCCGTTGGGTGAGCGAATTTCTGGCAGATACAGGCGCCGGCCAAATACGGTCTCGACATAGCCCTTCTCGCGCGCCAACTCGCGGGTTTCGTCCATGTAGCGCTTGACGCCGGGGTAGCGCTGGAAATAGCGCTCGATGTAGTTCTTTGCCGCCGTGTTGTCGATCGACAGGCTGCGCGCCAGGCCATAGGCGCTCATGCCGTAGATGAGTCCGAAATTGATCACCTTGGCATAGCGCCGCTGCTCGCTGCTGACTTCCTGCGGCGCTACGCTGAACACCTCCGCTGCGGTAGCGCGGTGCACGTCCATACCCTCGGCAAAGGCCCGCACCAGCGCCGCGTCTTCGCTGATATGGGCCATGATGCGCAGCTCGATCTGGCTGTAGTCGGCACTGGCAATGACATTTCCAGGCGCGGCCACAAAGGCCTCGCGCACGCGCCTGCCCTCGGCGGTGCGGATCGGGATGTTCTGCAGGTTGGGATCGTTGCTGGAAAGTCGACCGGTCACCGCAACCGCCTGGGCGTAATGGGTATGTACCCGCCCGGTGCGCGGCAGCGCCAGTTGGGCCAGCTTGTCGGTATAGGTGCCCTTGAGCTTGGCCAGGCCGCGGTGCTCCAGGATCTTGGCCGGCAGCGGAAAGTCCTCGGCCAGTTTTTCCAGCACTTCTTCGTCGGTGCTGGGCGCGCCAGTGGCGGTCTTCTTGACCACCGGCAGACCGAGCTTGCCAAAGAATATCTCGCCGATCTGCTTGGGGCTGCCCAGATTGAAGGGCTGGCCGGCCAGCTCATGCGCCTGGGCCTCCAGTTGCATGATGCGCTGGCCCAGTTCGTGGCTTTGCGCTGCCAGCGTGGGCGCATCGATCAGCACGCCATTGCGTTCCACCCGGTACAGCGCCTCGCTGCTGTCGATCTCCAACTGGTAGATGAAGGCCAGCTTGGCATCGGCCTGGATGCGCGGCCACAGCGTGGCGTGCACATCCAGCGTCTGGTCCGAGTCCTCGCATGAGTACTCGGACGCCTTGGCGATATCGACCTGGTCAAAGCCGATCTGGTGCACGCCCTTGCCGCACAGATCCTCATAGCTGATGCCACTGCGCCCCAGATGGCGCTCGGCCAGGCTGGCCAGGCCATGCGGTCGGTGCACCTCAAGCACATAGCTTTGCAACATGGTGTCGTGCACATAGCCCTGCACCTCGATGCCGTGGTTGGCAAATACGTGCCGGTCGTACTTGATATGCTGGCCCAGCTTGTGGCATTGCGCATCCTCCAGCCAGGGCTTAAGCCGGGCCAGCACTTCGTCGCGCGGCAACTGGTCCGGCGCGCCGGGATAGTTGTGCGCCAGTGGCACATAGGCCGCTTCACCGGGCAATATGCTGAAGCTGACGCCAACAATCTCGGCACGCATCTCGTCGAGCGAGGTGGTTTCCGTGTCGACCGCCGCCAGCTCGGCGCTGCGCAATCTGGCAAGCCAGCGCTCCAGCGCGTCCCAGCTAAGTATGGTTTCGTAGCGGGTGGGCTGGGCCGGGGCCTTTGCTGCTGCGCCGTCCTCTTGCAACTGCTGCGTTGACTGCCCCGGCGCCGCTCCATCATCCTGTGCAGCCGCATCTGGCGCATCGTCTGTCCCGGCTTTCGCCAATGTCCGCACCAGGCCCTTGAAACCATAGGTCTCGTAAAACTGCTTGAGGCCCTCCACATCCTGCGCGCCCAGCGCCATGGCATCGAACGCGGGCAGTCCACTGATCCATTGGTCCAGTTCGCAGTCGGTCTTGATCGTCAGCAAGGCGCGCCCGGTGGGCAACCAATCCAGCGCCTTGCGCAGGTTCTGCCCGACCACGCCCTTGATCGAATCGGCATTTGCCACGACCGCATCGAGTGATCCATATTCCAGCAGCCACTTGGCGGCGGTCTTGGGGCCCACTTTCTCGACGCCAGGAACGTTGTCCACCGTATCGCCCACCAGGGTCTGGTAGTCGACCATCAGATGGGCCGGCACGCCGAACTCGGCCTGCACGCCGGCCAGGTCGCGGCGCTTGCC
>JBBKVW010000102.1:0-3180 GCA_037968655.1 Burkholderiaceae bacterium
GGCTTGCTCGCCAGTTCGCTGGCCTTGACGCGGGCGAATTCTGCAATGGCGCCGGCATCTTGCTGGTTCGGCCGGGCAAAGACCGCATCGCCGACCTTGCAGTGTTTGACATCCTTGCCGACTTCCACGACCTCGCCCGATACGTCGTAGCCCATGACATGGGGAAAGGTCAGCGGCATCATGTCCTTCATGTCGCCCGACCGCAGTATGTCGTCGATCGGATTGATGCTGGCGGCGTGAACGGCGACCAGTACCGAATCGTCCTTCAATTCAGGCTTGTCGATGTTCCCGATCTGGATCGGTGCCTGGTACGCCTTGACAATCGCGGCTTTCATCATTTGCTCCTTGGGTTTACGCCTGCAGCTAGTGCGCGAGCTTGCCGTCGGGATCCGGATCCCCGGCGCCGACCGAACTGAGCATGACGAAGCGGCGGACCTTCGCCTTCGCGGCGAGGTCGATCAGGCGTATCGCGCCGTCACGATCGACCTTGTCGGTCACTTCGGGTCCTGTCGAGCCGCCCGAACCGGCGGCGAAAATCACCGCATCGCAGCCATCGCATACGCCATCCGCAAGCTCGGAGAGATCGCCCTGGCGCAGTTCCACCCCTGGCACCAGCGCGCTGGTGTCGGAGCTCGCACGGACCAGCGCAATCGGGTGGTGGCCCCGTGAAGTGAGCTCCTTGACCAAGCGGATGCCGGTTTTGCCGGTTGCTCCGGCGAGCCGAACATTCATGCTCGGCTCGCCTGGTTCACCAAGGATTCTTGGCTCGGATGGCTCCAGAGCGGCCCACCGACCAAGATGGCAGTGCGACCTCCAGGCAACCCGCCTTTGGTGATTTCGTGAAAACCCCCGTAGTCGGTGTCGGACGTTGCGCTTGCTCTGAATGGGGTCTTGCGAGGGACGGTCATGTGTGCATCCTTGATGGGGCTGATCCGCCCGTCGCGGAGCTGCCAACCATAGATCGTCCAGTCTCTACGGTCAGATGCACACCCTCTGTGCGTCAGCGAACTGTCTGTCCGGTTTCCAGCAATTCAGCCGGGCCGGAGTCGCGCGGACCCCACCATGCCTTGCCAGTCGAGCACCTGGAGCCCATCTTGGATGCGCCAGATAATCCCGCGGCCGTTCGACGGCGGCAAGTTGGCCAGCGCCTGCGAATGGTTCGGAAGAAATGCGCGAGGCGATCGCGACCTACCGGACAACCAGAGCGCCGATAGTGCCCTCGTGCCAGTGGCATTCAGCACGGCATTCATTGGCTTCTCGCGGATGTAGACGGTCGCCTGATCCTGCGCTCGGCCGGTCTTGTCCCGCACGGCGTGCAACGCGTCAATTGCACGCCGAACGCTCAGGGCAATCGCTTCGTCCGCGGCTGCGCCGGCGCGCATCAACAGGCCGGGAGTTCAACTGCCGGACATCGAGCAGAGCCAGGTCGTATCTGCCCTGGTACAAACGGCCGCACAGCGCCACCGATGTGCTGCGATAGGACATTTCCCACACCACGCTGTCTCGCCCGCTGATGGTCGACCTGCCGCTCTCCCTTGAACATGTCTGACCGGATGCGTTTGGAGCGCGCCGGAACGTCGTTGGCTTTGACCAACAAGAGCGCCGGACTTGTCCAGCATCACCAAAGGGAGCTTTTCCATGAAAATATCATCATCCTCACTCACTGCCGTTGCCGCCGTACTGGCAACCACCTTCGCCTGCCAGGTTGCCGTTGCGCAAACAGCCGTCACGACGACCGATAAGATGGCAGTGCCAGTCGTCAACAACATGGGCTTCAGCGACCGCGACCGCATGAAGCCCTGGAATGGCGACAAGGAAAGCTTGAAGCTGGCGCTCAAGGTCGGCGCGAGCAAGGCTGATTACATGAAGATCATTGCAGACAACGGCTACACCATCACCGCGATCAACAAGGACAAGCCAGAATCCCTCGAATATGAAGTGGTCAAGGGTAACCATTCGTACGAGGTGCAGATCGACCTGGACAAGAAGACCCACATGGGCAGCAAGGTCGAGGTCGACAGCAACCTGTGGCGCGCCGATGCCACAAAAGAAGCGATGCACAGCGGCAAGCCAGTCATGGCCACGAAGCTGTTGGTCAACGGCGACTTCTACAGCGACCGCACCTATCGCAAAGGCTGGACCGACGAGAAAGCGAAACTGGAGAAGTCGCTGGCGCTCGGCAAGGATGTCGCCTTTTACAGCGGAGAACTGAAAAAAATGGGGTACCAGATCACATCTACCAACGACAAAGAGAAAGACTACGTCGAGATGGAGATCGTCAAGGGCCGCGATAGTTTTGAGGTCCAGATCGATCTGGATGCTGCCGGCAAAGCCAAGAAGGTCGATGTGGCTGCCAATATGTGGCAATCGGACGCGACTGAAAAGGCGCTGAGCAAGGCCAAGAAATAAGGCAATCGCCCGCGCGCCCATGCGCAAGTGTGCACTCGCGCAGGCACCAACAGGAAGTGGCCGTTACGCCAGCCCATACAGGCTGGTGCAACGGCCACTTTGTCGTTTCCCTTAGGCCAGCGGTTTCAACACCGTCACGTCGTCGTGTTGTAGTGTTCAAGCACGGACGTTCCGCCGCGGGGCCTCGACCTTGGCGCACCAGAACAGCGTCGTCCAGGCAGCCAACCACGTCTGTGCGATGTATCCACTGAAAGCCATTGCGCGGTTCCACCGGCCAGGAGCCGGTTCGACGTGCGTGCCATGCGCACGACGCCGCACGATCGAGCAAACCGCGTTCTCGCAGACTGTGTGCGGCAACGAACAGACCTATGGGCTTCGACAGCCCAGGATTGCAATCGCAAAGAGGTCCAATTCGGGGCCACTCGAAAAGGAGTTCGTGATGTCCAATTTCTTTAAAGGTCTTCTTGCCGGACTGGCCGCAACGCTGGTGCTGTCGGCGCTCATGGTGATGAAGACGATGATGGGCGTGATGCCCGCACTGGACCTGCCGAAGATGATCGCCGCCATGATGGGCTCGCCCGACGCGCCAATGCTCGGCTGGGCAGTTCACTTCATGATCGGCATCGTCGGCTACGGCCTTGCAATGGCATTGCTGAATGAGCGCTTGCCTGGCGCCAGCCCGACCGTTCACGGCGTGATCATCGGCGTCGTCGGCTGGCTGCTGATGATGGTCATGGTGATGCCCATGGCCGGGGCTGGGCTGTTCGGCAT
>JBBKVW010000103.1:0-8034 GCA_037968655.1 Burkholderiaceae bacterium
ACTCAGCAAGGGATACGTTTTTCGCGGGCAAGGTCACCACCTCGCCCCGCAACGACCGCTGCGGCGCCTCGGTAATCCGCACGTCGACCATCTGCCCGATCAGCCGCGTCGGGCCTTCGAAAACGACCGCCCGATTGCACTCGGTACGTCCGAACAACTGGCTGTCGTCCTTGCGCGCCTTGCCCTCCACCAGCACCCGCTGCACGGTGCCAAACCGACTGGCGCTGATGCGCTTGACGCTCTCGTCCAGCGTTGCCTGCAATTGCTGCAAGCGCGCCAGCTTGACCGCGTGCGGCGTCTCATCATGCAGCGCCGCCGCCGGAGTACCCGGCCGCGGACTGAAGATGAAGCTGAATGAGCTGTCGTAACCAACGTCTTCGACCAGCTTCATCAGCTTGGCGAAGTCGGTGTCGGTCTCACCCGGAAATCCCACGATGAAATCACTTGACAAAGCCAGGTCGGGACGGATGGCACGCAGCTTGCGCACGGTCGACTTGTACTCCATCGCGGTATAGCCGCGCTTCATCGCCATCAGGATGCGGTCCGAACCGTGCTGCACCGGCAGGTGCAGGTGATTGACCAGCTTGGGCACCCGCGCATACACGCCGATCAGCGCGGCGCTGAACTCGTTCGGATGGCTGGTCGTGAAGCGAATCCGTTCGATGCCCGGGATCTCGGCCACATACTCGATCAAGGTGGCCAGATCGGCCTGTGTGCCGCCCTCGGTCATCGGCACCCGGTAGGCGTTGACGTTCTGCCCCAGCAGCGTCACCTCGCGCACGCCCTGGTCTGCCAGACCCGCAACCTCGACCAGCACGTCGTCGAAAGGCCGCGACACTTCTTCGCCACGGGTATAGGGCACGACGCAATAGCTGCAGTACTTCGAGCAGCCTTCCATGATGCTGACGAAGGCAGTGGCGCCGTCGACCCGGGCCGGCGGCAGATGGTCGAATTTCTCGATCTCAGGAAAGCTGATGTCCACCTGGGCTTTGCCCTGGGTTTCGCGCTGGCGCAGCAACTGGGGCAAGCGGTGCAGTGTCTGCGGCCCGAACACCACATCGACAAACGGCGCGCGCGCGATGATGGCTTCGCCTTCCTGGCTGGCCACGCAACCGCCCACGCCGATCTGCACGCCTTTTTTCTTCAGGTGGCGGACCCGGCCCAGGTCCGAGAAAACCTTCTCTTGTGCCTTTTCGCGCACCGAGCAGGTATTGAAGAGGATCAGATCGGCCTCGTCGACGTTGCTGGTCGCCTCATAGCCTTGCGCGGCATGCAATACGTCCACCATCTTGGCCGAGTCGTACTCGTTCATCTGGCAGCCAAAGGTTTTGATGAAGACTTTCTTGCTCATGCTGGACTATCTCGTGGAAATGCAGATACACAGATACGCGGCACGCATTCAATGCGTTGCGTGTGCTTGTCGACTTTGCCGCGCTGTGGCGGACCAGCCGACCGGCCTATTGCTTGGGAAACTTGGGCAACAGGTGATATGGCGTCTTGCCGTCATCAACCTTGGGCAGGTCGCCGTCCGAGGCAAACCGGATATTTGTCACCGTGTCCCAGCCCTTGGGCTGCGCGTCGGCCTCGGCCTGGTTCAGGATCCAGATTTCGCGCACCAGTCCCTGTGGCTCCTGCAGGTAATTGACGGCATATTTCTGGCCGATGAGCGTGCCCGACATCAGCAGCATGTTGTTCGGTCCGCGGATACGCACACCGGGAGACATCCGCAAGGTGCTGCCATTGATCATGATTTCCGGCGGAGCGGTCACCGTCATCACTCCGCGCTTGGCGGCAACGGGCATCTGGCGAACGCCCATCTGGGCGCTGGCCGCAGTGACACCGAACAAGGCAATGCCGCCTGCAAGCCAGAACAGCCATGCGCGCATGGACACAAGAGATAAACAGCGTTTCATGGTTTTCATCCAGGGGCTGTGCAAAAAGGTTGAAGACGGCTGCCTGCCCGCAGGGCAATTGCAAGCCGACCGGCCGCAATTTTAGTCCTTCGCAGTTGCGACGGTCGCGCTCGCCTGCCGTGGCACCACCACGATCGGCTGCTCGACCGGGCCGCTGTCCGCGTCGGAATCGATCGACGTGTCGACCTTGCAGGGTTTGAAAATGCGCACCTTGCACGAACTGCAGATACTGGCGTCGAGGCGCGGGAACAGTTTGCCGATGACATCCTCGCCCAGGCGAAAGAAGTTCTCCTTTCCGATGACATCGTAGGCGCCGCAGCGTTGCATCAACTCCAGCGGCTCGTCCTTCATGTAAAAGACATACAGGGCACCGCCCAGCGCGCGGCGCCTGCGCGCCTCCTGCGCCAGCAACTGCGCCCCTTCAAGATCGACAAAGTTGATGCCCGAACCGACCACCAGCAGGTTTTTCTGCATCGGCTTGCGTTCATCGATGCGCTGCAGTTCGGCCGACACATAGTTGGCAGCGCCAAAAAATATCGCGCCGTTGATGCGCACGATCTTGAGCTGCGGGCAATCAGGCAAACCGGTATCGTTGCCAAAGCCGGGTGGCCACTGGCCCGGCAAGGGCTTGCAATCTTCGATGCCCGGCTTGGCCGTGCGATTGAGAAACAGCAGCAAGGACAACAACACGCCGCTGTAGATCGCAAACTCCAGGTCCAGCGTGAGCGTCGCAACCAGGGTCGCCACCAGCACGGCGGTCTCCTGGCGGCTGACCCGCACGATTTCGGCCAGGTGGTGAAAGTCGATCAGTCCCCAGGCCACGACAAACAGCACACCGGCCATCGCCGGAATCGGCAGATATGCGGCCAGCGGCGCCAGGAACAGCACGATCAGCAACAGAAAGACGGCGGAGAAAACGGCTGCCAATGGGGTACGGGCGCCGGCTTCATAGTTCAGTCCGCTGCGATTGAAGGAGCCGCTGGACGCATAGCCCGAGAAAAAGGCGCCTGCCAGATTGGACAGTCCCTGGCCGATGAATTCCTGGTTGCCCTGTATCCGCTGGCCGCTCTTGAGCGCCACAGCGCGGGCAATCGATACCGCCTCGGTCAGCGCCAGCAATGCCACCGCAAATGCAATGGGCACCAGTTTCTCAATCGTGCCCATTGAAAAGTCCGGACTGGAAAGCGGCGGGAAACCAACCCGCAAGGCGCCGATGCTTTTGATCCCGGTGCGCTCGGCGCCAAACAGCATGTCCAGCAGTGCCGCCAACAGGCCACCGATCACGAGGGCCGCGATCATGTGAGGCGCGCGCGGGCGCCACTTGCGAATCAGCACGCTGGCAAATATCGTCACCACGGCAACCGCCATCACGAACGGATTGATATCGGTAACCTGACGCACCAGGGCCTCCAGCACGCGCCAGACCGAGGCCCCGCGTGCGACCTCGATGCCAAAGAAGTTCTTGACCTGGCTGGCCGCGATCAGCACCGCCGCGCCCGCGGTAAAGGCCACCACCACGGTGTGCGATACAAAATTAACCAGAGTGCCCAAGCGCAGTGCGCCGAGCGCCAGCTGGATCACGCCGACCAGGAAGGTCAAGGTCAGCACCAGTGCCACGTATTGCGGCGTGCCGGGATCGGCCAGCGGACTCATGGTGGCAAAAACAACGATCGAGATCGCCGTCGTGGGCCCCGATACCAGATGCCAGGATGATCCCCACAAGGCGGCCACCACTGCTGGCAGCATGGCTGCGTACAGGCCGTATTCGGGCGGCATACCGGCTATGGTTGCAAATGCAACGCCCTGCGGCACCAGCACCAGACCACCGGTCAACCCGGCAATCGCGTCTGCGCGCAGCGTCACGCGGTCCACCATGTGCCGCCATTGCAGGAAGGGCAACAATTGGCTCAGCCAGGCTAGGGACGCGCGTCGACTCATGGTATTGGGCCGATTATGCGGCCCCAACTGCAGTGGCGATTCGATTGCCGGTCATGTGGGCGCATCGGCAATGCGCTGCCCCATCTTTGCCCCCTGCGCCAAGGAGCAAGGCATCAACGACGCAGGGTGTGCGGCGGCGACTTGCGAATTGGGTGGTGGCGCTTCACGGATTCGAACCGCGGACCTGTGGATTATGATTCCATCGCTCTAACCGACTGAGCTAAAGCGCCATCGAGAAACCGTTGTGTGTGCGTGGGTGGCAGCACCCGCGACAGCCCAAAATTATAACCAGGGTTTGGCCGGCTTCCTTACCCGGTCCCGGCGCCTGCGGCGCAATCTACCGGTGCCGGAATACCGCCTTGCGTTTCTTGAGAAACGCGTCCATGCCTTCTTTCTGGTCCTCGGTGGCGAACAGCGCATGAAACAGCCGGCGCTCAAACGTGATGCCATCGGACAAACTGCCCTCGAATGCCCGGTTCACCGATTCCTTGGCCGCCATGACGGCGATCTGCGAAAAATCGCTGATCTGCAGCGCTGCGGCCAGCGCCTCGTCCATCAACTCGTCTAGCGCCACCACACGGCTGACCAGCCCGGCGCGTTCGGCCTCCACCGCGTCCATCATGCGGCCGGTCAGCGCCATGTCCATCGCTTTGGCCTTGCCCACCGCGCGCGGCAGGCGCTGCGTTCCACCAGCACCGGGAATGACGCCCAGTTTGATCTCGGGTTGACCAAAACGGGCGTTGTCGGCAGCGATGATGAAGTCGCACATCATGGCCAGTTCGCAGCCGCCACCCAATGCAAATCCGCTGACGGCGGCAATCACCGGTTTACGGACTTGCCGAATTTGTTCCCAGTTGCGCGTGATGTAGTCGCCTTTGTAGACGTCGGCAAAGCTGTAGTTGGCCATGGCGCTGATGTCGGCGCCGGCAGCAAATGCCTTTTCATTGCCGGTCAGGATCATGCAGCCGATCGCCGGGTCGGCATCGAAGGCCTTGAGCGCAGCCCCCAATTCGTCCATCAGCGCATTGTTCAGGGCATTGAGCTGCTTGGGGCGGTTCAGCGTCACCACGCCAACCCGCTCGCCTTCGGTGCGTACCTGAATCATTTCGTAAGTCATGCCGGATTTCCCTCGTTGGTGATGCAAGCGGTGATGCTAAGGGATATCTTTGCTGCCTCGCGCAGGCATCGATGTTAAATTGCCGGCTATCGAAAAACTTACGTTGGAAGGACACGGCCATGATCGAAGCCACAGTGCTTTATGCAGAACATGGATCGGTTGCAATTGCCACCTTGAACCGTCCCCAGTCGCTGAACAGCTTCAATCGACAGATGCATCTGGATCTGTGGGCGGCACTGGACCGGGCCGAGGCCAACAGCGCGATTCGCGCGCTGGTGATCACCGGTGCCGGACGCGGTTTCTGCGCCGGCGCAGACCTTTCCGATTTCGACCTGACGCCCGGCCCCGACCTTGTGCAACGGGCCGATCCGGGCCCGGTCATCGCCTCCACATTCAACCCGACAGTCCGTCGCCTGCAGACATTGCGCATGCCCAGCATCGCGGCGATCAATGGCGTGGCCGCTGGAGCAGGTGCCTCGCTGGCCATGACCTGCGACATGGCCTTTGCCGCGCCCGGCGCAAATTTCATACAGGCTTTCAGCAAGATCGGCCTGGTGCCCGATGCCGGTGGCAGCTGGTTCCTCGCGCAACGTCTGGGCCTGGCCCGTGCAATGGGCCTGGCGCTGACCGGTGACAAATTGTCGGCCGCACAGGCGCGCGACTGGGGCCTGATCTGGGAAGTCACCGACGACCCGCTGGCTGCGGCAACGGCCATGGCGCAACGCCTGGCCGACATGCCGACCAAGGCCTTGGTGGCAACCCGCGCTCTGTTGCAGGGGGCCAACGGCCGAACGCTGGAGCAGCAACTGGACGTTGAGCGCGAGACCCAGTCTGCGCTGGGCGCAACGCACGACTACATCGAAGGGGTGACGGCCTTTTTGCAGAAACGCGCGCCGGTTTTCACCGGTCAGTAAGCGATGCAGCGTGGCGCCTCCCCTGCTGGCATGGACGTCGCTTCGTCCAACAGCACCGGACCATCGGCAGCAGTTCAACAGCATGGATGAACAGCGCATCTATCGCAAGACTGACAAGGGACAGGAAGCGATCGCTGCGCGACTGCACGGCCTGGTCGGGCGCGGACGCACGCTGCTGATACTGGTGGACGGCAAACGCGAGCTGACCGAGTTGCAGCGACTGGCCGGCGGGCTGGGAGACATTGCGCAGATGCTCCAGACGCTGGCCCTGGACGGTTTCATTGCGCCTACCGCTGGTGCGCCACCCACAATGCGTGCGTCACCTGCCACGGTGGCCGCTCCGGCAAACGGCGCATACGCAGCGGCAAGCGACGACCTGGCCGCGGCACGGGCGGTCGCTTGCCATCGCCTGATCGAGATGCTGGGCCCGACCGCCGATCCGCTGTGCATGCAGATCGATGCCACCCGCAATCTACCCGATTTCGTCGCAGCGGTGCAGCGCGCCTATGCCACAGTGCATGAAGTGCGCGGGCATACACAGGCCGAGCGCTATGGCGCAGCGGTCGAAGCCGCGATGCCACCCCCTGCCTGAAACTCTGCGCGTCGCCGCGATCAGATCGATCGCCTCTGCTCAGTGGGCGGGTGTCAACCACGCAGCAAGCTGCTGCACATCGCGTATTGCCAGGCGCCAACTCGTGTGCCCCTTGGGCATCGTCAGGCGCAGGCGAAGCATCTGCCGATCGCGCGCTATCAAGGCCGTCACTTCGCTACCCTGTGGCGCGTACAGCGCCAGTTCGTCCAGGCGCATCAGGCGCCAGCTTTGCGCACGCACACCCCGGCCCAGATCCAGCGCCAGCCATTCGTCGCCGGCGGCAAAACCTGCCCGCTCTGCGACGCCGCCGCGCAGCACTGTCTTGATGTGTACGCCGCCCTGCTCGGTCACCCGCAGCCCGAGTGCCTGCGCGATCTGCGCCGGTTCCTCGAGTACGGCCACGCCATGGCGCGCCAGCAGATCCTGCACGGGCAGTTCCCGCGTGCCATGGACCCAGGCGGCGATCTCGCCGTCCCAGGCCCGGCCGGTGTGCTCCTGCAAAACCGCCAGCAGGTCCTGCTCCTGCATCGGGCCGCCCTTGCAACGCAGCCACAGGCCGCGCATCACCTCATCCAATGTGGAATCGCCTTGCGCGCGCAGGCTCAGGTCCAGGCACAAGGCGACACAGGCGCCCTTGGTGTAATAGCTGACCGTGGCATTGGCGGTGTTCTCGTCCTGCCGGTAGTACTTGACCCAGGCATCGAAACTGGCCTGCGCCACGCTTTGGACTCGGCGCCCGGGCGTCTGCAACACCTGGTTGACCGTCTTGGTCAACAGGCGCAGATAGGTCTGGTCGTCGATCAGGCCGGCGCGGCGCAGCAGCAGATCGTCGTAGTAACTGGTAAAGCCCTCAAAAAACCACAGCAACTGCGTGTAGTTCTCGCGCCCATAGTCGAAGTTGGCAAACTCTGCCGGCCGCAGGCGCTTGACGTTCCAGGTATGGAAATACTCATGGCTGATAAGCCCGAGCAGATTCGCGTAACCCTCGGCCTGCTTGGGAGCCGCGCCCTTGGGCAACTTGCGCGGCAGGTCCCTGCGCGCGGCAATCAAGGCCGTACTGTTGCGGTGCTCCAGGCCCCCGTAGGCATCGTCGACCGCATTGAGCATGAATACATAGTCCTGCTGCGGTGGCCTGGCGGCCTTGGTTCGACCCACACTGGCGCCATGCCACAGTGCGATCGCCGTCTCGCAAATGGCCTGTGTGTCCTTGAGCAGTCGCCGCCCGTCAAACCCGGGTGCGGCACCGGCAACGACAAATCGGTGGCGCACGCCTGCGGTGACAAAACAGCCACTCCAGAAATCGCCCATCTCGACCGGGCAGTCCACCAATTCGTCGTAGTCGCCCGCCCGGTAGCTGCCCCAGCCGCGCCGGTCGATCTTGACCGGGCTCAGGCCGGTCGCCACGTTCCAGCGTGTGCGTTGGGCGCCGCCCGACAGTTCGACGACATGCGCGCTTTCGGTCTGCCCCACCACCTGCAGGAACAGGCTGGTCCCATTGAAAAATCCGCGTGACGCATCCAGCCATGCGGTGCGCACCGAGTTGTCCAGCGCGTAGACCTG
>JBBKVW010000104.1:0-3718 GCA_037968655.1 Burkholderiaceae bacterium
CCCTTTGAGGTGACCAACAGCGATGCACGCTTTCGCAGCATTCGTATCGGCGTCGTCGGTGCGACGTTCGAGGGCACATTGCATGCGTTCTTTCGTGCGCCGCCTGTCGAGCAGGTGCGCCTCGAAGAACTGGCAGGGGCTGTTGGCGCCGAGCGCTTTGCCGGGCAGCGGGCGCTGGTCGTCGGCGGCTCACGCGGCCTTGGGGAATGGTTGCCAAGATCCTGATGGCGGGCGGCGCTCAGGTCACCCTGACCTATGCCAATGGGCGAGAAGACGCGCAGCGCATTCAAAAGGAAGCCGGGCTTCTGGGCTTCACGGTGGGCCTACTGCAGCTCGATGTATGCCTGCCTTTGCCTGACGCGTTGATGGCGGAACTGCATGCGCTCGAAACGACGCATCTCTACTATTTCGCCACCCCGCAAATTGCCAAGAGCGTGGACGGCGCTTGGAGCATTCCGCTTTTTGACAACTTCTGCAAGTTCTACCTGCATGGATTCGTCGAGCTGGTGCGCGCGGTATTGCCGGCGCACGCACGGACGTCCAGATTAACTGTGCTTTACCCGTCAACCGTGTTTCTTGATGAGCCACCCAAGGGCTTCACCGAATACTGTGCTGCCAAGGCGGCGGGCGAGACCGCTTGTGCGCATCTGGCAAAGGACCTGCGCATTGCGATATACAAGCCGCGCTTGCCCAGGCTGCAGACCGACCAGAACAACAGCTTCCTGGGTGCTGCGGGCGAAGCACCGTTGCCGGTGATGCTGGCAATCGTGCGGGACATGCATCCGCAAGCAGACGACTCTGCGCGGCCGGCCCTGGCAGGCGAATGAAAGTACTACCAATCCTGGCCGAGCATCTGCCCGAAGTTGGCCAGTTTCTGCACGAGCAGCTGAATCGCCGCTTTTCGGCCGAGCGCTGGATCAGTTCGGTAAGCCATGCATGGGCAGAAAACGTGCCCAATTTCGGCATGCAACTGCGCGACGAAGAGCGACTGGTGGGTGTCTTCTGCGCCATCTATTCGGACCAGATCATCGACGGGAAACTGGAACGATTCTGTAATCCCCATAGTTGGTGCGTGTTGCCAACGCACCGCCAGCACGGCATCGGGCTTTTGCTCAAGCTCATCAAGCAAAGTGGCTACCACTTCACGATGTTCACGCCGAACCCGACAGTCACCAAGGTATTTCTTGGCCTGAAGTTTGCGAACCTGGACGACCGGCAGTATGTCTGTTTCAACCTGCCGTCCCTGGTGTCTTTGGCGTCCTTGCGGCGCGGTGCGTTCGCCGAGTCCGAGCCCGAGCGCATCGCGATGCGACTGCAAGGCCAGGATCTGTCAGATTTCAACGCGCATAAGGCGATTCCCTGGCTGAACTTCGTCGCGTTTGGCGTGGGCGACGAGGTCTGTTGGGTCGTCTACAAACCCATCATATGGAAACGTATGCGCAGCGCCTGGATCATGCACGTCAGCGATGCCGACGTATTTGGCCGATGGAACGCCGTGCTACGCAATCACCTGCTGCGCCAGCATGGCTTTGTGACGCTCAATATCGAGGCGCGCTGGTTGCGCAGCAGGCCGGCGTGGTCATTGCTGCAACGCCGCTTGCAACCAAAATTATTCAAGAGCGCAACGCTCGCTGCCACGCAGGTTCGCGATTTATACAGCGAGCTTGTGACGTTGGACGTCTGAAGAAACTGCCAGACCGTCGTGCCTGCGCACTGCAGGATCGAAGGGTCTGCAATCAGATTGCAAGCCAGTTCAGCAAGGTGCTTTGCGCCTCGGCCTTTGCTGCCGGCTTTGAAAACGTGTGGTCTGCGTCGGCGATGTCCTTGCGCGTGACGCGCTGGCCTGACAACAAACCGCGCCAGGCCTGCGACGCGTTGGTCACCTCGTCGAACTCACGGGCAATGAGATCGCGACCGCTCATCAGCAAGAGCACCGAACCGTCGAATCGGCGCATGCCTTCCGCTGTTCTGTTTGGCAGCGGCAGTTGGTCGAACGAATCTTGCCCGGAACTGGCAGCGCGCGTCGCCGAGCGGCCGCGAAAAAAAGCCAACAGGACCTGGAAGAACGACGACAGGGAATGACCAATCTTGTACTGGCCTGATCGGACGTTGCGCCAGAACTCGGGAGACTTCAGTCGATCAAGGTAATAGTGCTTCAGTATGGTCTCGGCCTGAACACCTGGTGTGCGTACCCACGGATTGGCAAGCGCGATCTTGCGCACTCTCGCGTCCGTGGCGGCGTAAAACAGGATTCCGCTGGCTGACTCGCACTCGCCAAACAGTGCAACGTCCTGAACGTCTGGTTCGCGGCGCTGCAATTCGTCGATCGCTGCGCGAATGTCCGGCCCGGAACGTTCGTATCCGAGGTAATCGCCGCCGCTGTCGCCCATGCCGCGCAGGTCAAAACGCAACACCGGATAGCCGTTGGATGCAAACAATCGTGCCAATGACACGAATTGGCGATGGGCGCCGACGCGAAACTGCGGTCCACCCGCAACGACGATGACAACGCCCAGGCGACCGCGGTCCTTTCCGCGATGCACCATGCCAGCCAACAAGGCATCGGCGCAAGAAAAGGTGACCGGGTACTCGGCGGCAATGGTGTTTGGGCGCTCGGCCTGCGCAACGATTTCAGGGACGCCGGCACGTTGGCTCGCCGTTTGCGGCCAAGCGGAGACTGCGGCCACCGTAGCCGACACGAGTGAGGGCGCAACCGCCCGTTCATGCACTTGCCAGAAAGCAGGTCCAACCACCTGGGTCTGGGTGACCTGTACGCCCTGGCTTTGCCAGTCTTGAACCATGCTGACGTTTGCGCGCGGCATGGCTGAGTCCGCATTGACGCCGACTTCAAACCATGCGATGTTTTTGCCCGCCAGGCGTTGCGCCGCTGGCATTTCCAGTTTGTCCAGACGCTGGGCCAGCAGTGGACCAACCAGGTAGCCTGAAGCCTCGACGCAGTTCCCTGCTGCAGATCGTTCCCGCAATGTGGTCGTGCTCTTGGCGCCGTCCTCCATACCCATTTCGGCGGCAATTCGAATGCGCAGGAACTGGGTCCAGTACGGTTTGCCGGATGTCACCGGCATCCAAAACAGCAGTTGCTCGATCCCGCTGTCGGCAACGGCGATTTCTGCCGCCATCAGCGCACCCAAACGCAGGCCCCATACAGTGCGGCAACCATTGCCATGTTGTCGCAACCACTGCAATCCCAATTGCAGGTCGTCACGCCAACCGTCCCAATCTGCTGCTTCGAACTCCCCGGCACTGTCACCCGTGCCACGCGGGTCAAGTACGAGCGTTCCCATCCCCATGGCTGCAAATGCGTGCGCCTGCATCGTGACCATCGAACGGCAGCGGTTCATTTCCTCTGCGAACGCAGGAACCAGCAGCACATCACCAAGGCTGCCACCATTGCGATGGGCCGGTGGATGGTAAAAGCCGATCAGGTCGCCTGTCTGCCCTTGGAGTACAACGGGACGCAGCGTGTTTGAATTAGTTGTCTCGTTCGTTTCCATGTCAGGATTGCGCGGTTCACAGCGTGCGATCGCAGGCATTGTCGCCGAGTCACAAGTCGCCGTTTCGTGTGGCATGCTTGAACTATTCAATTGACGCCATTTCCGGTATTCGTGGCTTTCGATGCGAATTCGATATCAAACGAATGCACGAAAAGCCAGATTTGTAGCGCAAGGGCGGCGCATGCCGGGAGTACAGTTCGGTGTTC
>JBBKVW010000105.1:0-6317 GCA_037968655.1 Burkholderiaceae bacterium
CCCTTGAACGGCAGGCCGCGCTGGGTATAGAAGTGCTCGAACAGCTTTTCGATCGCAGCCGATCCATCCGGACCCGCGCCGGCACCGACCGCATCGGAATCGTCACCGTCGTAGATGAAGTAGACGTGATTGGGCGAGCCGATCATGTCGAAGTTCAGGTACAGCTTGATGCGGTCCTTGTCTTCTTCTGAGAGATTGTTGACGTAATGGGTGGAACCCACCAGACCCGATTCCTCGGCGCCCCACCAGGCAAAGCGCACCTTGTTGCGCGGCTTGACCTTGGCCATCTGCAGTGCCGTTTCCAGGATGGCAGCGCTGCCCGAGCCGTTGTCCTGTATGCCCGGACCGGCGTTGACCGAATCGAGGTGGGCGCCGGCCATCACGACCGAATTGGCATCGCCGTCCTTGGACTCGGCCAGCACGTTGTACGTCGTCGCCGTCCCACGGAAGGTATCTGCCTTGATTCGCATTTGCAGGCCAGCTGTTGCAACCAGTTGCTGGCCGACGGCTTGCGTCACCCCAGTCACAGGAATGTCGAGCGCGAAGGTCGCGCCCAATGTGCCGTTCAGCGCGCCGGCGGCGTTGTTGTAGATGACGACGCCCTTGGCGCCCGCATTGAAGGCATTGGTTGCCTTGATCGCAAATGAGCAGGTGCCACGGCTGATCAGGGCAATATTGCCAGCAGGAAAACCTGCGAAGTCCCCAGCATTGCAGCCGAGGATCCCCCCCAAGGTGCTGACCGCTGCCGTCGTATCACCACTACCAGAATAGGTCATGAGGGTGTTGACAATCGGCCCGCCAGGGAGCGGCGCAGTCTGCTGCAGCACCGTGGGCGACAGCGTGATGAAAGTCTGGAACTGGAAGGGCTGAACCTCTACGTTGTAGCCCGCGTCAGTCAGTTGCTTGGCGACATAGTCGACCGACGCCTTGTAACCCGGTGTGCCGGAGGTGCGGATGCCGTTGTTGGCGTCGGCATGGGCCTGGAATGCCGCCTGATGCTGGCGCACACCGTCGATCGTGACGCATTCCAGCAGTTTGGCATGGGTGTTGTTCACCCGATTGGCACAGGCCGCCGGGCCGGCAACTGCCGGCGTCGCGATCATCCAGGCCGACGTTGCCAGCATTGCTGCGCTGGCGATGGCTTTCATTTCCATTTTCATTTTTGGCTCCTGAGTTAAGTAGTTATTGCGTAGCCAGCCCCTCGTGCTGTTGGCCACAGATGACAGCGACCAGCCGCACCATTGCGTTGTACCGGCCAGCCGCAAGGCAAGTTATCACGCTATTGCAATCGCAGCAAGCCCTTGTCATGCCAGATTGGCATTGCCCCGCCAACGCGGTCATGCCGACACAAGGTCAACTGCGGGGGTAAACCCTAGGGCGCAGCCGGAAGAACCAGCGTCACCTGCGTGCCACGGCCGGCTTCGCTGTGCACCCGCACCTCGCCGCCGTGCAGTTCGGCGATGCGCTTGACGATGGCCAGGCCCAGTCCTTTGCCACCGGCGCCGGTGCTGGGTGCAACCGTGTTGCGGGCCTGGTAGAAACGATCGAACAGATGCGGCAGGTCCACTGCGGGAATGCCCGGACCGGAATCGCTGACCACCACCTCGACCGTGTCGCCATGCGTGCTGGCCGACAGATCGACGCGATCGCCGCTGCGGCAGAACTTGAGCGCGTTGTCGACCAGGTTGGCAATGGCGCGTTCGAACAGCTCGATGTCAAGCGCCGCAAACGGCGCCCTGGCCGGCGGGTCGGCTGCATGTACGGCCTGCAGGGCCACGCCCTGGCTCTGCGCGCGCTGGCCGAAGCGCAGCGCGATGTCGTCCAGCAGTTCACCAGCGTCGAGCACCTCGCAGCGCAACCGGAATTGCGGCTCGTCCAGTTGCGCCAGGTCGCCCAACGACTGCACCAGGCGCGCGGCGTTGTGGGTATTGCGCAGCGCCATGGCGACCAGTTCGCGATCGGCACTGCGCGCAGCATCGCCTTGCCAGCGCCCCTCCAGCGTCTCCAGGCAGGCCGTGGTGGCGGTCAGCGGTGAGCGCAAATCATGCGACAGGTTGCTCACGCCTTCGCGGCGGAAATGGTCCAGCCGGCGCAACGCGGACCACTGCCGCCGCACCGTTTCCAGCATCATCTCGAACGCGCTGGTCAGCTTGCCGAACTCGTCCGGTGTGCGCGGGGGCAACTTGCGCTCGGGCGCGTCCGGTGCGCCCAGGTCCAGACCGTCCTGCGAGATCGATGCGACCGCACGCGTGAGTTGGCGCAGGGGCCGGGTCACGGTGGCGATGATCCAGGCTGCCATCAAGGTTGTCAGCAGCACGACACCGACGATGGCAATCAGGGCGGGTTTGGCAATGCTGTTGCCCAGCACTGCCAATCGCCCCTGCGGCAACACCGGCTTGTGGCAGACCAGGTAGAGGTAGCCAGCCACAGGTTCGTCGTTGCGGATCAGGGCGCGGCGCACTGCCCGCGCCGCAACAATGGCGCCGGCCTCCATGCGTTCGGGGTCGTCCCCCATCACGTAGGGCATGTCGGGCGTGCCAGCGGCCTCGCGCACCGGCTCCAGTCGCACCTTGAAGCCCGTCGGCAATACGGTCTTTCCGGTGGACGACAGCACCGTACCCTGGGCATCGAGCAGATAGAGCTGGGTATCGGGTTCGAACAGCACCAGGTTGCGCAGGAACTGGTTGAAATCCTGCGGCTGGAGCTGGTGCATCTCGAAGATGTTGTCGTACATGCCGACGACCCGGCCCAGGAAGGCGTCGGCGCGCTGGTAGGTGGTTTCGTGCTCGAAACGCTGGAACGCGAACAGCACGGTGGCAATGACGCCAATCGCCGTCAACGCACCGGTGAGGAAGATGGTCAGCGCAATGCGCAGGCGCACGCTCACGATCTAACGCCTGTTCATCCGGGTGCTTCACGCATCTTGTAGCCGGCACCGCGCACCGTGAGGATCAGCTCGGGCCGCATCGGATCGGCCTCGAGCTTGGCACGCAGGCGGTTGATATGCGTCGTCACCGTGTGTTCATAGCCATCGTGGGTATAGCCCCAGACGGCACCGAGCAGCTGCGCGCGCGAAAACACATGGCCCGGATGCTGGGCAAAGTGCAACAGCAGATCGAACTCGAGCGCGGTGAAATCAAGTGCTTCGCCGCGATAGCGCACGCTGCGCTTGGCCGGCGCGATGTCCAGATCGCCATTGCGGATCTGGCTGGGCTGGGCCAATGCATTGGCCTGCGCCGAGCGCTGCATATCGGCCCGGCGCAGCAGCGCCTTGACCCGCGCCAGCAGCTCGGCCAGCGAAAACGGTTTGGTCAGGTAGTCGTCCGCGCCCAGTTCCAGGCCGAGCACGCGGTCAAGCTCGGTTGATTTGGCGGTCAGCATCAGGATCGGCGTGCTGCGGCCGCGCGCGCGCAGCGCCTTGCACACCTCCAGCCCGTCCATGCCCGGCATCATCAGATCGAGGATCAAGAGGTCGCTGGCCTGCTCGTTCTGGCTCTGCAGCGCGGCCACGCCGTCACCCACCGCCTGCACCTCATAGCTGGCATTGCGCAGGTTCATCACCAGCAGTTCGCGGATGTCGGCCTGGTCTTCTGCAACAAGTATTGTGGGCACCATGCCTGGAGTGTCGTCTTATGGAGCCTGTTCTTACGCAAATGTTATCTGGCTGTGAGCTTTCGCGATGTGCGCGCGATACGCGCCGCGCACAGTCAGGTCATCGCCAACCCGGACGCAGGAGACCCTCATGAACCCCACTGCCAGCCTGACATCACACTTCAACGCGCCGACCAGCCTGCCGGTGCCCTGGACCGACATGGTCGCGCACCGCAAGGACCTGGTGCGCTTTGCGCAGCGCCGACTGCAGGACCCGATGCTGGCCGAAGACGTGGTGCACGACGTGTTCGAGGCCGTGCTGTCGGGCAAGGCCGCGTTCGCCGGGCGGGCCGCCCTGCGCTCCTGGCTCACCGCGATCCTGAAGAACAAGATCGTCGACCTGGTGCGCCAGCGCGCCGGCCTGGACAGCCTGGAAGAGCAGAACGACGCAGACGGCGCGCTGGCGATCGAATCGCCCCAGCCAGGGCCGCACGAAGTGGCCGAGCAACGCGAACTGCTGGCACAGACGCTCGATCGCATAGACCGGCTGCCCAACGGATTGCGCGACGCAATGCGGCTGCGGGTGTTGCAGGAGGAGTCGACCGAGTCCGTCTGCAAGCAGCTGTCGATCAGCCCGGACAACCTGTTCGTGCGCCTGCACCGGGCGCGTGCACAGCTGGCCTGCTGAGGGCGTGATCAGCGGTCCTGCCAGGCCGCCAGCATCGGTTTGCGAACAATCTGGCAACGGCTGATTAACGCGCGCCTGTGCGCGCTCAGGGCACATCTGCGAGGCCAGCGCCGGGCAAACGTCCGGGTTCAATCCGGCCGGAACATCGGCAGCATCGTGCCGTTCTCTGCCGGCTTGAAAACCAGCCGTACGCGCTGGCCGATGGCAATCGCATCGAGGTCGCAGTCGACGATATTGCTGAGCATGGTCACGCCCTCGTCCAGCCGCACATAGGCGATGGCATAGGGCACCGGGCCTACCTTGCGGCAGACGCTGAAGCTGTAGATTGCGCCCAGGCCACTCGCCTGGCGCCAGTCGGACGCATCACCCATGCACAGCGGGCAGACCGGGCGCGGATACCAGTGCGGCTGGCCGCAGCTGCTGCAATAGCGCAGTAGCAGCCGCCCTTGGACCGTGCCGGCCCAGAACGGCGCGTTGTCCGGATTGATGACGGGCGCGGCAATCAAACGATCAGATGCGACGGTGGCCATGTTCAGCTGCGCTCCAGAATCAATGTCGCGCTGCCATGGCGCGAACCCAGCAGGCCACCGATGCCCTGCGCCAGCGCGAGCGCGCAATCGGGCACCTGCACTGCAGGGTGGGATTCGCCGCGCAATTGCCGCACCGCCTCAATCACCTTGGTGATGCCGCCCCGATTTGCCGGATGGTTGTTGCACAGGCCGCCGCCATCGGTATTGAAGGGCAGCTTGCCCACGCCCGAGATCAGATTGCCATCGGCGACGAAGCGACCGCCCTCGCCCTTTTTGCAAAAGCCCAGGTCTTCGAGCTGCATCAGCACGGTGATGGTGAAGCTGTCGTAGATCGACGCGTACTGAATATCGGACGGCCGAACGCCGGCTTCGGCAAATGCCGCCGGCCCGGACCAGGCCGCTGCCGAGTAGGACAGGTCGATCTGGCCAGCCGCGAGCCCCTTGACGGCCTCGCCCGCCCCCAGCAGATGGACCAGCGGGCGCTTGAGCGATCGGGCGATCTCGGGCCGCGCCACCACCAGCGCGCCGCCGCCATCGCTGACCACGCAGCAATCGAGCCGGCGCAGCGGGTCGGCAATCATCGGCGAGGCCAGTACGTCGTCGACCGTCACAAGCTCGCGCAGCATCGCATGCGGGTTGTGCTGCGCATGGTGTGACGCGGCGACCTTGATCCAGGCCAGCTGCTCGGCGGTCGTGCCCCAGTCGTGCATATGGCGCATCGCCACCATGGCATACATGTTGACGGTGACCGGGCCGAACGGCGCCTCGAATGGGGCGTCGGGCAGATGGGGACCGAAATTGCGCGGCTGGGTGCCGCTGGAGGACTCCGAACGCGGTCGCCCGGCCAGCGTGATCAGCGCCACATTGCACTTGCCGGCCGCGATTGCCTGCGCAGCGTGGGACACATGCACCAGATAGGACGAGCCGCCGGTATCGGTCGAATCCACATGCCGGGGCTTGAGGCCCAGGTAGTCGGCCATGCTGAGCGGGCCCAGACCGGGCGCGTCGCCGGCGCAGAAATAGCCGTCGACGTCCTGCAAAGTCAGTCCGGCATCGGCCAGCGCGCCACGCGCGCATTCGGCGTGCAGTTGTGCGACGGTCTTGTCAGGCGCCTTGCGGGTCGGGTGCTCGAATGCGCCAACGATGCAGGCCTTGCGCTGGATGCTCATGCGGTGATGCAATAAGAGTGGATGAAGGGGCGGTCTGCCTATCATTGCCGCAACAGCGCGCAGCCGTCGTCCCACGGGTGACAAGGCCCGCAACTTTGGGGACAACCACGCATTGGCAGGGCTGGATGGCCATGCGACACTGATCCAAGCCTCGCGCATAGCCACGATCCCCTGGTCGCACACGCCAGGCGATTTGCTCCACAACACCAGCGTCCGATCCATGCCCCAGATTGAATCCCGCATCCAGCCCCAGTCCGAGGAGTTCACCCGCAACCGCGCCCACATGGAGAAAACCCTGGCCGAGGCACACGCACTGGCGCAGCGCACGCGCGAGCGCTC
>JBBKVW010000106.1:0-12461 GCA_037968655.1 Burkholderiaceae bacterium
AATAGCAGCGGCGGCTGCCGTCGCAGCGTCGGCTGCTTTCTTGACTGCATCTGCCGCGGCGTTGGCGGCATCAGCCGCGCCAGCGGTGGCCGACGCCGCGGCAGATGCAGTCAAGAAAGCAGCCGACGCTGCGACGGCAGCCGCCGCTGCTATTAAGAAGCCCTGAGCAAGAGCACGCTGAAAAAAAAGAGCCACCTTCGGGTGGCTCTTTTTTTTTGAGGAACTCATTGCCGACCCTTTCATCGGCTGGACGCTTGCTGACGCAAAGTAACACTTGCACTACATCCCGCTTGTGGCCCTGGCGTCTGCGATCGTGACCACGTCGCCGCCTATCTCAAAGCCACGGTTCCTGCGAACGTGCCGTTGTATCAACGCTTGGACTTCGCGGTTGTCGCGCAGATTCAGGCGGGCAATTCGCTGGCTATCACGTCCATGTTGCGCGCTGTCCACTGGAGTCGCGGGGAGCGTAGTGGAATTAGGGTCGGAACTTGGCCCGTGGTGCCTGGTCCGGCGGGGTCGATTCCTGGCACCACATTGCGTCGAGCCACGGCCCCATTTGCGATCTGTGCCGGTCATTAGCAATTTCGATAGCACGAGGTCATTGAATCCCGCGGGTAAACACGTGTTTCGCAGTAGCCCCGGGCGCGCGCCGGCAGACTCCACTTCGCCCCCCGTATTCCGCGGGTGTTGCGCAGCGCGACCAGCCAGACTCGATAGTGCGCCGTTGCATCGCTTTCGTTCTCGACTCCAGGACATTTATGCGAACGCAGATTTTCGGCCGCAGGATTCTTTTGCACGGCCTGATGCTGGTGATGGTTGGTCTGCTCTGGGAATTTGTAGTGCCGCAAGCACCTTTTCCGAGGCTCGCCCTCGGGGCCCACGTTCAGTTCATGACCAATGGCCTGCTGATCATCGTGCTGGCAAGTCTGTTGCTGAAACTGCCACACGATATTGGGCCAAAGTCCGCAGGCGTGATGCTGTTAGGCGCATGGCTGGTCTGGCCCATGATTGGTCTGGCCCATGGCGCTCTCGGAAGCCGCCAATGCATGGTGGGGAACGACCCAGATGCTGCCGATTGCGGCAGCGCAGGCGGGCGCCACAGGGGGAGTCGCCTGGCAGGAAGCAGTGGTCAAGCTCGCGCACGTAGTTGCGGGTTTGGGCCTGGTTGTTGCCTGGACGCTGCTGGTCGCAGGATTTATCCGAAAGCCTGCGTCAGGCGCTTCGGTTGCTGCGAGGGATACGTAGGCCTTTCCGACAAGTCGCTGCAACCCCAGGCGCCGGACACGGTGCATCGCATGCCGCGCTGGGGTCTGCGCGCTGGCAACTGGCTCAGACGTCGATCCATTCCGTCCCCAGCATCGGATCAGCCACGCCGATGTCGTGCGCAGCGCGACCCAATGCCTGGGCAAGGGCGGCACGCGCCAGCTCGGGCCGGTTGTTTTGGCGGCTCAGATGGGCGGCGATGACAGTGTTCAGACCCGCATGGTTCAGCGACGCCGCGATCAGCGCCGATTGATCGTTGGACAGATGACCATGCTTGCCGCCGACGCGCTTTTTCAGGAATGGCGGGTAAGAGGAATTGGTCAGCAGGTCCGCATCGTGGTTGCATTCCAGCAGCATGGCAGTGCAATTGGCCAGTTGTTGCAGCACATGATCGGTAGCGTGGCCAAGATCGGTCAATATGCCAACGCTGACGTTGCCGTCGGTGCAGCGCAGCTGCAGCGGTTCGCGGGCATCGTGCGGAACGGTGAAGGGAATTGCACATAGTGCGCCAAGGTCGATCACGACGCCGTCACTGGCAAATTGCAGCAGGCCGTCGAAGTCTGCACTGCCGGTGCCGGCATGGGTTCCGCGGCTCATCCAGACCGGCAACCTGTGGCGCAAGGCCAATTGGCGGGCGCTGCCGATATGGTCGCTGTGTTCGTGGGTGATGAAAATGGCGTCGATGTCGTCGATCGAGAGGCCGGCGCGCGCCAGCCGCAGATCAATCTGTTTGATGCCCAGACCACAATCGACCAAAAGGCGGGTGGTTCGGGTGGCGCCGCGGGCCTCGACGATGGTTGCGTTGCCCGAGCTGCCGCTGCCCAGGTTTCTGAAACGCAACATGGCGGTGCTATTTCAGATCGTCGGCTATTACCTTGACGATGCGCTGGGCATTGGCCGAACTCTCAACGGTACCTGCTGCATTGAGCACCGACACAACGCTGGAATCGGCCTGCGAACGCACCACGATCCGGTACTTGATCGGCGTATTGGCCTTGGCACTGCTGCCAAACAGTCGGCTCAGGAAACCGGGCTCGGCCTTGTCCGGATTGGGTTCGACATAGCGCACGAAGTAGACACCCTGGCTGCGGTCGCGGTCTTCAACTGTGAAGCCGGTGCGGTCCAGCGACAGGCCGACACGGCGCCAGGCACGGTCAAAGCCGTCATCGATCTGCACCACCGGCTGCCCATTGACCTGTGCCACCCGTGCGCTGGCAGGTGCTACGCCGGAAGCAGTGATGCTCCTGGCCTGCTCCTGCGCGACGCCAAGCTTGATCATCAGGCGACGCAGGAATTCGGTTTCCAGTTCCGGCTCGGCGGGGCGCGGTTGCCAAACGGTGGAGGCGTCGCCACCCGCTATGCCTGCGCTGGAGGACCGATACACCTCGATCATCCCGCGGTGACTGACGTAGATCTCGGTCTCGCCTGCAGAATTGCGCTCCAGCCGGGTGCGAAAGCGGTCGCGTTCGGCGGTGGAGTACAGGGAGTCAAACAACTTGCCCAGCGACTGGCGAATCAGGTCCTGTGGAATCTTGGCCCGGTTCTCGGCCCAGTCGGTTTCCATGATGCCCAGATTTTTCTGGTCCAACGACAACAGAAAGCCATGCTCCTGCCAGAAGTCCTTGATCGGGTCCCATAGGTCTTCCGGCGCGCGCTTGACCACCAGCCAGCGCTGGTTGCCGGAGCGCTCGATGCGTACATCGGCAATCGTCGCCAGGGCCACCGGAACAGTGCTCGCGCCTTGCACTTGCTGAAAGCCCGACGCGGTCACCGGGCCACCGCCGGGAATGGCATAGCGGTTGTCGCGCGCCAGTTGCGTCAGGTCGGGTGGGACCGCCAGCGACGGGGCCTTGGCGGCGCTCTTGTAGTCGACCTTGTCGGACTCCAGCACCGAGCATGCGCCCAGTGTCAGGGCGAGGCCGAGCAGGGTCAATCGTGTAATTGCATTCACCAGATATTCCTTCGAAATTGGGTTTGTCAGATCAGCTTGGCATCGCGCAGGGCTGCTTCGACTACCGGGATGTATTCCTGCTCGAGCGGTGTCATCGGCAAACGCAAGGCGCCATTGCACAGGCCCATGCGCTGCATTGCCCATTTGAGCGGGATCGGGTTGGCCTGCACGAACAGCTGTTTGTGCACCGGCATCAATTCAAACTGGATCTGCATTGCGCGGCGCGCGTCGCCGGCCATCGCCGCAACGCACAGCTCATGCATCTGGCGCGGCGCGATGTTGGCGGTGACGCTCACATTGCCCTGGCCGCCGCACAGCATCAGTGCCACTGCGGTCGCATCGTCGCCGGAGTAGACGGCAAAGCCCTTGGGCAGGTCACGGATCAGCCACTGGCCGCGTTCCAGATTTCCGGTGGCGTCCTTGATGCCGATGATGCCGGGTACCTTCGCCAGTCGCAGCACGGTGTCGTGGGCCAGGTCTGCGACGCTGCGCCCCGGTACGTTGTACAGCACCATGGGCAGGTCGACCGCCTCGGCGATCGCCTTGAAATGCTGATATAGGCCAGTTTGTGAGGGCTTGTTGTAGTAGGG
Organism: Burkholderiaceae bacterium; assembly: GCA_037968655.1. Classification (GTDB taxonomy): domain Bacteria; phylum Pseudomonadota; class Gammaproteobacteria; order Burkholderiales; family Burkholderiaceae_C; genus CAISIP01. Next base: position 3,805 of record JBBKVW010000106.1, read on the forward strand.
GACAACCTGCAGATGGCAGTCGGCTCCGACCTCGTGTGCGAAACGGGTCAGCTCGATCGCCTCGGCGGTCGAATTGGCGCCGCAGCCGGCCATGATGGGGACCCGCTTGCGTGCCTGCTCGACCGATACGCGGATGATTTCGCAATGCTCATCGACGCTCACAGTGGGCGATTCGCCGGTCGTGCCGACCACGCCAATGCAGTCGGTGCCTTGTTCGATGTGCCAGTCGATCAGTTTGCGCAGCGCCTGATAGTCGACGCTGCCGTCCTCGTGCATCGGCGTCACGATGGCGACGATGCTGCCAGTAATAGGTGTCATGTCCACAGCGGAAAACGGGAAACCAGCATTCTACCCAGTCACACCATGCGAGCACTTACAAGTGATAGCGCGCCGGCTGCGCCAAATCGCCCTTTGCCGGGACCTCTGGCGATGGCTGGCGCAGCGCGGCGATGCGTTGCACAAAGCGGTCCGGATCGGCGCAAAAGCCGTCCTCGAAGGCCACGATGCGCAGCCCGGCGCAGGCTTGAAGCAACTCGCCAGGTTGCAGCAGGAAGTCGGGCCGCGAAGGCTTGCCGACCGAGGCATTGCCATCGGCGAAGGTCTCATACAGCAGGACTCCGCCCGAGCCGACGCTGGCCACGATGGTCGGTAGCAAGGGGCGCCAGAGATAGTTGGTGACGACCACGGCGTCGAAGGTCTGTGGTGCATCGTTCTCAATTAGCGGCCAATCGTGGTTTTCGATGTCGGCCAGCACGGTCCGAATCGTTGCCGCGTCAGGCTGCGGCGGCTGCGCCGCCAGGAACTCGAGCGCCTGCTCTGAGCGATCCAGCGCCACAACCGGATGGCCCAGTGTGGCAAACCAGCGGCTATGGCGCCCGCGGCCACAGGCCAGATCCAGCACGGTGCCACCGCAGGGCACCAGATGGGACCAGCGCATAACCCATGGCGATACTGCTTCGTTGCCGTGCGAAAGCGCGCTCATCGCGGTGCCACCCGGCGGCGGTCGCCGGGCTCTCTTGTGGCGCCAGCGCTCAGAAACATGTCCACGCCTGCTGTGCCAGCATGACCATGAACTCAGGTTGCAGGTACAGCCAAAAAACTGCCAGCAAAGCAGCCAGTGCCAGTCCGTAGGCCAGGGCGGGGCGCAAAGCAGTCATGCGCATGTTCACCCCTGAACGGCCGCTGGCGCGCCCGGGATCACCACCCGTCGGATCGCAGCCTCATTGACCGGCAGATTGATCAATGCCGCAAACACCCCCAAGGCGATCGCGATCAGCCAGGCGGTGTCGTAGTTGCCGCTCTGGTCATACAGCAGGCCGCCCATCCACACGCCCAGGAAGGAGCCGACCTGATGGCTCAGGAACACGAAGCCGCTCAACATCGACAGGTGGGCCACGCCAAAGATCTGTGCCACGGTGGCATTGGTGGCCGGTACCGTCGACAGCCACAGCAGTCCCATCACGCTGGAAAATATGTAGACACTGGTCGGCGTCAGCGGCGCCAGCAGGAAGATGGCGATGGTCGCGGCCCGAGCGAGGTAAATGAAGGCCAGTATGCGGGGCTTGCGATAATGCTGCCCCAACACGCCCGAGGCATAGGTGCCGAACACATTGAACAAGCCGATCAGTGCCAGCGCATAACTGGCCACGTGCGGCGCCAGGCCCTGGTCCTTCAGATAGCTGGGCAGATGCACGCCGATAAACACCACCTGAAAGCCGCAGACGAAATATCCTGCGGTCAACAACTGGAAGCTGCGGTAGCGAAACGCCTCACGTATTGCCTGTGCAATGCTTTGATCGCGCCGCAGCGCAGCGCCGGCGGCGAAGCCGGGTTCGCGCAGGCCCATCGCCAGCGGAATGATCACCAGCACGCTCATGCCCAGCAGCACCAGCGCAGTCTGCCAGCCAAAAGAGGCGATCAGGAAGCCTTCAGTGGGAACCATCAGGAATTGCCCGAAAGAGCCCGCTGCTGCGGTAATGCCCATGGCCCAGGATCGGCGCTCGGCTGGCACATTGCGCCCGATCACGCCATACACCACGGCATAGGTCGTACCAGCTTGCGCGACACCGATCAGCACGCCGGCGCTGCCAGCAAACAAGAGCGGTGTTGGCGCATAGGCCATGCCCACCAAGCCCAGCGCGTAGGCGATGGCGCCGACCACCAGTACCCGCACGGCGCCGAACTTGTCGGCCACCATGCCGGCAAATACCCCGGCCAGGCCCCAGGCGATGTTCTGGATGGCGATGGCGAACGAGAAGGTCTGCCGCGTCCAGTCCATGCTCTGGGTCACCGGCTGCAGCCACAGGCCGAAGCCATGCCGGATACCCATGGACATGGTCACAATGGCGGCGCCGCAGACCAGTACCTGGGTGATGGACAAGCTTTTGGCGGCGGTCTGCATCCGGGGAATGTAACCATTCCGGTGTAACCATGCTGCCGTCATCGCCTGAAAGCTGTGTTTACATCCAGTAAAAACCGAAGGAGCGGAATACAATGCCGGCCATGGCAAGCAACACCCCAGTCCGCGCAGGCGGCGAATACTCCGAACGCTCGATCCGGGTTCTCAAGGGCCTGGAGCCGGTGCGCCAGCGCCCCGGCATGTATACCCGCACCGACAACCCGCTGCATGTGCTGCAGGAGGTGCTGGACAACTCGGCCGACGAAGCACTGGCCGGCCATGGCAAAAAGATCCGCGTCACCCTGCACAGCGACAACTCGGTCACGCTGGAAGACGACGGGCGCGGCATTCCGTTTGGCATGCACCCCGAAGAGCACGCGCCGGTGATGGAACTGGTGTTCACCCGGCTGCACGCGGGCGGCAAGTTCGACAAGGGCAAGGGCGGTGCCTACAGCTTCTCGGGCGGCCTGCACGGCGTGGGCGTCAGCGTGACCAATGCGCTGTCCAAGCGGCTGGAAGTCACCTCTTGCCGCGAGGGCAAGGTGGCGCAGATGGCCTTTGCCGGGGGTGAAGTGGTCGAAGCGCTGCAATTGCGTGAAGCCGGCGAGGGCGAGCGGCGCACCGGCACTGCAGTACGGGTCTGGCCGGACGGCAAATACTTCGAGACCACCGCCATACCAATGGCCGAACTGCAGCATCTGCTGCGCAGCAAGGCGGTGCTGATGCCGGGCGTGACGGTCAGCCTGGTGAACGAGAAGACCCGCGACACCCTGACCTGGCTATATAAGGGCGGCCTGCGTGACTACCTGACGCAATCGCTCAGCGCCGATCCGGTGATACCGCTATTTGAAGGCGAGTCCTATGCCGACGCGGCGCACGAAACTTTTGCCGAAGGCGAGGGCGCGCAGTGGTGCGTGGCCTTCACCGAAGACGGCGCCCCGCTGCGCGAGAGCTATGTCAACCTGATCCCCACCAGCGCTGGCGGCACCCATGAAAGCGGTCTGCGTGACGGCCTGTTCACAGCGGTCAAGAGCTTCATCGAACTGCATGCGTTGCTGCCCAAGGGCGTCAAGCTGCTGCCCGAGGACGTGTTCGCCTGCGCCAGCTATGTGCTGTCGGCCAAGGTGCTGGATCCGCAGTTCCAGGGCCAGATCAAGGAGCGGCTCAATTCGCGCGACGCGGTGCGCCTGGTTTCCGGCTGTGTGCGGCCGGCGCTCGAACTGTGGCTGAACCAGCATGTCGAATATGGTCGCAAGCTGGCCGAGCTGGGAATCAAGGCGGCGCAGGTACGGCAAAAGGCGGGCCAGAAAGTCGAAAAGCGCAAGGGCTCGGGCGTCGCCGTGCTGCCCGGCAAATTGACCGACTGCGAAAGCCGCGACCTTGCCCACAACGAGGTGTTCCTGGTCGAGGGCGACTCGGCCGGCGGCAGCGCCAAGATGGGCCGCGACAAGGAGTCGCAGGCCATACTGCCCCTGCGCGGCAAGGTGCTCAATACCTGGGAGGTCGAGCGCGACCGGCTGTTCGCCAATACCGAAATCCATGACATCGCGGTGGCGATCGGGGTTGACCCGCACGGCGCCAACGACAGTCCCGACCTGTCCGGCCTGCGTTATGGCAAGGTATGCATCCTGAGCGACGCCGATGTCGACGGCTCGCATATCCAGGTGCTTTTGCTGACTTTGTTTTTTCGCCATTTCCCAAAACTGGTTGAAAATGGTAATGTGTTCGTGGCACGTCCGCCGCTGTTTCGGGTCGATGCACCCGCCCGCGGCAAGAAGCCTGCGTCCAAGTCCTATGCGCTGGACGAGGGTGAGCTGACCGCCATTCTGGACAAACTGCGCAAGGAAGGCGTGCGCGAAAACGCCTGGAACATCAGCCGATTCAAGGGCCTCGGAGAAATGAACGCCGAACAACTGTGGGACACCACGCTCAACCCGGACACCCGCCGCCTGTTGCCGGTGCGGCTGGGCTCGATCGACTTTGCCCAGACCGAGATGCTGATCACCAAGTTGATGGGCAAGGGCGAGGCCGCAGCGCGGCGCGAGCTGATGGAATTGCATGGCGATTCTGTGGAGGTTGACGTCTGATGCAGCGAAGCCGCTCGTCCCGGACTGCGGCCGTCTTGCCGCGCGGTCTGGCGCTTTGGCTGGCGGGCGCCACTTTGGCGCTGGGCTGCTCGCTGTCGGCACGCGCCGATGTCTGGGCCTATGTAGACACCAAGGGCGTGGCGCATTTCGCGGCCGAACAGGTCGACGCGCGCTACGAACTTTTCTTTCGCAGCGCCGAATCCTTCGACACCCGGCTGGATCCACCGCCGCAAGTGCGCAGTGCTGCGTCACGCCTCGCGCTGGAGCCGCCGCCCCCGCCGTCGTCCAGGCTGCTGGCCTTTTTTGACAGCTCGCCGAGCTACAAAGTAGTACGTCAGATATTGCAGGATGCGTCGAGCGACCACAACATTGACTATGAACTGCTGCAGGCCTTGATAGCGACCGAATCGGGCTTCAACGCCACGGCCGTGTCGCCCAAGGGCGCCATCGGCCTGATGCAGCTGATGCCCGACACCGCCCGCCGCTACGGTGTCGACACCGATCGGCACGGCGCGCTGGAGCGCAAGCTGACCGACCCCAAGACCAATATCCGCGCCGGCACCCGTTACCTGCGCGACCTGATCAACATGTTTCCCGGTGAACTTGAACTGGCCCTTGCCGCCTACAACGCCGGCGAAGGCGCGGTGATGCGGGCCGGCAACAAGATTCCGAACTACAAGGAAACCAAGGCATACGTGAAGAACGTGATGGCGCTGTATCTCGGGCTCAAGCCGCCCGAGCCGCCGGCAGCCGTCACGCCGCAATCGCGCTCTCCGCATTCCCGCGTGCGGCCGGCCATACAGGGCGGCGCGCTCAATCGCGGCAACCTGCCGGCGCAAGCTCCGTCCCTGCCGCTTCCCTCGGGCACACCCGCTCCCAGCAATTGATCTGTTCTGTGTCTGAACCGCAAGCCGGTGCTTGCGGGCGGATGCATTGGCATGCGCATCTTTTTCCATCATGACTGACCAATCCACACTCGATCTCGCCCCCGGCGCCGCACCCGATGGCGACGACGGCCTGAACCTGGCCACTTACGCCCAACGCGCCTACCTCGAATACGCACTGAGCGTCGTCAAGGGCAGGGCCCTGCCCGACGTTTGTGACGGGCAAAAGCCGGTGCAACGGCGCATCCTGTATTCAATGTCCCGCATGGGGCTGGGCTTTGGTGGCGCCAACGGCAATACCGGCGCGCGGCCGGTCAAGTCGGCGCGGGTGGTCGGCGACGTGCTGGGCCGCTTCCATCCGCATGGCGACCAGGCCGCCTATGACGCGATGGTGCGTATGGCGCAGGATTTTTCGCAACGCTACCCGCTGATTGACGGCCAGGGCAACTTCGGCAGCCGCGACGGCGACGGCGCCGCCGCGATGCGCTACACCGAGGCGAGGCTGGCCAAGATCACCAACCTGCTGCTCGACGAAATCGACGAAGGCACGGTCGACTTCATTCCCAACTACGACGGCTCGACCGAAGAGCCCTCGCAACTGGCAGCCCGGCTGCCGTTCGCGCTGCTCAATGGCGCCAGCGGCATTGCCGTGGGCATGGCAACCGAGATACCGAGCCACAACCTGCGCGAGATCGCGTCGGCCTGTGTGGCGCTGATCCGCAACCCGAACCTGCCCGACGCCGACCTGCTGGCGCTGGTGACAGGGCCGGACTACCCCGGCGGCGCGCAGATCATCAGCACGGCCGGCGACATTGCCGAAGCCTATCGTGGCGGCCGCGGCTCGCTCAAGGTGCGCGCGCGCTGGATCGTCGAGGACCTGGCACGCGGGCAGTGGCAGCTGGTGGTAACCGAACTGCCGCCCAATGTCAGCAGCCAGAAAGTGCTAGAAGAGATCGAGGAGCTGACAAATCCCAAGATCCGTGCCGGCAAGAAGGCGCTGTCGCAGGAGCAGACCCAGCTCAAGGCCAGCGTGCTGGCGGTGCTCGACGCGGTGCGCGACGAGTCCAGCAAGGACGCCGCGGTGCGCCTGGTGCTGGAACCCAAGACCAGCCGGATCTCCCAGCAGGAGCTGATCCAGACGCTGCTTGCCCACACCAGCCTGGAGACCTCGGCGCCGATCAATCTGACCATGATCGGCAAGGATCGCCGGCCGATGCAGAAATCGCTGCGCCAGATGCTGCTCGAGTGGATCGCGTTTCGCCAGCAGACCATCGAGCGTCGCTCGCGCCACCGACTGGCCAAGGTGCTGGACCGCATCCACATCCTGGAGGGGCGCCAGCTGGTGCTGCTCAACATCGACGAGGTGATCGCCATCATCCGGCGCTCGGACGAGCCGCGCCAGGCCTTGATGGAGCGCTTCAATCTGTCCGAACGCCAGGCTGAAGACATCCTTGAAATCCGGCTGCGCCAACTTGCGCGACTCGAGGCGATCAAGATCGAGCAGGAGCTCAAGGGCCTGCGAGAAGACCAGAAAAATCTCGAGGATATTCTTGGCAGCCCGGCAGCATTGCGCAAGCTGATGGTGCGCGAGATCGAGCAGGACGCCAAGAGTTTCGGCGACGAGCGCCGCACGCTGATCCAGGCCGAAAAGCGTGCCGTGCTGGAGGTCAAGGTCGTCGACGAGCCTGTTTCCGTCGTCGTCAGCACCAAGGGGTGGGTGCGGGTGCGCACAGCGCACGGTCACGACCCGGCGGGCTTTGCGTTCAAGGCTGGCGATGCGCTGTATGGCACTTTCGAATGCCGCTCGATCGACACCTTGCTGGTGTTCGGCAACAAGGGTCGGGTTTATTCAATTGCGGTGGCCAGCCTGCCGGGGGCGCGAGGCGACGGGCAGCCGGTTACCACCTTGCTCGACCTGGAGCCAGGCACTGCGTTGTCGTACTACTTTGCCGCGCCGGCCAGCGCAACACTGCTGCTAAGCGCTTCGGGTGGCTACGGTTTCATGGCCTCGGTCGAGAACATGGTTTCACGCCAGAAAGCCGGCAAGGCCTTCATCAGCTGCGCCGAAGGCGAGACGGTGAACGCGCCGTCGCTGGTGGCCGGCCTGGTCGGCACGACCGAAATACCGTCGGCCACGCACGTGGCCTGCGCGTCCACGGGCGGGCGCATCCTGAGCTTCCCGATCGACCAGCTCAACGCTATGCCCAACGGCGGTCGCGGCCTCAAACTGATCGACCTGGAGCCCAAGGACACGCTTGCAGGCGCAGCGGCCTACTCCCGCAGCGTGCGCATCGATGGCATAGGCCGGGGCGGCAAGGCGCGCGACGAGACGCTGGAAATCCGCAGCCTGAACAACGCCATGGCGGCGCGGGCACGCAAGGGCAAGGCAGCCGACCTGGGCTTCAAGCCGACGAACGTGACGCGGGTGGTGTAGCGGAGTAGGGCAAAAGTCAAGTCGGCTGAGTGCTTGATTCGGACTGACTGTTGCGGGTGGTGTTGGCACACGGCTGTTCTCGGCACGCGTTTAGATTCGGTTTGCGCTGGCGCGTTGGGCGCCGTTCAACTGTAGCCACCGTACGGCCGTCAACGACTGATATTCGCTTGCAGCGGTCGTCTCCTTCGGGCCGAATTTCCGTTGTTGACCGTGTCTGACTTTGGTAGAGTAAAAGCGCGTTGGCCGCCCGGCCGGCCCTTGACCGCCGATCGCGCACGCGTGTCACCCGGTCGCATGCAAGTTGCTGAAGTAGTTCGGCTGGCTGCGCAGCGTGAATGCACATGTCTGTCTCAATTCAGGAGTACCAATATGGTCAGCAAAAATATGATCTGTCTCTGGTACGACGGCACGGCGTTGGACGCCGCGAAGTTTTACGCCGACACCTTCCCGGACAGCGCAGTGCTAGCCGTTCACCATGCGCCAGGCGACTATCCGTCTGGCAAACAGGGTGATGTTCTGACAGTCGAGTTCACCGTGCTTGGCATCCCATGTCTCGGCCTGAACGGAGGTTCGGCATTCAAGCACAGCGAGGCTTTCTCGTTCCAGGTTGCGACCGACGACCAGGTCGAAACTGACCGCTTGTGGAATGCGATTGTCGGAAACGGCGGTCAGGAAAACGTCTGTGGCTGGTGCCAGGACAAATGGGGACTGTCATGGCAGATCACGCCCCGCGTGCTGACGGACGCCATCAACCATCCTGATCAAGCGGCGGCCAAGCGCGCGTTCGACGCCATGATGCAGATGGGGAAAATCGACGTCGCGGCGATCGAAGCGGCGGTCAAGGGCTAACCCAA
>JBBKVW010000107.1:0-3314 GCA_037968655.1 Burkholderiaceae bacterium
TGTATGCCATTGGGGGTCACCAGGAGCAGAACCGCAAGCCACATGACGAGTGCTTTTTTTATGATGGGGCGAGCAAGCGCTGGCAGAAGATTGCCGCCTTGCCCAGGGCCTGTGGCGCGATAGCCTGCGTCGGCCTGGCCGGGCGGCTGCATGCGGTTGGCGGTGCCGTTGGCGACACCGGGCCGAGCAAGAAGTCGGTCGACTGGCATCTGAGCTACGACCCCAAGGCCGACAAATGGGAGTCGCTTGCGCCCTTGCCCACCGGGCGCGACCATACCGGCACGCTGGTCGTTGGCGGCCTGATCCATGTCGTGGGTGGCCGGGTCGACTCGTGTCACACCAACTCCAACCTGCACCATGCCTACGACGCGCAAAAAGACCGCTGGGAGCCGCGCAGCCCCTTGCCGACGGCGCGCTCGGGCCATGGGGCGGTGTGGTACCGCGGCCGCATCTTCGTGATGGGCGGCGAAGGCACCAACCGTGTGTATGGCCAGAACGAGGCCTACGACCCGGTCGCCGATGCTTGGGAGTCGTACGCGCCAATGATCACACCGCGCCACGGCCTGGGCGCGGCCGTGGTGGGCGATGCGATTCATGTCGCCGGCGGCGGGCCGATCATGGGCGGTGGTGTGCAAAGTGCGGTGCACGAGGCTTTTACGCTTGGCTGATCAGCGACCGCAGTCTGGTGTGGGTACGGCGTTTGATGTGTACCTGATCAATAAGGACTCTGGTCCGCAATCACGTCAATCAATTAGCCGCAGGATCGGCATTGCAGATCGTCACCGGTCCGGCCGATCTGGCTGCGACGCGGCGTCCAGTGCCGGCGTTGCCGCTGAAGCTCCTGTGCTTGCCCCCGCCACGCCCCTTGCCAGGGCTGGCGCCTTGCGTGCTGCTTCCATCGCCTGCTGGATTTTTTTCGGGTCGCGCGCCCGCAAGCCCTCGGACAGCGCCTGCGAGGCGTCGCTGCGTATCGCTGCATAGGCGCGCAGCACATCCACTGCATGCGCCGACGGCGCGGCAGCGTCCAGGTTCAGCCACAGGAGCTGTTCGAAGCGTTCCAGGTAGGGCGCAGTCACCTTGTCGTCGATGCGCCCGGCCAGCTGGTCGAAGCTCAGTTTTTCCTTCTGGCCCTGGCCCAGGATGGATTCCCATTGCTGGCTGATGCGCCGATCGTGGTCCAGAAAATCGACGATCGCTTCGCGCGCCCGCAACTCGTCGCTCAAGCGGTAGCTGGGCGCCGGAATGCCGGTTACCAGGCCCGCGGCCGCGACCGCCAGAACGACAGCGGCACTTGCCTGGGCAAGCCGGCTGTGCGGGCTGATGGCGGTCCAGGGGCGCGCCAGCGTCGTGCCCAGCAAGGCGCCGGCGAGCAGGCCGCCAAGATGGGCCGCATTGTCGATACCGGTAATCAGCATTCCCATCAAAAGCGCCAGCGCGATGAAGGCGCTGGCGGCGCCAAACAGCCAGCGGAATTCGCCGCGTTCAACCTGGCGCCGTTCGCGCCACAGAAAAACCAGCAAAGCCCCATACAGGCTGAAAACGGCACCTGAAGCGCCGGCCGACACCGCCTGGTTGCCCTGCACGACCAGTGACAGGAGGTTGCCCATGACACCGCTGGCCAGGTACAGCAGCAGGTAACGCCAGCGGCCCAATAGTTGCTCTATCAGGCGGCCGACATCCCACAGTGCCCACATGTTGAGTGACAGGTGGATGACGCCGAAATGCAGGAACATGGCGCTTCCCAGCCGCCACCACTGCCCGTCCTGGGTTGCCGGGCCGAAATTGGCGCCCCATGCCAGTGGTACGGCGGTGGAGCTATGCCACAGGCCGGCGCCATTCATCAGCATGACCAGAAAAACCGCGATGTTGGCAATCATCAGCACCACGGTCACTGGCGCGCCCGCTGGACCGGCACGGAGCAGCCCGGCCAGATCCGGCTGCGGGTTGGCGATCGACGACGGTGCGGGTGCGGGCCTAGGGTGCATGCTTGTCTGATTAGAGCGTATGGCGATTGCTTGTTGGCGGGCTGGACGGACCGCGCAAAACGGTGACAATTCGCCCATGATTCCACATGCCCATGCCGCCGCGCAGCCTTTGTCCACACAGGATGCCACGCGAATTGACGATACCCGCATCGGTGCGGTTCGGCCACTGATAACGCCGGCGCTGTTGCAGGAATGGCTGCCGGTACCGGTCCAGGCATTGGCACTGGTCGAGCAAAGCCGGCTCGCCATATCGCGCATATTGCAGGGTCTGGATGATCGACTGGTGGTGGTGGTCGGCCCCTGTTCCATCCACGACCACGACCAGGCGCTGGACTACGGGCGCCAGCTCAAGCAGCAGGCCGATGCACTGGCCGGCGATCTGCTGATCGTGATGCGGGTGTACTTTGAGAAGCCACGCACCACGGTGGGCTGGAAAGGCTACATCAACGACCCGCATCTGGACGGCAGCTTCGCCATCAACGAAGGGCTCGAGATGGCGCGGCGCTTGTTGCTCGATCTGCTCGAGCTGGGTCTGCCGCTGGGCACCGAGTTTCTCGACCTGCTCAGCCCGCAGTTCATTTCCGATCTGGTGAGCTGGGGTGCAATTGGCGCGCGCACCACCGAGAGCCAGAGCCACCGCCAGCTCGCCTCGGGCCTGAGCTGCCCGGTGGGCTTCAAGAACGGCACCGATGGTGGCGTCAAGGTCGCCAGCGACGCGATATTGGCGGCCGCGGCCATGCATGCCTTCATGGGCATGACCAAGATGGGTCAGGCAGCGGTGTTCGAGACCCGCGGCAATCAGGACTGCCACGTCATATTGCGTGGCGGCAAGACGCCCAACTACAGCGCTGACGACATCAATGCCACCTGCGCGATGCTTCAGTCGGCCGGATTGCGCGAGCAGGTGATGGTCGATGTCTCGCATGCCAACAGCAGCAAGCAGTACCAGCGGCAGATGGACGTGGCGCAGGATGTCGCAGCCCATGTTGCCGGTGGCGACAGGCGCATCGTTGGCATGATGGTGGAGAGCAACCTGCAGGAAGGGCGCCAGGACATCGTTGCCGGAACGCCGCTCAAGCCCGGCGTCTCGGTGACCGATGCCTGCATCAGCATGGCGCAGACGCTGCCCCTGTTGCAGGAACTGGCGCGGGCGGTCCAGAGTCGCCGCGTGGCGCGCGTCGCAGGCTGAGGCCAGGCCTGACCATTGAGCAGGCGCGGCTCGCGCTGACAGGCCAAGGCTGGCACAGCCGGTTTGCATTGGGCGTTCGAACGGCGATTGGGGCGAATAGTCGCAGCGATCTGGTTAATATGACAACAAGAATGCAAAAT
>JBBKVW010000108.1:0-5087 GCA_037968655.1 Burkholderiaceae bacterium
TTCTCTCCCGCATACGGCTCGCCCTTCGTGATGGACCTGGACAAGGGCCGGCGCTACGGCACGCTGGAGGACTTCCAGAACTTCATCAAACTGGCCTACAACTGCCCCTGGCTGCACCATTCGGGCGGCACCGTCTGCGAGCCGACCGACGTGCCGGTCAACAAGCGCCATCTGGACATGGTCTATGCGCACATGCGCTATTCCGACAAGGCCTACATGGGCTCGATCACCTCCGAGCAGCGCGCTGAAGATTCGATCGAGATGAGCCGCCTGCTGTTCGGCAAGGACTTCGTCGACCAGAACTGCGTCATCCTGGGCAACGTCAACGTGAACTCGCCGCTGTTGTGGGACGGCACCATGACCACCGCTGCGCGCGCCTATGCACGCGCCAACCAGGCGGCGGTGATCGTGCCCTTCATCCTGGGCGGCGCGATGGGCCCGGTCACCAATGCCGGGGCGATCGCGCAATCACTTGCCGAGACCATGGTCGGCTGCGCCATCACCCAGCTCGAGCGCCCCGGCGCGCCGGTCATCTTCGGCAACTTCCTGTCCAGCATGTCACTGCGCTCGGGCTCGCCAACCTTCGGCACGCCCGAACCCGCAGTCGGCTCGATGGTGATAGGCCAGCTGGCGCGGCGCCTGAAGCTGCCGCTGCGCTGCGCCGGCTCCTTCACCACCTCCAAGCTGCCCGACGGACAGGCGATGCAGGAAAGCGTGATGTCGATGCTGTCGGCGGTGCATTGCGGCGCCAACTTCATCCTGCATTCGGCCGGTTTTCTCGACGGCCTGTTGTCGATGAGCTACGAGAAGTTCATGATGGACGCCGACTTCTGCGGCGCGCTGCACAGCTACCTGGCCGGCGTGACAGTGGACGAGAACAGCCTGGCGATCGACGCCTTCAAGGAAGTCGGGCCCGGCAGCCACTTCCTGGGCTGTGCCCACACCATGGCCAACTACACCACCGCGTTCTTCGATTCGACCATCTCGGACGACCGGCCCTGGGAGACCTGGAGCGAAGACGGCTCCAGCGACAGCGCCAAGCGCGCCAACACCCGCTGGAAGGCCGCGCTGGCCGAATACCAGATGCCGCCGATGGACGAAGCCGTCGATGAGTCGATCCGCGATTTCGTCGCGCGCAAAAAGGCGTCGATGAGCGACCAGTGGTACTAGAGCAATAGCGAATAAATTCAGCGTTAACGCATCCAGTTGTCGAATCCGAGTCGAACGCATCCGAACACCATGTCCACCAGCAACGACCCCCTGCTCCAGCCCTACCAGCTCAAGCACCTGCGGCTGAAGAACCGCATGATCATCACCGCGCACGAACCAGCCTATCCGGAGGACGGCATGCCGAAGGAGCGTTACCGCGCCTACCAGGTCGAGCGCGCCAAGGGCGGCGTGGCGATGACCATGACGGCCGGCTCGGCCGCCGTGTCGCGCGACAGCCCGCCGGTGTTCAACAACATCCTGGCATACAAGGATGAGGTCGTGCCCTGGATGCGCGACATGACCGACGCCATCCATGAACACGACTGCGCAGTGATGATCCAGCTCACGCATCTGGGCCGGCGCACCACCTGGTCCAAGGCCGACTGGCTGCCGGTGGTCGCGCCCTCGCATGCGCGCGAGGCAGCGCACCGGGCCTTTCCCAAGAAGATGGAGGATTGGGACATCAGCCGCATCATTCAGGACTATGTCGACGCCACCGAACGCATGATTGCAGCCGGTGTCGACGGCGTCGAATACGAGGCCTACGGCCACCTGATGGAGCAGTTCTGGTCGCCGCTGACGAACACACTCGATGCACCCTACGGCGGCAGCCTGGAGAACCGGGTGCGCTTTGCGTTTGACGTGCTGCGCGCAGTGCGCAAACGCGTCGGCGACAAGCCGATCCTGGGGCTGCGCTATTCGGCCGACGACACGCTTGCGAACAGCGTTTCGGCAAAAGACGGCCTGACGATTTCGCAGATGCTCAAGGACAGCGGACTGGTCGACTACCTCAACATCGTGCGCGGCCATATCGACACCGACGCCGGCCTCACCGACTTGATACCTGTACAAGGCATGCGCAGCAATCCGCACCTGGACTTTGCCGGCGAGATTCGCGCCGCCACTGGTTTCCCGACCTTTCACGCGGCCAAGATCCAGGACGTCACCACGGCACGCCACGCGATTGCCTCGGGCAAGCTGGACATGGTGGGCATGACGCGCGCCCACCTGACCGACCCGCATATCGTGCGCAAGATCATGGCCGGCAAGGAAGACACGATCCGGCCCTGCGTCGGCGCCAATTTCTGCCTGGACCGCATCTACGCCGGCGGCGAAGCCTACTGCATACACAACCCGGCCAGCGGGCGCGAACTGACGATGCCGCACGACATCGCGCCAGCTGCGCGCAAGCGAAAAGTCGTCGTGGTCGGCGCCGGGCCGAGCGGCCTGGAAGCGGCGCGCGTCGCGTCCGCGCGCGGCCACAGCGTCACGGTATTCGAGGCCGCATCCAAACCCGGCGGCCAGATCCGGTTGACTGCGCTGAGCCCGCGCCGGCGCGAGATGATCAGCATCATCGACTGGCGCATGGCGCGCTGCGAAGAAGCCGGCGTGACGTTCCGCTTCAACACCCTGGCCGACGCGCCTACCGTGCTGGCCGAGGCGCCCGACGTGGTCATCATCGCCACCGGCGGCCTGCCGCACACCGATGTGCTGAGCAAAGGCAATGAACTGGTGGTATCGAGCTGGGACATCCTCAGCGGCGACGTCAAGCCTGGCCGCAATGTGCTGCTGTTCGATGACGCCGGCGACCACCCTGCGCTGCAGGCGGCCGAGGTGATCGCCAATAGTGGCGCCAGGGTCGAGGTCATGACGCCGGACCGTTCCTTCGCGCCCGAGGTGATGGCGATGAACCTGGTGCCCTACATGCGCAGCCTGCAAAAACTCGACGTCACGTTCACGGTAACGTTCCGACTCGAATCCGTCGAGCGCCAGGGCGATCAGCTGCTGGCGCGCGTCGGCAGCGACTACGGCGGCGTGGCCAAGGAGCGCCTGGTCGATCAGGTGGTCGTCAACCACGGCACGCTGCCGCTGGACGAGTTGTATTTCGAACTCAAGCCGCAGTCGCGCAATCGGGGCGAGATCGACTACCCCGCGCTGCTGGCCGGTCAGCCACAAGCCGTGAACAGCAACGCCGATGGCGCGTTTGCGTTGTACCGGATCGGCGACGCGGTGTCGGCGCGCAATACCCATGCGGCCATTTACGACGCGCTGCGGCTGGTGAAAGACCTTTGAGGTCATGGCGAGCAAGTATCTCGCGGCGCGCAGCACCCGGCATTGGCCGCCCGGCGGCGTTGCGAGTCCTCGCCTTGGCGCAGGCCATGTCTGCGCGATGCGCCGTGCGTTGCACCCCGAATCGGAGCGCTGCGCTTCCACGCACACTCCCGCAACATCGCCTTGACGAACGCCTGCCTTCATGAGCCAGCCCTTTCCCCATCTGTTCGCACCGCTGCAGCTACGCCATAAGCAGCTGCGCAACCGCATCGTGTTCGGCGCCCACACCGCCAATATGGCCGAGCAGGGCATTCCGGGCGCCCGGCACATGGGCTACTACCTCGAACGCGCCAAGGGCGGCGCGGCCATGATCGTCGTCGAGCCGGTGCCGGTGCATGCCAGCGCGGTGCTGACGCGCGGCAACATGCTGCATTGCAGCGACGCCATCATCGCGCCGCTGCGTGCCATCACCGACGCCTGCCATACCGAGGGCGCCGTGATGCTGCAGCAGCTCTACCATGTGGGACAGCACGGCGATTTCGACAACTCCTATTCGGCGGCATGGTCGCCATCGGGACTGCCCTCCTACCACGATGCCGATGGCAGCCACGCCATGAGCGAGGCGCAGATCGAGGAGATCATCGAATCCTTCGTCGCCGCCGCCGTGCGGGCGCAACAGGCCGGCTTTGACGGTGTCGAGCTGTTCGGCGCCTACAACGGCCTGATCGAACAATTCTGGCTGCCGTGGTCGAACCGGCGCGACGACCGCTGGGGCGGCCCGATCGACAACCGCATGCGCTTCACGCGCGAAATCATCGAGCGCAGCCGCAAGCGGGTCGGCGAGGATTTCATCATCGGCCTGAACGCCAGCGTGGACAGCGGCGTAGAGATCGCGCTCAAGATCGAGGGCCTGTGCGAGGTCGCGCAGTGGCTCGATACGCGCCAGCTGATCGACTACATCAGCTGCGGCACCGGCGGCTACTTCAACTTCGCCGAGCTGATGCCGACCTTCCAGTTCGCCGACAAGCTGGGCGCGCCGCTGGCCGAAGCGCTCAAGCAGGTCGTGCAGCACGCCAGGGTACAGGCCGAGAGCCATATCCGCACGCCGGAGAACGCCAACTATGTGGTCGCGTCGGGCCAGGCCGACATGGTCAGCATCGTGCGCGGCCAGATCGCCGACCCGCACCTGGCCAACAAGGCGCGCGCCGGCCGCGCACAGGACGTGCGCGGCTGCATTTCCTGCAACCAGATGTGCTGGGGCCGGCGTTCGCGCGACTACTGGATCTCCTGCCTGGTCAACCCCTCGGCTGGTCGCGAATTCGAGTGGGGTGGCGACCGCTTCACACCCAGCAACACGCCGCGCCATGTGCTGGTCGTCGGGGGTGGGCCGGCCGGCCTGGAGGCGGCGCGCGTGACGGCCGAGCGTGGCCATCGCGTCACGCTGGCCGAGGCAGGTCCAAAGCTTGGTGGCGCGTTCCGTCTGGCCGGCATGCAGCCCCGCCGTTCGCAGATTCTGGAGTTGATCACCTGGTACGAAGGCCAGTTGCAGGGCCTGGGCGTCGAGCTGCGGCTCAATACGCCGCTCGATGCCGACGAAGTACCCGCCTTTGGCGCCGACGCCATCGTGCTGGCGACCGGATCCCTGCCCAGCGGCAGCGGTTTTCAGCGCCAGCTGCCACAACAGGCAGTGTTGCCGGGCGTCGACTTGCCCAATGTCTGGTCCATCGAGGACGTGATGGGCCGCCTGGCCAGACCCGGCAAGCGCATCGTGCTGGTCGACGACACCGGCGACTGGCGCGGCGGTGGCACCGCCTGGCATCTGGCCG
>JBBKVW010000109.1:0-10721 GCA_037968655.1 Burkholderiaceae bacterium
CATGGGGGTGTGGGCGGAGAGGTCGGGGTCGGGAACGGTGGGGGAGGGGTTGTCTTTTTGCATCGATGAATCAGGCACCTATCGTCAGGCCTCGAAAAAGTTGGCCATCAGATAGGCAGGGATTATCGACGCGTAACACCCTGCCATTGACGACGCAGCAAGGTGGTTTTTTTGCAGCTGATTTGGGAAGGATCGCATTCACGCATTCCCGCCAAAGACGGAAATTGCCGGTTGTCTCTCCTGATGTGGTGTAGCTCCACCCTGTTGCGTTGGCCGATCATGGGCCCCAGGTCTTTCGGCTTGAGTCCCTGTTGATCCATTCGGAATTTGATGGCCTACGCTTGGTCGGGCAATCCGATTGGGATAGTCGTTTATTGGCATCGACGGCTTCATATTGCCTGTGCGGCCGGAGGGCGCCAATAAGGCGTCGATCATCCAGGCGTTACCGCGCGCCAGGCGCGTTCGGCCGTGTCCCAGGCACCCAAGGCCTGGAGGTCTGGAACCCAGGCCAACCCGGATTTCGCATCGGATGACGCTGCCTCGGGCGTGACCAGCACGTCCAGCAACGCCGGTCGGTTGGCCATCGCGCGGGCAATGGCTCCCGGCAAGTCCTCGGCGCGTTCGACCCGTTCGGCGTGCAGGCCGAAGCCGCGTGCCATCGCTGCATGGTCCGCGAACTGCAGCCGGGTGCCCACGACCTTGCCATGGGTTTCCTGCTGATCGCGCACCTCAATGGCCCACGATCCGTTGTTGGCCACGACGATCAGTACCGGTGCCTTGTGGCGTACCGCCGTGTCGATTTCCATCGCGTTGAAACCGAAGGCGCCGTCTCCGGTGGCCACGACGACGGTTCGGTCGGGCAGGGCCAGACTGGCGGCAACGCCAAATGGTGTGCCGATGCCGATGCAGCCCAGCGATCCGGGGTCGAGGTAGGTTGTCGCCGGCAGGCCGACCCGCGCAAAACTGAGGAAGTCGCCGCCGTCGGCAACCACCACCGTGTCGTTCGGGAGTGCGTCGCGCAAGGCCGCAAGCAGGCGGTTCGGGTGCATCAGGCCGTCGCTGCCCGGGGGTGCTTCGGCCATCGAGGTCCGCAGCTTGTCGGCACGGGCGATGTGTTTGCTGCGCACGCCTTCGGCCCAGCTGCGGTCGGTGGCGGGGGGGCGGTCGCCGGCCATCGCGAGCATGGCTTCGAGCGCAGCCGAAGGCGTCGCGAGTATCTCGGCGGCGCCGCGTCGGTTGTCGCGCAACTCGCCGGCGCAGTCGGCGATACGGACAAAACGGGCGTCGCCGAACACCGCCGGTGAACCGTAGGCCAACTGGAAGTCGAGCCGGCGGCCGAGCGTGACGATGACATCGGCTTCGCCCATTACCGAACCCCGCATCGCGGCAACGACCGACGGATCATCGTCGCTGACCAGGCCACGGCTTTCGCCGGTGTCAAGGTAAAGCGCTCCCAAGCGGTCTAGCAGTTGGCGCAGCGGTCGTGCAGCACCGCGCGCACCGCGGCCCGAGATTACCAGCGGCCGTTTCGCGGACCACAGCAGGTCGACCGCTTGCGCAACCGCATCCGGATCCGGCAACAGCCGGCGCACCGGCCGCGGTGCCATCAGCTCGGGCAACTGCACCACCGCCGAGACATGTGCGCGCAAGGTGTCGACCGGGAAGTCCAGATAGGCCGGGCCGGGATCGCCGCCATGTCCCAGCGCACGTGCGACGGCTTCGTCGAGTTCCTGCAGCGCCAAGTCGGGCTCGCGGACCGTGCGGGCATAACGCGTCAGCGGACGCACGAAGTCGGTATGCACCATGTCCTGCAGCGCGCCGCGGTTCTCCTGGGCACGCGGCGGCGTGCCCGAGAGGATCAGCACCGACGCGCGCGCCACATGCGCGTTGGCGATACCGGTCATCGCGTTGGTGACGCCGGGGCCGGCGGTGACCATCGCAACACCCATGCCGCCGGTCAGCTCGGCGTGGGCATGCGCCATGTAGACCGCCGCGCGCTCGTCGCGCACGTCGATGATGCGGATGCCCTCGGCGTCCAGGCGCATCCAGATCGGCATGATGTGGCCACCACACAAGGCGAATACGCGGTCCACGCCGCGTGCCTTGAGGAAACGCGCTATCAGTGCGGCGGTGCTGTGTTCGGAAACGGTAGGGGTACTCATCGGACTCTCCGGAAGTGGGGTTTTGCAAATCGTATTCTGAATTCAGAGTTCTAATATAGGTAAAATCCCTAATTGAACTCTGAATTCAGAGTTCTAGTATCGGGATATTCACTGGAGGTCGCCATGAACCATCTGCTTACCGTCGCCGACGCCGTTGCCACCCATGCCCGCCTGAGCCCGGACAAGCTCGGGGCGCGCGATTCAAAACGTGCGTTGAGCTTCTCGGCGTGGCACGACCGGGCTGGCCGATTGGCCGATGGCCTGCTTGCACTGGGGCTGGCCAAGGGTGACCGGGTCGCGCTGCTCGCCTACAACTGCGTGGAATGGATGGAGATGTATGTGGCACTGGCGCGCGCCGGACTGGTGGCAGTGCCGGTCAACTTCCGACTCACTACACCCGAAATTTCGTACATTGCCAGCCACTGCGGCGCGCGCGCGTTCATCGTGCAGGACGAACTGCTGGAGCGCGTCGACCCGATCCGCAGCGAACTGCAGATCGGGTCGCGCTGCTGGATCACCTTCGGCGGCGCCACGCCATCGGGATGGACTGCATATGAAGACCTGATCACCGGCTCAACCGGTGCGCAGCCGGCGCAGCGGGTATCACCCTCGGACCCCTGCGCGCTGATGTACACCTCCGGCACGACAGGGCGGCCCAAAGGCGTCATCCGCAGCCACGAAGGCAATACGCTGATCGCGTTGGCCACGGCGCTGGAGATGGGTTTCGGCCGCGACGACACGGCGCTGCTGGTGATGCCGATGTGCCATGCGAATTCGCTCTACTTCAGCCACACCTTCGTGCACCTGGGTGCCACCTGCGTCATCGACGATCGCAAAAGCTTCGATGCCGAGGCGCTGCTGGCGACCCTGTCGAGCCAACACGTAACTTTCACGTCGCTGGTGCCTACCCACTACATCATGATGCTGGCCCTGCCGTCCGAGACCAAGGCGCGTTATGACGTCAGCGCAGTCGAAAAGCTGATGATCTCGTCGGCGCCGGCGCGCAAGGACACCAAACTCGCCATCCTCGAGCATTTCCACAACGGAAAACTCTACGAGTTGTACGGCTCGACCGAAGCCGGCTGGGTGACCCTGCTGCGACCGGACGAGCAAATCGCCCAACTCGGCTCGGTCGGCCGCGAATGGAGCGGCTCTGGACCGATCCGCATGCTCGACCCGCAAGGATGCGAGGTGCCGGACGGCGAGGTCGGCGAACTGCATTCGCGTACGCCGTATGTGTTCGATGGCTACTGGGAGAATCCGCAGAAGACCGCCGAGGCGTTCCAGGGCGATTGGTGCTCGGTCGGCGACATGGCGCGCCGCGATGCAGATGGTTTCATTCACCTGGTCGACCGCAAGAGCAACATGATCATCAGCGGCGGCGAGAACATCTATCCGTCCGAGGTCGAGAGCGTGCTAGGCGGCCACCCCAAGATCAAGGATGTTGCCGTCGTCGGCGTGCCGCACGACAAGTGGGGCGAAGCGGTGCAGGCAGTTGTCGTGCTGCACGAGCCGGCGAGCGAGGCCGAAATCCTTGACTGGTGCCGCTCCCGAATTGCCGGCTACAAACGCCCGCAGTCGCTGCTGTTCGTGGCCGACGCCGACATGCCGCGCACAGCGACGGGCAAGATATTGCACCGCGTGTTACGCGAGCGCCTCGTCGCGCAACAACAACTTCAGCCCGCGGCCGCGCAGCCGCTACCTGCAACAATGGCGCCATGAAAGCTCTCTCCTCCGTACCCAACCTTGTCGAGCAGGTCCGAGACGCGCTGCTCGAGGAGATCGCCTCGGGCAAGCTCGCACCGGGCGACCGCATAATCCAGGAGCAGATTGCGCAGGCGCTGGGTGTGTCGCGCCAGCCGGTGCAGCAGGCACTGGCGCTGCTGCGCAACCAGGGCGTGCTGCACGACGCTCCGGGGCGGGGCCTGATCGTCGTGCCCATGGACGCGGGGCACGTGCAGCACATGTACGACATGCGTGCCGTGATTGAGGGGTTGGCATGCCGGCGTGCAGCCGAAAATAGCGCCGCCAAGGCAGCCCGACTGGGCCCTGCGTTGATCGAGCAAGGGCGCAAGGCGGTGGCCAGCGGCTTGGTCGCGAAGATGATCGCGGCAGACATCAAGTTTCACGAGTTCATCTACAGCCTGTCCGGCAACCCGCTGGTCGGGCCGGCGCTGGCGACCCACCTGACATATACCCAGCGCGTGATGGGCGAAGTGCTGATCAGCGACGAGAAGCCACACGACATCTGGGACCAGCACGGTCATATCCTCGATGCCATCGTCAGCGGCGACGGCGCGCACGCCGAGGCGCTGGTGCGCGACCACATCACGCTGGCAGCAGGTTTCATGGTTGCGCGCCTGCGCGCGCACCAGCAAGAAGAGCCTGCAGTCGGCTAGATCCGCCGCCGTGAGGTGCGCCCGAACTGCGGCATCATTGCGGCAGTTGTCGCCCGAAGAAGGAGCCCGTGATGATCACACCCGCCTACAAGGCCGCCGAACTGTTATGGCAGAACCGCTGCGCCGGCACGACGATATCGAGCTTGCCCGAGGCGCTGCGTCCTAAGGACACGGCCGCCGGTCATGCGATCCAGGCCGAGTGGCCGACGGTCAGCGGCCAGGCCGTGGTCGGCTGGAAGATCGCAGCGACCAGCGCCGCCGGGCAGGCCCACATTAACGTGGGAGGGCCTTTGCCAGGCCGCATCCTGACGCGATTCGTGTTTGCCGTCGGCGATGCCGTGTCCCTGGTTGGAAACCGCATGCGGGTGGTCGAGCCCGAGTTCGCGTTCCGGCTCGGCACCGATCTGGCGCCGCTCGCCACGCCGCGTACGCAAAAGGAAGTTCTGGCTGCCGTGGCCTCGATGCATCCGGCATTCGAGGTGCCAGATTCGCGGTACACCGAATTCGCCCGGGCCGGCGAAGCACAGTTGCTGGCCGACGACGCGTGTTGCGGGAACTTCGTCTTCGGCGCCGCCGCCCCCGACGAATGGCGCGGAGTGGACCTTCGCAGCGCGCGCGTACATGCCAGCGTTACTGACGCGGCTGGCAATGTTCATTACACACGCGACGGCGATGGACGCGCAGCGCTCGGAGATCCGCGGGTGGCGCTAACGTGGTTGGTCAACGAACTGTCGGCGCGCGGCATCGCTCTTGCCGCCGGACAGTACGTGTCAACCGGGACCTGCATGGTGCCGCTCGAGGTCAGCCCGGGCGACTGTGTCAGCGCCGACTACGGCATGCTCGGGAAAATCGACCTGCAGCTCGCGCCTTGAACGAGGACGATGAACAGGAGCGGTCGATGGAACGCCCGGCGACGCAAACTGGCGCTTGCAGTTCATGGCGCCAACCCCGGTTTCTCCTGCCCTTCAGTCGCTGCTCACAGTGCGAAGTCGTGCCTGATCGTCAGCGGCGCATGGTCCGAGATTTTTCGCCTTGCAGATCGAAGTCGACGAGTGCCGCTCAAAGAGGGGAACTGCGAACGCAACCGGTGACTCACGAATGTCCCCAAAGCGTTTGGCGATCTGATCGCAAAGGTGTCCATGCCGGCGGACGCATCGATGATCGCGACCTTGTAGTCTGTTTTGACTTTGGTCTCTTCGCAGACCGTCTGCAGGGCTGCGAGCGCCGAAACCGAATCCGCAGCCACCCGTATGAAATTGAGGTTCTTTGGCTTGGCCGTGAGCGCCTCATCGCGGGTGTACCCGTACCCGGCGCAAACGTCGTCACAAAATACCGAATACGTCGCCTCCTGGTCGAAACCAAGTTTCGTCGTTGCCCACCGCTTCGACTGTTATGGCCACTGGAGTTGCCCTCTGGGCGTTCGAAAACCTCGTCCCGAGGTGGCACACAAGGGCCGCTGAACCGCCCTGGTCCCGGCAGGCCGTCTTGTGCGAGGAAATCATCTCAACCATGCACTTGCACTCGAGCGCACCACCTTCGGCGATGGGGCGGGCGAAAACGGGAATTTGCACAACAAACGCATAGTCAATAGATCCGCCAACTCAGAGCCAAAAGCGAATTCACGCAGGGGTAAGCCGCATGGATCCTTGGGTAACCAAGTCATGCTGCATCATGGGCGTGTGGGCGGAGAGGTCGGTGTCTGGCGTCGAAGGCAAGAGTTAGTCTTTTTGCATCAATCGTTTACGTATGCTTCGGCAAGGCGCGAAAAAGTCGCTCGGACGGTATGTCGAAATTATCGTGGTGTGATTTGTGGCAAGCAGCCGTGGGTTCCGCCGCCTTCAATGGCCCACGACCTGTCCACACTGCGCGCGATCGGGATGCATGCCATACAGCTAGACTGCCTTTCTCCCTTTCGACCAGGCGCTTTGACCTCGCGACTTGCGAACGGGGGAAACTCCGTCCGGATTCAACGTCAAAGATCATTGGCAGCCGACAAATGGCTTTCAAGGTCCATGCTGTCGTGGAGCAATCGCAGCACGTCGATGTTCCGATCACCACCCACTCGGAAAACCACCAAATGCCGGCCCTTGCGACCCAGGCGTGCGACATGCAAGGTCCTGATGCCCGGCGCAATCTCGTCCCGCAGCTTGCTACCCGAAATCTCAGGTCCATCCTTCAATGCCTGAATGGCCAGTGAAATCGATTCAGAATAGGTTCTGGCCTGGACCTCACCAAAGGATCTTTTTGTCCATCGCAGGATTTCGACAAAGTCCTGCTCGGCCTGTCGACCGAGTCGCACCGTCCATTCGCTGCTCATGCGGCAGCAATGGTCTTGTTTGCCACGGAAGCCAAATGGGCCTCGAGTGTTTCTGACGCCTCAAAGGTCGTGAATCGACCGTGATCAAAGTCTGCGATACCAAGCTTTACTGCGCCGCGAAGAGCCTCAAGGCGGGCGGTATCCTCCGCGTCGCGCTGCTCGATCAGTCGCAGGCCATCGCGTAGCACTTCGCTGGCGTTTTGGTAGCGGCCGCTCTTGACGAGTAGCTCCACAACAGTAGCTTGATGGTCGGTTAACACAACATTACGGGTAGGCATTCTGAAATCTTCCAGCAATTGATTGGCAAATTATGCCAATGCACACTTTACCGGTCAATTGTTGCGGAAGAAGACTCCAATCGGGCCGGCCAAACAGGATCTGGCTCAGATCGCAGTCAACGTTTGATAGCCTGTCAATTGCATTCAAGCGCGCGACCGTGGCTGACTTCATCGACGCCGCAGTCCTTCATACAACTACAGATGCTGAACTTTCCTGATTCCGCGCCGGATGAACTCACGATAACGACCGTCGTTGATCCAGTAGGGCGATCAACAGGCTCGCGCCGTTCGCAGCGGTCCGATCGTCCTTAGACTGGGGCAGTCAAATATGGGCGCCCTAGCCCTGGGTCAAAACAAGTATGGGGTAACGCTGAGCGACGAGGGGGATCGAAAACTGACTGTGAAGTGGCAACAATCCTGGGCCGCCCATTGATGCTCGGCGCCGGTTCGGTTTCGTCCTTCGCTGGAGGCAACACTACGCGGCGGGCGCAAACAACCAGGGTTCGGCTGCTCGGCGTTGTGCCTCGTAGGCGCGGATACGGTCGGCCTGCTGCAGCGTCAACGCGATGTCGTCAAGTCCCCGCAGCAACCGGCTCTTGCGTTGCGCGTCGACGTCGAATGGCAACTTGTGCCCTCCAGGCAAGGTCACGGTCTGCTGCGCCAGATCGATCGACAGCCGAAACTCCGGCTCGGCCGAGACTGCGTCGAATAGTGACGACACGGTGTCTGCGGCCATTGCGACTGGCAACATGCCGTTCTTGAAGCAGTTGCCGTAGAAGATATCGGCGAAGGATGGTGCGATCAGACAACGGATGCCCCAGTCGTGCAGCGCCCAGACCGCGTGTTCGCGGCTCGAGCCGCAACCGAAGTTTTCGCGTGCAAGAAGGATCTGGGCACCCTGGAAACGCGGCTGGTTCAGCACAAAATCGGCCTGCAGCGGCCGTTGCGTGTGGTCCTGTCCGGGTTCACCGCGGTCGCGGTAACGCCATTCGTCGAACAGGTTCGCTCCGAAGCCGGTGCGCTCGATCGACTTCATGAACTGCTTGGGGATGATGGCGTCGGTGTCGACGTTGCTGCGGTCGAGCGGCAGCACCAGCGCATCAAGGGTCGTGAATGGCGTCATGGCAAGTGTCCTTCGGACAGGTCGACGAAATGCCCGGCCACCGCCGCCGCGGCGGCCATGGCGGGGCTGACCAGGTGGCTGCGCCCGCCGGCGCCCTGGCGGCCTTCGAAGTTTCGGTTCGACGTGGACGCGCATCGCTCGCCCGGCGCGAGCCGGTCTTCGTTCATGCCCAGGCACATCGAACATCCGGGCTCGCGCCATTCGAAACCAGCGTCGCGGAACACTGCATCCAGACCTTCGGCTTCAGCCTGGGCCTTGACCAGACCTGAGCCGGGGACGGCCAGCGCCAGCCGGATGCTGGTGGCGATACGTTTGCCGCGCAGCACCGCAGCCGCGGCCCGAAGGTCCTCGATACGCGC
Source organism: Burkholderiaceae bacterium (assembly GCA_037968655.1). Classification (GTDB taxonomy): domain Bacteria; phylum Pseudomonadota; class Gammaproteobacteria; order Burkholderiales; family Burkholderiaceae_C; genus CAISIP01. Next base: position 8,639 of record JBBKVW010000109.1, read on the forward strand.
ATTGGTGCACGAGCCGATAAATACCTTGTCGGGGCGGATGTCGGTGATGGGCGTGCCCGGCGCGAGGTTCATGTAGGCCAGTGCGCGTTCCATGCCCGCGCGCTTGACGCTGTCGGGCTCAAAGGCCGGGTCCGGCACCCGCGCATCGACGGCCACCACCATCTCGGGCGAGGTGCCCCAACTGACCATTGGGCGCAACGCGCTGGCATCGATGTCAAGCGCTCGCGCGAAGGCTGCGCCTTCGTCACTGGACAAGGTGCGCCAATACGCGACCGCGGCGCCCCATTGGGCGCCGGTCGGTGCCCAGGGCCGTCCTTGCAGGTAGTCGATCGTCGTGTCGTCGACGCCGACCAGCCCGACCCGTGCGCCGGCCTCGATCGCCATGTTGCACAAGGTCATGCGGCCCTCCATCGACAACGCGCGGATGGTGCTGCCGCCGAACTCGATCGCATAGCCGGTGCCGCCGGAGGTGCCCAGGCGCGCGATGATGGCCAGGATCAGGTCCTTCGCAGTGACGCCCGGGGGCAGGTCGCCATCGACCCGGATCAGCATGGGTTTCATCTTTTGCACCGACAGGCACTGCGTGGCCAGCACATGCTCTACCTCGGAGGTGCCGACGCCGAACGCCAGCGCAGCAAACGCGCCGTGGGTGCTGGTGTGCGAGTCGCCCGCCACCACCGTCATGCCGGGCAGGGTGGCCCCTTGTTCCGGGCCGATCACGTGGATGATGCCTTGCCGGCGATCGTCGAGTCCGAAATGCACGATGTCGAACTCGGCGCAGTTCTTGCCTAGTTGTGCGACCTGTATACGCGCCAGCGGGTCGGCGATGCCGGCCTTGCGCGATGTCGTCGGCACATTGTGGTCGGCCGTGGCCAGCACGGTCTCGCGCCGCCAGGGCGTGCGGCCGGACAGGCGCAGGCCTTCGAAGGCCTGCGGGCTGGTGACCTCGTACACCAGCTGCCGGTCGACATACAGCAGCGAAGGGCCGCCGGGGTCTTCCAGCACGACGTGACGTTGCCACAACTTGTCGAACAGGGTTTGCGGGCCGTGGTTCATCTCAGTCTCCGCGCGCGAGCGCCCGTTCGCGGATGACGTCGAAGTCCGCAGGCGGCGTGTGCAGGTCGAGCCGACGCCCGGCCTTAACGATCTGGCTCGGTATGTCGTGGCCGATCAGCGCCGGCAGGCGTTGCGAGGCCGCGATCAGCCGCCCCAGGTCGATGCTGGTGTCGTAACCCATCAATTCGAGCGCGTGCACGACTTCCTCGCTGCATACATTGCCGGTCGCACCCGGCGCATACGGGCAGCCGCCGATGCCGCCGAGCGAGGCGTCGAAACGGTCCGCGCCGGCGTCGATCGCGGCCAGCACATTGGCCAGGCCCATGCCGCGCGTGTTGTGGAAATGCAGCGTGAGTTCAGTGTCGGGCCAGCGCTGGCGGAACAGCCGCGTGATCTGCGCCACCTGGCTCGGGAAAGCCATGCCGGTGGTGTCGCACAAGGTCACGCCGCGTGCGCCCAGTTCGTCGACATAACGTGCACACCAGTCGAGCACGACCGCCACCGGAACGTCGCCTTCCATTGGGCAACCAAAAGTGCACGACAAGGACACGTTCACCGGTACGCCGGCGGCGCGCGCAATCGTGTTGACCTGCGACAACGCGGCGTACGACTGCGCGCGTGTCATGCGCAGATTGGCCAGGTTGTGCGTGTCGCTGGCCGACATCACCAGGTTCATCTCGTCGGTACACGCGTCGATGGCGCGTTCGGCGCCGCGCACGTTGGGCACCAGCGCGCTGTAGACGACACCGGGAACCCGGTCGATCTCGCGCAGCACGATCTCGCCGTCGGCCAGCGTCGGAATCGCCTTCGGCGACGTGAACGATGTCACCTCGATCTTGGCCATACCCGATAACGACAAGGCATTGACCAGCGCGATCTTGTCCGCGGTGGGCACGAACACCGGCTCGACCTGCAACCCGTCGCGGGTGCCAACCTCCTGCATGAAGATGCGCTTGCGCGCGCCGGTCCAGACTGAATGTTCCGTTTGGTTCATGCCACCACTCCCTTGCTGCGCAAGGCAGCGATG
>JBBKVW010000110.1:0-4477 GCA_037968655.1 Burkholderiaceae bacterium
CATCAGCCTGGCCTTTGCCGACAACGCCAGCAATGGCATCGAGCCGCCCTACAGCTGGAGCTATACGCGCAAGAAGCGCATGGGCGACGGCAGCGTCAAGTCCTATCCGGTGCAGGACCATGCCTGGCGCCTGTTCCGCCACCTGCATGGCGAGAACGCGCCATTGCCATCGGCCTTCGTGACCGCACTCGAACTGAGCGCCCAGGCCCACGCCGCCATGGTGGCCGCGGTGGCGCCCTGCATCGACAGCGCGATCTCCAAGACCGTCAACGTGCCGGCCGACTATCCGTACGCCGATTTCCAGGACCTGTACCTGCAGGCCTGGAAATCGGGCCTCAAGGGCCTGGCGACCTACCGCCCCAACAGCGTGCTCGGATCGGTGCTGCATGTCGATGCACCCGCAGCCGCGCCGGCACTACTGGTACAGGACGCCAATCGGCGCCTGGCGCTGGAGCGCCTGCCTGCGCCGGTGCTGGCCTCGCTGCGCTGGCCCGGCCGGCCCGAACTGCCAGCCGGCAACCCGGCCTGGACCTTCATGGTGCACCACCCCTTTGGCGACTTCGCGCTCTTCGTCGGTGAACTCGCAGCCGACGAAGGCGGCGCGCCGCGCCCGTTCGAAGTCTGGGTCAACGGCGCCGAGCAGCCGCGCGGCCTGGGCGCGCTGGCCAAGACCCTGTCGATGGACATGCGTGCCAACGACGCCGCCTGGCTGCAGCTCAAGCTCGATGCACTGGCCACGGTGGCCGAGGAGCGCAGCTTCGAAATGCCGTTTCCGCCCAGCGGCGAGCGGCGCCTGTTTCCGGGCGTGGTCGCTGCCACCGCCGCGGTGATCCGCTGGCGCTGCGACCAACTGCAGCCACGCGGCGGTGCCAGCGGACCGACGCCGGTGCAGGACGCGATGTTCAGCCGCGACGAGCCCCAGACCGGGCCCGGCGGCACGCTGGCCTGGGCGGTGGATATCGACAACCCGTCCACCGCCGAACACTTCACGCTCACGCTCAAGGAAATCACGCTGCCCCAGCACGACGGCACGGCCGTCACCCGGCCCTGCGCGATGGGCCTGTCGGGCAACTATCCACGCGCCTACGACGGCCTGGCGCGGCTGCTGTCACTGGACATGCGCGTGATCGACCCGGCCTGGATCGGCATGAAGCTGCGCAAGCTGCTCAACTACGCCGAAGCGCTGGGCCAGTTCATGGCCTTCGTGCCCGGCCTGCCCCATGCCCAGCGCCGCCAGCAGGTCTGGCCGTCCACCGTGGCCTACCTGGCGCGGCTGGTCATCCACCGCTATGCCATGCTCGGCGTGCTGGACGAAGAGGGCTACCCGGTACGCGAAATGGGCGTGCTGGAAAACCCGGATGCCACGCGTGCGAGCGCGCCACTGGCCGGTCGCCCCTGCCCCGAATGCGGAAACCCGAGCGTGATCAAGAAGGACGGCTGCGCGTTTTGCACTGCGTGTGGCTACGTCGGGCAGTGCGGCTGACATAGCGACAAGGGCCTGTCCGTCGCGGTTGTGCGCCACTATGCTGCTCGTCAGCGCCAGCCTGACCGCACAGGCCCAGGGGGACTGGCCGGCGGCCAAGCCCATTACGCTGATCGTGCCCTTCAGCGCCGGCGGCAGTGTCGACGTCACGGCCCGGCTGATCGGGCAAAAACTCTCCGAACGTCTCAAGCAGAGCGTGGTCATCGAGAACGTTTCCGGCGCTGGTGGCACTATCGGCATCGAGAAGGCGGTGCGCGCCGCGCCGGACGGCTACACACTGGTCATGGGTGCCGACAGCCCGGTGGCCATCGCCAAGCTGGTCACGCCGGCGACGGTGCGTTACGACGGCCTCAAGGATCTGGCACCGGTTGGCCTGGTAACCACCGCGCCGATGGTCATCGTTGCCAGGCCGGGCCTGGCTGTCAACAATCTGGCTGATGTGATCCGGCTGGCGAAAGCAGAGCCGGGCAAGCTGAGTTATGCCACTTCGGGGGTCGGCACGGTATTGCAACTGACGATGGAACTGGTCAAGGAAAAAAGCAAGACCTTCATGGTCCACGTGCCCTACCGCGGTGGCGCGCAGATCGTGACCGACCTGATCGGCAACCAGGTCGACCTGGCGATGCTGATCAGCGTATCGGCCGCGCCGCACATCAACGCCGGAAAACTCAAGGGCATCGCGGTAACCGGTGCGAGCCGGATAGCGTCGCTACCCAACGTGGCCGCGGTTGGCGAGTCACCCGGCTTCAAGGGTTTCGACATGGTCGCCTGGACGGGTCTGTTTGCGCCGGCGCATACACCACCGGCAATCGTCGACAAACTCAACCGCGAGTTGATGGAAGTCTTGCGCATGGAAGAGATCCGCACCAAGCTGGTCGACGGTGGTGCCACGCCGGGAACGGGCTCGGTCGCGGAGTTTGCGCGCTTTGTGCAAAACGAACACAGCCGTTACGCGGCTATCGTCAAGGCAGCCAATATCAAGGAATGAACTGCGCCACGGCGCGGCGCGATCGTATGGCGCGGGTCCTGGCATGCCCGCCGGCGCCGACGCCGATTCCGCCGTGGAACCACTTGAAGTTCGTCCAGCTTCCGGGGGTCAGTTCACTTGTCGTTGAAACCGGTCGCCGTGCTTGAACTAGTCTCGCACCAGCAGCACCGGCAGCTTGGTGTGCGACACCACGCGCTGCGCGACGCTCCCCAGCACCAGTTTCTCGATGCCGCTGCGCCCGTGGCTGCCGATCACGATCAGGTCGGCGCCGCCAGACTCTGCCGCTTCCAGGATGCCACGCCAGACCGAATGCGACTCGACCGTGGCGGTCGTGACCTTGACACCAGACAGCTCCATTTGTTTGCGCGCGTTGGCCAGCGCGTCGGTGGCCGCCGCCTTGGCGGCATTCAGGTACTGGCCTTGGCCATAGGCGAAATCGGCGCCGACACCGGTAAAGGGATAGGGGTCGACGACGTAGATCGCGGTGACCTTGCTGTCGAAGGCCTTGGCCAGGCCGATCGCCTTGTCGATCGCAAGTTCGGAGGTGGATGAACCGTCAATGGGAACCAGCAGGTGTTCAAACATGGCAGCTTGTCCTTTCTTTTGAATTGGCCCCGGGCCTTGTCACACTGCGCAAGCAGTTGCGCGCAAAGCCCAGTGTGCACGGGTGTGCCTTGGGCCGCTTGATGCAGATCAAGTCAGACCATTGTCACCCTGAAAACCGCCGGCGCGCAAAGTCACCACCAGCGTATCGCGATACGGCGTGTCGCCGTCGGGCTGTATCGGCGTCGTCTCGTGGATCACACGTGCATCGTCCAGCAGCAAGAGCGACCAGGGCTCAGCCAAGGTGAAGCGCCGGCCATTGGGGCCATCGGCGTCGAACACCCGGGTCTCGCCGCCCTTGACCTGGTGCCGCTCGACCAGGAACACCGCCACAAGATCGACGCCATCGCGGTGCGCGCCTTCCGGTGTCGGGCGACCGATGCCGTCGGTGGTGTCGATGCGAAACTGGTGCGCCTCGGCAAACCAGGGCTGAGGGGCGCGCAGGCCGTCGGCCACCTCGGCCAGCCACAGCAGCAGGCGCGGCCATGCCGGCAGTGCCACAACATCGGCGCGCATCGGCTCGAACCAGCGTTGCATGCCACCGTGCAGCGCGTTATAGGCCAGCGGTTGCCAGTGCGCGCGATGCGGCGCCTGTTCGACGGCGCCGCCTTGCAGCACAAAACAGGAATGGCGCCGGCGCCGGTAACGGCCGCCGTCCTTCAGATATTCGTCACTGGGAAGGTCCTGCCAGCCGGCGCGCAGTGCATCGAGTTCTTGTTTGCTGCAGAGCGCCAGTTCGGCCACGCCCTGCGGGCTGAGCACCGCATGGCCCTGCTGGGCCAGCGCATCATGCAGATGGGCCGGCGAGGCGAACGGTGGCGTCAGGCCAGACTGGCTCATCGCGCCGGGCCCCTGGCCAGCGTGGCGTGGCGCAGGCTGCTGGCGCAGGCTGCTACCGACCATGCATCGCCCGCCGCGACGCCGGCGCCCTGCCCCTTGCCTGCCGGATTACCCTGCCTGCTGCGCACTGCGCAATTCGCCTTGAAAACTGCCCTGCGGCTCAGGCTTCGATCTTCACGTTGTTCCCGAACGCGACCCGGTCGCGGATTTCTTCGGCCTCAGGCTTGGGATCGGCGTAATACCAGGCGGCGTCGGTCAGCATGTCGCCGTCGACGATCAGCGACAGATAGCTGGCCTCGCCCTTGAGCGAACACATGGTCTTGTGGTTGCTGAAGCTGACGTATTGACGGTCCAGCGCATCGGGCGGGAAATAGTGGTTACCTTCGAGCACGACGGTGTCGTCGCTTTGCGCGATCACCGCGCCGTTCCAGCTTGCTTTCATCGGGCTATCCAATCAATTTGTGTAGGGACCCATTCTAGAAGCGCACCATCAGGCAAGTGCTGGCGCCGCAGCCGCCTGAGTGCCATTGGCACAAGTGCTGGCACCGCAGCTAGCGTCGCGC
>JBBKVW010000111.1:0-7012 GCA_037968655.1 Burkholderiaceae bacterium
CACTGGTACGGTGAACACCATTTCGAGCAGGTGCAACTGCTGCACGACGCCTGGCCCGACAAGCAGTTGCTGTTCACCGAAGGCTGCCAGGAGGGTGGACCGCACACCGGTTCGTGGGATCTGGGCGAGCGTTACGCCCATTCGATGATCAACGACCTCAACCGCTGGACGGTTGGCTGGATCGACTGGAACCTGGTGCTCGACGAGACCGGCGGTCCCAACCATGTGGGCAACCTGTGCAGCGCGCCGATCCTGGTGGACACGCAGGCGGGCGTATTGATGCACCAGAGCTCGTACTACTACATCGGTCATTTCACCCGCTTCGCCCGGCCCGGGGCGCAGCGTGTGCTATGTGCGGCGACGCGCCAGGACCTGGAGGCGACGGCATTCGTGAACCCCGACGGCAGCGTGGCCACGGTCGTGATGAACCGCACCGAAGCCGCGATCCGGTTTGAGCTGCGCGTGGGCGGCGTCAGCGCCGTGAGCGAACTGGCGCCACGATCGATCGCGACCTACCTGGCCTGAGAACCCAAGGCCGCACTGGGCCGGCTGCTGCGCAGTGCTGCTTTATGCCAGGAGGATATCCAGCCGCGCCAGCCTGCCCTCGCGCAGATCGTGCGCCATCGACTCGGGCAGCCAGCTTCCATCGTGCGCGACCTGTGTGCCATCTGCGTACTGCAGCGCGTACGACACCGGTGCCACCGCGCCAGCACCAAAGGTATTGCGCCGCGCCGGATTGCGGTAGACAACCCAGGTCTTGCCGAACAGCTTGAATCCGAAACTGTCGGCCGCAAAGCCGTCGGCCGCCTGATTGGTGAAAAGCCAGTCCGCCAGCACCGGTTGCGGTTCGAAACGCAGTGCGCCTTCCTGCTGGCGAAACGGTGCCCGCCCCAGGCCCATGTGCAGCACCATGCTGATCCACTCTGCGGTGGCGCCGCTCAGGCGTGCAACAAAACCGACGCCGTGTGCCTTGGCGTCGGCAAAGCGGCTGCTGGCGATGAAGGAGGAGTTTTCCAGTGGCGAGCGGCCGTAGATGTCGGGGTCCATGAATGCGACCAGGCCGCGCGGCAACTCGTCGTAGAACTGCGCCGCCAGCCCGCTGCGCAGCATCTCGAGCAGGAACTTGTAGTGCATGTGCAGGAAGATCGATTCGTTCTCCAGCCAGCCCGGTGAAAAAGTCCGGCTGCGACCGATCTCGAAGCTCTCGGCATCCAGCGGCGCATTGACGCGGTACATGCCCATCTTGGCGTCGTACAGCGGCGAACGGCGCACCGCCTGGTGCAGCAGCGCTGCCCGTTGTGAATCGCCGGTGCCACGCAGCGCGTGGACCGCGCCTTCGAGGAAGGCACTCACCGGTTTGTGCTCGAAGCGCATTGCGCGTACATGCACGGGAGCCGATTCGTCGGCGTGAAGCTGCGCAATCGGTTCAAACGCGACCATCGTGTGGGTGTAGTAGCTGACCGGCAGGCCGTCACCGTCCACCGCTTGGGCCAGACCGCGTGCCAGCACCTGATCGGCGGCGTCGCAAAACGCCAGCACCTCGGATGCCGCCATGTCGACCTCGTCACCGGCCACGCCGAAACGGACCTCGGCGCGAAAGGCTTCGCGACGCTCGGCCAACTGCTGCCAATGGGGAAAGAAATCGCCTGCGTCGGCCTGCGCCAGGATACGGGTTGTCGCGCGGATCAGCTCGGCCACTTCGATCGGCAAGGCCATGCTTTTTGTTGCCGGCATGCCCTGGCCGAGCTGCCGGCGCACAAAGGCCAGCCAGCGCTGCAGCGCGAATGCTTCGTGGGTTGACGATCCGAACAGGCCGGGCAGCCCGTTCAGCGCATCGCACCAGCCGGGCTTTTCCGCCTCCATTTCCAGGCCGATGCCAAAGGGGTCGAACAGCGTGGACTTCACGGCCAGCAGGGCCATGATCTTGGCCATCAGCGTGCTGCGGTAGATCGGGCCCATGCCATGCCCGGCGCGCAGGGCATTGGCTTGGTCGCCGCGCTGTGCGAGCAGACTGGCCTTGTCGGTGTCCAGCACCACGGCATGCAGCTGGCGCACGCTGCCGTCGGCGCGCAGCACATGCTTGCGCGCGCGCGCAAGCACTACATGGGCATTATCGAAATAGGTATGGCGCGCCTGTCCCAGCAGCAGTTTCTGCATGCGATCGGGGTACAGCGCTGCGTAGTTGTCGATCAGGTCCAGGTTGTAGGTCCAGTGATCGACCCAATAGCCCTCGCCGTGGCTTGCGTCCTGAATCGTGTCGCACAGGCCGATGATGCGGTCGAACCAGGGGCGGGCGATGTCGGCCGTGCCCCAGGCGCCGATCAGCCGTTGCTGCAGTTGTCCCGCAAGAAAAGGACGCGACAGGAAGCCGCGCCATGCGCTGGTGTCGCCCGCGGGCCAGGCGTCGAACACGCTCTGGCACTGGTCTTGCGGCAGGCGGAATTTTTCGGCCAGAACGACCAGCGGGTTGTTGCCGTCGATCTGTATCAGGTTGAAGAAGTTCTCGACATTGGATGCGCCAACATTCGCAAAAGTGAAGTTTTCCGAGCGCCGGTTCTGGTTCACGTCGCGGAAATTGCCATTGCCCTGCGACCAGTAGCTGGGCGCCAGCTCGAAGAAGTTGTAGTCACGCTCCATGTCGCCGTGCTTGCGCGTATAGGTGTGGAATACGCGCGCACCGCGCGGGCCCTCGGTCACCACCGGCTGGCCACCGCGCATGGTGTTGTCAAGGAAGGCCTGGCGCGTGTACGGCGCCAGCTGCGGCGGCGCGCAGACCAGGTCAAAGCCTGCGCTCAGATCGTCGATCAGCGCCCGATTCTCGTTGCGTTTGCGACTCGAAAACAGCGCGTCCCGTTCTATGTGCGCGCGCAATGCGAGGGCGCTTTCCCAATCCGGCGCCTGTCCGTAGTAGGACGTCCAGCTGCGCGATTGACCTGGCGCCAGTTCCAGCGCCAATTGTGCGAACGCGCAGCCGGTCATGGTCTCGCGGCGGCCCGTCGACGCGTCGATGCGATCGTCGCGCATGAAGGCCAGCGGTGTGCGCAGGCTGGTGTCGCGGCCAAAGATCAGATCCGGGTCGGCGATGACGGGCATGGCTTGGCAGTCCTGCACGGTGAACGCAAAGAAGCCGCCTTCGATCCACTGCACCTCGGGCTTGTCCGAGGGTTCGACCTTGAGCTTGTAGAACGGCAGGCTTTGTTCGACGTGGCGGATCTCGGCGAATGCCTCCATCGTGCGCGACATCAGCTTGTGCAGGCGTTCCTCGAGCCCGAACGGGACGATCTGGGGCAAGCCGTCCAGCAGCGCGGCCCGGATCGTATCGGAGCCGAGGTTTTCCACCGTGACCTGTCGCACCAGTGCGGGCAGGTTTTCGCCCGCCAGCGTGAAACAGACCACGCGCACGCGCAGGCCGAGCGCAGCGTGGGTCTCCACGATCTCGATCTCGTGTGCCCGCACGATCAGCCGCTGGGTCACGCCATCGGCGGCACCCGTCTGAAATGGCTCGTACAGCGTCGGACCCTTTGCACCTGCCAGCTTGATGAAGGTGCGAAAGCCGTGCGATGGCGTCAGCGCATAGGCCTTGTTGGCTGGCTGGAACTCGAGCATCGCGCTGTTCTTGTTGGCGACGCCAAAACTGGCGATGCATTGCCCCCGGTTGGCATAGAACACCCACATCGGCTTGCCATACGCGCCGGCAATGCCGGGCAGGAAACTCGAAAACGGGCGTGCTGCGTTGTAGTCGGTGAGGTGAAAGCCGTCGGCTTTGAGCGAGGCGGTGGTGGTGGTCATGTTGTCAGGTGGGTCCACACGCTGTGTGGGGCTCGTGGCTTGGATCGCAGTCGCGCTGAATCGACTCATGCCGCGTCGACGAGTTCCGGATACAGCGCCTGCATCGCGCGCTTGGGTTTGCGTTCGACTGTGAACAGGCCCCAGTGTTTTTCCGGCTCCATCGGGTCGGGCGAGCCCTTCCAGGGCTCGTCGAAGGCCTCGAAGACGAAGGTCAGGATGCCCTCGGCACGCGTCCACTCCATCAGGTCGCGGTAGTAGATCTCCTGCAGTTCCTGCGACGCATGCTCGGCGTTCATGCCGCGACCATTGGAACTGGTCGCCCAGCCCGCCTCGGTGATGACAACCGGCTTGCCCGGATACAGGCTGGCCACGCTGTGCACGTTGTCCTTGGTGTAGTCCAGCGCCTCGTGAATATGCTTGTACTCCCACACCGGGTAGGTATGCAGCGAGATGAAGTCGAGCTCGGCCACCAGTTCACGCAGCTTGCCCTGCCAGGGCACGTAGTTTTCACAGAACGTGACCGGCTGCACGATCTGCTGCTTGACGCGGCGCACATATTCGATCATCCGGTGCACCGGAACGAAATGGTCGGTCCAGTCGACGGTGGCCTCGTTGCCGACCGCGACCGAAAAAACAATGTCTTCGTACTGCCGTGCCAGCTTCACCAGCCGGTCCAGTTCGGCCTGGTTCTCGCGCCCGCTGGCGTCGAGCTGCTCCTCGCTGTAGGTGGCGCCCCAGGGACAGCCGAAGTTGTTCATCTCTGCGCCCAGGTAAGCGCCCAGCATGACCTGGAAATCCAGCTTGTGTTCGCGTATGACCTGCAGCACGCGCTCGCCATGCGGGCTGCAGTCGTACAGGCGCAGCAGCCGCCAGTGCCTGCCCAGGATCAGCAGGTCCTGGTGGATTTCTTTCAGCGAGGGATAGATCTGCTGGCCGGGATTCTGGCCGTGGCGATAGCCGGAGTAGCAAATGGCGTCGCCGCTGGGCAGCGTGAACGGGCGGGTGAGGGTTGGGAGCTGATCTGTCATGCCGTGAATTTGCTCTGTCCGTTCTTGTCCCACAGGCCCCAATACGCACCCACGTCGCCCTCGGTGCCGACCTTCCAGGCTTCGTCGAAGGCCGAGAAATAGAACACCTCGATGCCGTCGCGCTGCGCCCACTGCATGGTGTTCAGGAAGTAGCGCATGGCGCCCTCGGTCGACGGAACGGCGCCGTGAAAGGCGCTGCCGCGATCGGGCCAGCCGGTCTCGCTGATGATGACCTGCTTGCCCGCTGCCACCGCCTGCGTGCGGCGCACCATGCTTTGCATGTATTCAATCGCCTGTTCGCGTGGGCAACCCTCCCAGAACGGGTAGCAGTTGGTCAGGATCACATCGCACGCGGCCGTGATGCGCGGGTGCAGCTCGAACAGGTAGTAGGCGTCGACGTAGCCGATCCGGACACCCGGCAACGCATCGCGCGCCTGCTCGATGAAGGCCAGCAGCTGGTCTTCGCTCAGGTCCTCGCGCAGCAGCACCTCGTTGCCGATCGCCAGCAGGTCGGCGTGACCGGCGCGCGCGATCGCGATCGCGGCCTGGATCTCGCGCTGGTTGATCGCGTCATCGGTTCCCAGCCAGGCGCCGACCAGTGTCTTCATGCCGAGTTCGTGGGCGATGCGCGGGATGTGCTCGTTGCCGTCGGTGCAGGAAAAGCTGCGCACCCAGCGTGTATGCGGCGCGATCAGTTGCAGGCGCGCGCGGATCTGCTGCTCGCTCACCAGCGTTCCCGGCCCCTGACCGTCGACATAGGGGCTGAAGCACAGGCCGTGCACGCCGCTTTGCAAGACAGCGTCCAGTGCGCCGGTCAATGCGTCACGCTCGGACACGGGCAATTCCTGCCAACTGCCCGCCTGCGCGCCGGATGCGGTAAACATCGGACTCTGCGCGCCTGAACGCGCGCCGCCACCGGACAGGTTCCAGGGCGCGTCAGCGGCGATCGCCGCAATTTTTCTGCTCGACATGTGTTTTCCTGTCAGCCCTTGGGTGCGGGCTTCTTCTGGTACGGAAACCGGCCCTTGCCGCGTGGCCTGGGCTCGCCGTAGCCGCCGACCTTGTCGTACACGCGCACGTAGTCGACCACCAGTTCGGCCGGAAACTGCGTGTTCGGGTTGGGCACGCCGGGGAAATTGCCGCCCACGGCCACGTTCATGACCAGGTAGAACGGCTGGTCGAACGGCGCCGGCCACGGATGGATGTCCGCCGCGCTGCGCGCCGGAACGCCGGTGCCGCGGACCAATCTGCTGCAACTCCACCAATGGTCGCGCGTGGCCGTCAGCACGCCATCGACGTAAAAGCGGATCTCGCCCGGTTCCCACTCGACCGCGTAGACATGCCAGTCGGCGACGGTGCTGCCATCGGGCAATGGATGGACATGCGTGATCAGCGCGCGCGCGTCCGGGCCGGTCGACCCGAAATGGATGCTGTTGAGCACCTCGTGCGGCTTGTCGCCAACGATCTCCATCAGGTCGATCTCGCCCGAGGCCGCCCAGCCGCCGTATTTGTCCTCGATTGGCAGCATCCACAGCGCAGGCCACAGGCCCTTGCCCCAGGGCACCCTGGCGCGGATTTCGAAGTGGCCGTACAGCTTGGTGAACAGCGGCGTGCCGTCGCGCTTGCGCGTTTTCAGGCGGGCCGAGGTGTAGCCGCAACCGTGCAGTTCCTCCTTGACGGCGCGGATCGTCAGCAGGCTGTCCTTGACCGACACATTGGCCGGCTCGCGGGTGTAGTACTGCAGTTCTTCATTGCCCCAGCCTTCGACCCATTCATGGTTGCGGTAGTCGAAAAAGCCGTTGCCGATGTCGAAATCCCATTTGGCTGTGTCGACCGAATCGCCATCGAACTCGTCGCTCCAGACCAGCGTCCAGCCCGGCAGCTTGGTCGTCGGCGCTTTTGCGGCACGTGCGCTCGTGGCGGTGGTGATGTTTCTGCGCGTTGCCATGGCGCTCAAATCAGGCGGCCATCGGCGCCGAAGACCAGGGCCCACGCGGCATCGGGCGCCAGCTGCACCGATTGCCCGGCATTGACCGTGGCATGGTCGGTGCCGACCTTGGCATTGAGCAGTTCCTCGATGCCATCGACCTTCAAATGGACAATCGACGAGTCACCCAGATGCTCGGCCAGCACGACGGTGGCCGCTATGCCCTGACCGTCGGAGGCCAGGTGCAGATGTTCCGGGCGCAGCCCCA
>JBBKVW010000112.1:0-34121 GCA_037968655.1 Burkholderiaceae bacterium
GCGATGCTGGTGCCGGCCTGGTCTTGCGCCACTGCGTTGGAGATTGCGTCCTGGGTGCTGTTGCGGCCGGTACGAAAGATGTATTTGTTCCACTTGTCGCCGGTGATCGAATCGGCCACGGCCGGCTCGACCAGCAGGATCTTCTTGTATTCCTCGGCCACTGGCAGCATCGCCAGCGCCACGCCCGAGGAAGTCGGGCCGACCGCGATGTCGGCCTTGTCGTCGGAATAGGCCGCCGCCAGCAGCGACTTGCCCAGATCGGGTTTGCCCTGGTCGTCCTTCTCGATCACCACCAGTTTCTTGCCAGCCACCATCATGGTGCCACCAGTGGCGTAGTTCAGGCCCATGGTGAAACCGACCGTGGTCTGTTTGCCATAGGCTTCCAGCGGGCCGGTCAGGCTGTGGATGTGCGCAATGCGGATTTCCTTGTCCTGGGCCACGGCGCCGACTGGCGCCAGCGCGATCAGGGTGGTGGCTGCGATGCTGGCTAGCGCCACGAGAGTACGACGGTGCATGGATGTCTCCTAATTTCTCAAAAATGAAAGCAGAACCGGATAAGAACTTGACTTGCACTGAACGTGCCAGTTTCCAAGCCCTTGATTTACATAGAGAAAGCTGGCCTAGCGTATTATATGACTGATAGTTATTCACATTTACCGCCTGATATTGATACATTTGTATGAAATACATACATTTCTACTCAACTGTCTGGCGCCCGGCCACCCAGGCCTGGAACTCCGGATCCTCGAAGCGGTAGGCGCCATGATCGACCCGCGCCATCAATTGCAGTTTGACACCAGTCAAGCGACGGATGGATGTCCTGGGCGTGCTGGCGGTCAGATCCGGCGCGCCCAGCAGTTCCTGCAACTGCGCCAGCGCCTGGGCACTGTAGAGATCCTGCACGCCACGCGCAGCCATCAGAAGCACGGCACGGTCGGCCCGTCCCAGTTCCTTCCAGGTACGGGCATGGCCGGTATCGTCGTGCAGCCGCTCAAGCGTATGCGCGAGTGCCTGCTGCGGGCCCTGCTGCTGGTACATCAGATAGCGCTCGATGTACCAGCGAAAAAACTCGGGCGTTTCGCGCAGCGCGGCAAATGCGGCCAGTGCATCGTCCAGCGAGAGCGGCTGGCGCGCCAGGCTGGCGAGCTGGCGCACCATGGACTCGACGAATTCGCGGCCCAGCAGTGGAAATGGTTCCAGCGGCGCCCAGTTGAAGAACGGCGCAGCGGCGCGCGCGAACATCTGGCGCAGCGCCGCTTCCGACGAGCCGGCAAACAACACCTTGATCGCGGGCTTGCGGATGTCCAGCCCGGCGCGCAGCGAATGGGCAACCGCGGTATGTTCGGGCGCTGCCAGCACCTGCGCCTCGTCGATGACCAGCAAGAGGCGCTTTTTCGCCTTGTCGGCGGCCAGTAGCGCGGCTTGAATTGCCGGCACGGCCGCTTTTTCCTTCTCGGCCAGATCCAGTTCGATCGAGGCCTCGACACCCAGCGGCCCCCTGCCCCCTCCCTTGAGTTTGCGGATCGGGGTGTTGAGATCGTCCCAGAACTTGCCAATGCCCTTGGGTTGCGCGGCCTGTGCAATCGCCGTCGCCAGCGCCTGGCCCGGATGCTCCGTGTCGTCCCAGAGATTGACGTAAGCCGCCAGGTAACCCGCCGCCAGCGCGGCAGGCAGCAGGTCGTGCTTGAGAAACTCGCTCTTGCCCATGCGCCGGCGCGCAAACAGACCGCGCGCCGACGTCAGGCCCAGGTCAAAGCCCTGCAGATAGGCCTGCGCCAGGTCCGGTCGCGGAAAGTGCCAGGGGTCGCTCGGAATGCGCATCTGACACATTCTGACAGCCAATTGTCAATTGACAGATCCGCGTCGATTTTGGTCGGCACCGGCGGATCGACTACGGACGACCACAGGGTGCGAAGTTCGCATAATGGACAGACGGCGCCGGCAATCGCTGGCGCGGATGATCAAAGGAAATGCCATGCGAATCGGTCTGATCGGCTTCGGCGCCTGGGGCAAACAGCATGCGCAGGCCATCAACAGCCTTGAGGGGCTGGAACTGGCGGCCATCGCTTGTGGCGGCGCGGACAGTGCCGCCGCGGCGGCCGCGGCCTATCCGAAAGCGCAGGTCGCGATGGATTGGCGCGAATTGCTGGCCAATCCGCTTCTCGAAACGATCGACATCGCGCTGCCCAACCACATGCATGCGCCAGTGGCGATCGCCGCACTGCGCGCCGGCAAGGACGTGCTGCTCGAAAAGCCGATGGCCAATACGGCGCAGGAATGCGATGCGCTGCTGGCGGCCGAGCGCGAGAGTGGCCGTCTGCTCTCGATCGGACACGAGTTGCGCCAGTCGATGCAATGGGGCCGCATCAAGTCGCTGATCGACGAGGATGCGATTGGCGACCCGCTGTCGCTCAACATCGGCCTGTTCCGCAATTTCTACCGCTCGGGCGCCGCCGGCTGGCGCTATGACCCGGCGCGTGTCGGCTCCTGGTTGCTCGAGGAAGCGGTGCATTATGTCGATCTGGCGCTGTGGTATTTCGAACGCTACGGTGACCCGCTATCGGTGCGCGCGGTGGGCAATCAGCGCGCCGGCCGGGGTGAGGGCATGACGGATAACGTATCGGTGCTGCTGCGTTTCGCCGGTGGCGCATATGTCACGCTCAACCATTCGGTGGCCGGCTTCGAGCACCACCTGGTGCTGGAACTGACCGGCATGGATGGTGCCATCCGCACGCATTGGTCGGGCACGATGGATCGCGATCACCAGGCCGCGTTCGACCTGCGGGTGCAGCGGCGCGGCTTCGCGTTCGAGCGCGGGGTACACGAATCCGATCGCATCACGATCGCGCGCTCTGGCGAGGTCCATGAACTGACCGAGCTGATCCGCCTGACCTCTGACGGATTTCGGGCGCGCCGCGCCCTGGTGCCGGCGCTCGATGCGCGCAAGCGTGTGCTGGTCTGCCTGGAGGCCGAACGGTCCTTGCGCGAGGACCGGGAAATCGCGCTCAACTTCAGCTAGCCCCCCCCGAGCAGCAGGATGCAGCGCTACAAGGTCGTCCCGGGCGCGTAACTGCGACCGGGCGGGTTGCGCCACAGGCCGACGGTTTCGGCGCGCGCCGATTGCAGGCGCTGCGGCGGCAATCCACGCAGGATCAGGTCGAGATCGTCCACCACCAGTTCGCCAATGGCCGCCAGCGTGGCAGGCAAGGCGCCGGCGCGATGCGGCGACAGCAGCAGCCCCTCGACTGCGCGTGCACGCGCGTCGGGCGCTGCCGGTTCTTCGGGAAAGACATCGGTGGCGGCGCGAAAGCTGCCCGCTGCGACCAGATCCAGCAAGGCGTCGAAGTCGACCAGGCCCGCGCGCGACAGCAACAGGAAGATCGCGTCAGCACGGATGGTCTGCAGGCGCTCGCGGCTGAGCAGGCCCCGGTTCTGCTCGGTCACACCGGCAAGCGCGAAGATCACGCGCGGCTCGCGCAGGGCAACGTCGAGCGACACCGGTTCGGCGCCGAGTTCGCGCACCAGACCGTCCGGCAGCCAGGGATCGTGGATCAGCAGGCGCGGCCGAAACGGAGCCAGCAGCGGCAGCAGCGCGCGACCCAGATTGCCGCAGCCGATGAGGCCGATGGTTTCGCCGCGCAGCATGAAGCAGTCGCGGCTGCCGACCAGCCCATATTGCTCGCGACCAGCACGCATCAGCGCGTCGGCGCGCGAAATGCCCCTGGCCAGATCGAGCGCCATGCCCAGGCCCATCTCCGCCACCGCCTGCGCAAACACCGGCGCGATCGACAGCACCTGGATACCGCGGCGAAAACACTCGGCATAGTCGACGTTCTGGGCGAAATTTCCCTCGACATTGATGATCACTTTCAGATTCGGCGCGCGTTGTAGTCGCCCCTGGTCCAGCCAGGTTTGCCCCACGATGGCCGTTGCCTGCGGCAACGTCGCCTCGACCAGCGCATCGGGAAGCTTTCCGGCTTGGCTCTCCGCGATGCCAATGACCCTGCCCAGAGCCTCGAAGCGCCGGCGCGTGTCATCGCCAAAGATCATCGGCGCGCTGCGCGGCGCCGGATCGAACAGGATGACGGTGGGGTTGTCTGCTCCCTGATGGGGTAGCGAACGCAGTGTGCGTGGCTGAGGTTTCATCCTAGGGCTGCGGTGGAAACCGCAACGGCTCTGTCAAACGAATGTCCTGTGCCGCAAACCACAGCCGCACGATCAGCCGATCGGTTCGACCCAACTCGGGCGAACTGGCTTCGAGTTGCACCGAATGGCTCTGGTTGTCGGTAAAGCGAAACACGCCAGCGGCGTCCGACGTCGCGCGGCCACGCTCCTGGTGCGTGACGAAACCGCGCTCGAACAACAGCACCGCCGCCCCGGCCACCGGCTTGCCGGCCGAGTCGACAACCCGACCTTCGATCAGGCCATGGTTGTGTGCGTTGGCGTAAGCCATCCAGGCCAGGATGACAAGCAGCATGATGCCGGGCACGATCACCCAGCGTGACAGCAGCCAGGCCCGCAGGTTCATGGGCCTGAAGCTCCGGCAGAAGGCCCGGCCCGGCTCATCCCTTGGTCGCTCCGGAAGTCAGGCCGCGGATGAACTCCTTTTGCGCCATCAGGAACACCAGGATCGAGGGCGCCAGCACCATCACCGCGAAAGCGTACAGGGCGCCGGTCGTGTCTTCCATGTAGGAAAGAAACCGCGCCAGGCCCAGCGGCAGCGTCTGCATATTGGGGTCGCGCGTGATCAGCAGCGGCCACAGGAAGTTGTTCCACGACCAGATGAAGGTCAGGATCACATTGGTCGCGATGGCCGGCTTGGACAGTGGCATCAGCACCCGCACGATGATGCGCCATTCGCTCAGGCCATCGAGGCGCGCGGCGTCGATCAGCGAACGCGGAACCGCCTCGAACGCCGCCTTGAAGACAAAGATGCACACGATCGTCGACAGCATCGGGAACGCGAGACCGAAATAGGTGTTGAGCAGGCCCAGCTTGGCGGTGATCAGATAGGCCGGAATGATGGTCGCCTGAAACGGGATCAGCATGCACGACAGGAACAGCGCCAGCACCGCGCGCCGCCCGGGAAACGGCCGCGTCAGCGCATAGGCGGCCATCGCGTTGAATATGACGTTGCCGACAACGGCAATCGTCGACACGATGATGCTGTTGGCCAGATAGCGCGGAAACGGGATCAGATACCAGACGTCGACAAAGTTGAACAAATGCGGATCGAGCGGCAGCAGACCCGGCGGATAGGCGTAGATGTTCTCGTTGGTGACCGAGGTCTTGATGACCCAGTAGAACGGCACCAGCATCAGGAACGAGATCACGATCAGCACCAGATGGCGCAGCCCGAACAAGGCATTGGCGCGGCGCATCAATCGTTCTCCAGCGCCCCGGCGTTGCCGCCGGCGGCCTTGTTGGCGGCGACCGTCAATACCAGCAACAGCAGGAACTGCACCACCGTCAGCGCGGCCGCGTAGTCGAACTTGGTCTGCACGAACGCCGACTTGTAGATGTGCGTGATCAGCAACTCGGTGGCGTGGCCCGGCCCGCCGTTGGTCATGATGTAGACCAGGTCGAAGCTGCTGAACGAATTCAGGATGCCAACCACCATGCACAGGAACAGCGAGGGGCGCAGCATCGGCAGCGTGATGCGAAAAAACCGGGCCCAGGCCGGCGCACCGTCGATGCGCGCGGCTTCATACAGGTTCTGCGGAATGCTCTGCAGTCCGGTCAACAGGATGATCATGTAAAAGCCGAGCACCTGCCAGACCTCGGCAAAGATCACCGACGGCAGGGCCCAGTCGAAATCCTGCAGGAAGCCGATCGGCTGGTCGATCAGGCCGCTGGAACGCAATGCATAGTTGATGATGCCGCCGCGCTCGTCATACATCCAGCGCCAGATGATGCCGACCGCCACCGTCATCAGCGGGTACGAGAGGAACACGATGGTTCGATAGACACTGGCACCCTTCAAGTCGGAATTGACCAGCAAGGCGATGCCCAGCGCAGCGGCGATGGCCAGTGGCGACGCCAGGATGAAGATCAGGGTGTTCTTGAGCGCGATCCAGAACACCTCGTCGTAGGTCCACATCTCGGCATAGTTTTCCAGACCGATCCATACCGCCGGCTTCAGCGGTGACCAGGCCTGGAACGACAGGATCACATTCCAGCCCAGCGGCAACAGGCGGTACAGAAAGAATATGACCAGCGAAGGCAGCAGGAAACACAACACCAGCGCCAGCTGGCGATTGCGTTGCTGCCCCCACCAGGATGTGGCCCCCACGCTCGTCACTTCGTTCCTTTCGCTGCCCCCCGAGGGGGCGTTTTTCCATTGGGAGCGGCCCGGCGGGAAAGTGTGGCCCCCACGCTCGTCACTTCCCCGTCAACGGCGAACGCCATTGACGCACGCCCTTCGCTGCACGTGCCGATGCCAGGGGCACCGCGCCCGCGCGTCGATCACGTCGGCGCATGGTTCCGTCACGAGCGGGTCAGTTCGCGCGCCATTTTGCGGTCGGCGTCGGCCAGCGCGGTCTTGGCGTCCTTGCGGCCAAGCAAGGCGCTTTGCACCTCGGGCCAGAAGGCTTCCTTGATCCGACTGTCGTTGCCAAAGCGCCAGTTGCCGGTCATCTTGTCGGTGTGCTCGAGCTGGGTTTTGAGCACCTGGTAGACCGTCGGATCGTCTTTCTGCAACTGCGCCAGCGATGCCGTGTCGACCGCGACGTTGCCGGTCACCAGCTTGCGGCGCGTGGCCAGTTCGCCGGCCTGCCCGGTGTCGGTGACGAATTTCAGGAAGTCCCAGGCCAGTTCGGGATTCTTCGAACCCTTGGAAATGCCCAGGCCGTGCGAATTGGGCGTCGCCCAGTCGCCCGGCATGTGCGCCACGCCGATCGATTCCGGCGTGACCCAGCTGCCCTGGCCCTTGAAGAAGAAGTAGGCCGGCGAGTGCGCCTGGTGCATGCCGATATTGCCAGCGGCGAAGGCGCCATTGGGCTCGACCCAGCGTCCGGTCCAGGCGATCTTGTTGATCGAGCCATCGGCTGTGGCCTTGGCCAGCCGGTCCAGCACCTCGATCGCCTTCGGTGTGTTGAACATCGTCTTCTTCAGGTCGGGGCTGACCAGTTGCACGTTGTTCATCGCAAACAACGGCCAGTACAACCAGTCGAAATTGAGCGTCATGAAGCCCGAGGTATCGGCGCTGGTCATCTTCTTGGCGAACGCCAGAATCTCGTCAAAATTCTTCGGTGGACCGGACAGTCCTGCCTTGGCAAACATCGGCTTGTTGTAGAACAGCAGCGTCTTCGTGATGTAGAACGGCACCATGTAGTTCTTGCCCTCGAAGACCCAGTTGCCGAGGTAGTTCGCGTCATAGCGGCTGCGCGTTGCCGCCTCCTTGGCGAATAGCGGCGTCAGGTCCAGCAGGGCGCCCTGGGCGGCGTATTCGAGTCCCAGCGCACCCTGGGTGTTGATGACGTCCGGTGGCGTGCCGGCGGTCAACTGGGTCTGGTAGAAGGGGCTGAACTCGGGTCCCTTCTTGTCCAGCCATTCGACCTCGACACCCGGTCGGGTCGACTGGAAGCGATTGATCCAGCCTTCGATCAGTTCCTTCTGGTCGATGATGTTCCAGGTCAGAAAGGTGATCTTCTTGTTGCTCTGGCCGATGGCGGGGGCAGCAATCACGCTGGTTGCCGCGGCAGCGGCGGCAGTTTTGAGCAGGGTACGGCGAATGATCATGACGGTCTCCTTGTGGGTGAACGGAACAGGGTTGGCAGCGGCGTGGTCACGTTCTCCCTGGCGCAAACGTGACACGAACCATTCAGGGCGCCATCAGGCGCATCGGGCTTCATCCGACGGACGCGCCCAGGCGGCGCTCGGTGGTCGGGTCAAACAGATGGATGGCCTCAGGCGCAATGGCGACCCGCACCGGATCACCGGAGCGGCGCACCACGCGCGGCGGCAGTCGCGCCTGCATCTCGCAACCGGCCAGGTCGAACACCACCAGCGTGTCGGAACCCAGGGGCTCGACGATGCGCGCCACGCCTTCCAGGGTGCTGGCGCCCGATTGTGTCGTCCACTGCAAGTGCTCCGGCCGCAGCCCGACCTTCACCGCCTGGCCCGCGTGCGCGTCAAAGCGACCGGCCGGCAAGGCGAGCCGCGCGCCCTGGCCCAGATCGACACTGCACTGCTCGCCGGTTTTGTCGATCCGTCCGTCCAGTAGATTCATTGCCGACGCGCCGATGAAGCTGGCCACAAACAGTGTCGCCGGCGCGTCGTAGACATCCTCGGGCGTGCCGATCTGCTCGACCCGGCCGTTGTGCATCAGCACGATGCGGTCGGCCAGCGTCATCGCCTCGACCTGGTCATGGGTGACATAAATGGCAGTGGTGCGCACCCGTTCGCGCAGCTTCTTGATCTCGGTGCGCATTTGCACGCGCAGCTTGGCGTCCAGGTTGGACAGCGGCTCGTCGAACAGGAACACCTTGGGTTCACGCACGATCGCGCGCCCCATCGCCACGCGTTGGCGCTGCCCGCCCGAGAGCTGGCGCGGCTTGCGCTGCATCAGCGGTTCTATGTCCAGAATGGCGGCCGCCTCTGCCACGCGGCGCGCGATATCGGATTTGGCTACGCCGCGGTACTGCAGCGAAAAGGCGATGTTCTCGAATACTGTCAGATGGGGGTATAGCGCATAGTCCTGGAACACCATGGCCACATCGCGGTCCTTGGGATCGATCTGGTTGACGACGCGCTCGCCAATCGAGATCTGGCCACCGGTGATGTCTTCCAGGCCGGCAATCATGCGCAGCAGCGTGCTCTTGCCGCATCCCGAGGGGCCGACCAGCACGACGAACTCCTCGTCGGCTACCTCCAGATCGACACCATGCACGACCTGGTGCGCGTCATACGACTTGCGCACCTCGCGCAGGCTCACGGTGGACACATGCGCCCCCGACTGGCCCATTGCGGGCCGACACCCTTGCCAGAAATTTCAGCCATGACAAATCAGTATCGCATCGCAATCGCGTTTGGCAAGACTCCATCAAGGCAGGGTTTTCACCATGCCAGCGGCTGGCCCGTATAGCTCGTGAACTGACCGGTCTCGTGATTGCCGCCACGCTCCACGATCGCGCGCATGGCGTTGACACTGTGCGCCGCGGTAACGGGCGCGTCATGTGCGCCACCGGCGGTATTCACCCAGCCCGGATGCAGCATGGCCAGCGTGATGCGGCGCTTGAACAGGTCAATCGCCAGGCTGCGCCCGATGGCGTTCAATCCGGCCTTGCTGGCGCGGTAACCATAGTGGCCGCCGGACAGGTTGGCACCGATCGAGCCCATGCGGCTGCTGACAAATACGATGCGCCGCTGCGCGCTCGCGGCAACGTTGTCGACAAAGGTCTCGACCAGTTTGAGCGGCCCCACGGTGTTGACCATCATCATGTGGCGCACATAGTCGAAGTCGAGCGCACCGAGTTGACCGGTATCAAGTCCGATGCCGGCATTGGACACCAGCACATCGATCGGGGCCTCGCCCAGTTCGGACTTGATCGCCGCGAATTGCGCGAAATCGGTCACGTCGAGTGCGAAGTGGCGCATCGATGCGTCCGGCAGGCGGTTGGCGAGGTCGCGGTAGGTGGCACAGACGCTGAATCCCGCCTGCGCATACTGCAGCGCGAATTCGCGACCGAGTCCGGTGTCGCAGCCGGTGATCAAGGCGCTGGGCATGCTGTGTTCTCCCGGGAAAGTGACTTGCAGTGCCGCGTCATGCGGCACCGAAACATGGCTCGGGCAGACCGCGCGCGGCCAGCCCGTCGATACGAAACAGGGCGCCGGCCAGGGGCCATTGCGCACGCTCATCGGGTGCCAGCAGACAGCTGGCGCTGGTGACATACAGTGCATCGCGCTGCGGCCCGCCAAATGCGACCATGGTCGGGTGTTTGGCGGGTACCTCGATGCGTTGCAGCATCGCGCCGGCGGGCGAGATGCACGCCACCGCGCCGCCGTGCACCAGTGCGCACCAGTAATTGCCTTGCGTGTCACAGGTCGCACCGTCGACGCGCCCCTGCATGTCGGCGGTGGAAAAGAATCGCCGCTTGTGGCTGATCCGTCCGCGTTCGAGGTCGAAGTCGTAGACCCAGACCGTCTCGTCGCGACTGTCCGCCAGGTACATGCGCTGGTCGTCGGGCGAGAAAGCAATGCCGTTGCCGATGATGAAGTCTCCATCCATGCGATGCACCTGCCAGTTGGGGTCGAGCCGGAACAATTCGGCCTGGCGACCGATGAAGTCCGAATGCACACTGGCGCACCAGTAACGCCCGCGGCGATCGCATTTGCCGTCGTTGAGCATCAGCCGCCGCTCGCGCGCCAGCGGATCGGCGACGGTGACAGCGGTCGCGATTCCATCGTGCAACTGGATGCGCTGAAAGCCCGCGCGCGTGCCACCGATCAGGCTGCCGTCGGCGGCAAATACGAACGAGCCAATGTCGTTTGCCAGCGCAAAACTCTCGACCGTCCCGCGCACCGGATCGAGACGCCGTATCGCCGGTGCGAACGCATCGACCCAATACAGCCGCTGGTCACGCGGATTCCATTGCGGTGCCTCGCCCAGGATGTCGGGGCCGGCGCAGGCGACATGGACGCTGATCATGAACGGGCGGCGCGTTCGAAACGCAGTGTCAAGCCGTGCCCGGATGTTGCGCCCGGCGCAAGCTGGCGCATGGACGGCCTGTCGGCGAGTTCGCCGTCGAAACCTGCCGAGTCACCGTGCCCGGTCCAGGCCTCGATGCACAGAAACGGCGCGCCCGGTTTGTTCCATAGTGCCCAGTGGGCGAAGTTGCTGGCCGTCAGCGCGATCGCGGCGCCATCAGGTGACTCGAAACGCAGGCAGCGGCTGTTGGCATTAAGAAAACACAGGGCTTCGGCGCCAATCGGCGATGGATCCAGACCGAGCCGGCGCGGCGCCATGTCGAGCGCGTGCTGCCGGTCGGAAAACAGGCCGTCGGCGGTGATCACCGGAACCAGCGGCGACTCCGGCAGATCGAACACCACTGCGTGCCCATCGGTGTGCGCCGCACTGAATGGCCAACGCAGTCCCGGATGCAGCCCCAGCGCATACGGCATGGGCTTGGCACCGAGGTTGTGCACCCGCAGCGCGATCTCGAGCGCGTCACCTTGCACGCGGTAGCGCAAGCCGAGTTCGAATTCAAACGGGTACATGGCCCGTGTCGCGTCGTTGCTGTCCAGGCTGAGCATGACCTGGTCGGCCTGGACGGATTGCAACGCGAATGCCTGGTCGCCGGCAAACCCGTGGATGCCCATCGCGTAGACTCGCCCGTTCACGCGGGTCTGCCCGCCGCGCAGGCGCCCGACGATCGGAAACAGCAGCGGGCTGCTGCGCGGCCACCAGAGCGGATCGGCATTCCACAGCAATTCATGATCGCCGATGCACCAGCGTCGCAATTCGCCACCTTGCAGCGCAATCTCGGCAACGGCGTCCTGATGGCGCAACACGACCCGTTGCACACTGCCGTTCATGTCAGCGCCGTCCGGCCGTTCCGAAGCTACTGACGGCCCCTACGGGAGGCAGTGCGCGTCGAGGCAATTTCATGCTGGTGCCCTGTGCGGTTCGCATTGGCCAGTCATGCGCCGCCCGCCATTGCGCCGTGTAACTCCAGCCGCGCATACAAGGTGGCCCTTGACACACCCAGCAGACGCGCCGCTACGACCTTGTTGCCCTTGGCGGCCGCCATTGCCGCCGTGATGGCCACGCGCTCGAGTTCGGCCACCTGTTCTGCCAAAGGCCGTATGGGAGCCGACGCAGCCGGGCTGTCCGAGCGCGTCGAAACTGCAGCGTGCTGCGCGGGCGCAAACGGCTCGATCCCGGCATCGCGCAATACCAGTTCCAGCACCTGGTAATCGATGCGATGGGAGTCGCTGCGCATGCTGGCCTGTTCCAGCACGTTGCGCAGTTCGCGGATATTGCCGCGCCAGGTTTGGGCGCACAGCAGGTCCAGCGCGTCGGTGGTCAGTTCGGCGAATGCCGACCCATTGCGAAATGCGGCCTCGTCATTGAGCGCCTCGACCAGCGCCGGTATGTCGCTGCGCCGGTCGCGCAATGGTGGAATCCGGATGGGCAGCACATTGAGGCGGTAATACAGATCCTCACGGAACCGGCCTTCGCGCATCCAGGCCGTCAAGTCACGCGACGTTGCGGCGATCACGCGCACGTCAAATGGCACCAGGCGGTTCGACCCCAGCGGCTCGATCTCGCCCTCCTGCAACGCGCGCAACAGCTTGGCCTGCAAGCCCAGCGGCATGTCGCCGATCTCGTCCAGAAACAGCGTGCCGCCGTCGGCCAGCTTGAACTTGCCGTCGCGGGCCTTGCGTTCAGCGCCGGTGAAGGCGCCAGGCGCGACACCAAAGAACTCGGCCTCCAAAAGGGTATCGGGCACCGCTGCAATATTGACGCCGACCAGCGGCCCTGCTGCGCGGCTGGACGCCGAATGGATGGCATGCGCCAGCAGTTCCTTGCCGGTGCCGGTCTCGCCCAGCAGCAGCACCGGGCTATTGGACTGCGCCGCGCGCCGGCCCTGGCGCTTGACTTCGACCGCCGCCGCGCTGGTGCCGACAAAGCTGGCAAAGGTGTACTTGGACGGCCGCGCGCCCTTGCCCTGCACATGCCCCTGCGCCCTGCGCTGCGACGCCAGTTGGAGCCGTGCCTCGTCCAGGTCGCGCTGCATCAACGCGAACGTGCTGATCAGCGGCTGCAGCGTGGTCTCGGGGTGGTCGAACAACACGATGCCGATGGCGCCGATCACCGCGTTGTCTTCGTCGCGCAGCGGAATGCGACTGACGACGAAGGTGCCGGCGCGGTTGGTCAGCAGGTCGATCAGGTAGGCCTCGCCGGTTTCCAGCACCCGGCGCATCTGGGTATTGGGAATCACGTCCTCCACCATGTGCCCCATGAACTGGTCCAGCGACGAAAACCCCAAGGCCGGCAGGAAACGCTGGTAGCCCTCGTTGACCCAGACGATGCGGCCGGTCCGGTCAACCAGGAACATGCCCTGGCTGATGCTGGAAAACAGGTGAAACATCGAGCGGGCGGCCAGCTCCAGGATGCCCTGGGCGTCCGAAGGCAGGCCGTGCGACGTACCGTGAGGCAGGTCGGCAGTTGCAGGCGATGCGGGTGGCATGCGGGAATGGTAACGCGCCAGTGCCGGAACACGACGCCTTGTGATCGAGTCTGATCGATCGAGCGCAGGTGCTGCGCTGTCACCGGTCATGGTCCCGCAGTCGGAAAGCCTGCGCTAAAGTGCAGACTGCACCACGGCTTTACAGAGAGACAGCATGATTCACCAGCTCTTTGCCTATCTGCGCGTCAACGACAGCGCGCGCGCGATCGACTACTACGCCAAGGTATTTGGCGCCACCGAAAAATTTCGCCTGACCGAACCCACGGGTCGCATCGGGCATGCGGAACTGGACATCGCCGGCACGACGCTGATGGTGAGCGACGAGTTCCCCGAGTACGGCATGAAAGGCCCGCAGCCCGGCGACAGCTCACCGGTCAGCATCCACCTGCATGTCGACGACGCCGATGCGCTGGTACAAAAGGCGCTGGACGCCGGCGCAACGCTGCAGATGGCCTGCACCGACCAGTTCTATGGCGAACGTACCGGGGTCGTGATCGACCCTTTCGGCCACCGCTGGATGATCGGCCACGAGATCGAGAAACTCACGCCCCAGGAGATGCAAGAACGCTACACCGCCATGATGCAGCAAGCACAGAAGTGAGTTGGCGGTGTGGCACGGAAATGCGCGGGCCAGCACATGCCGCTGGCGGCCGGAAACCCCGGCGCCAACATGTTTGTTACCGATCGACATGCACGGTTCATGCGGCCTGCGCACAATCGCCGCATGACACCGCTTGCACGGCTACCGCTGACGCTGCTTTTCGCCTGCATGCTGATGCTGCCGGCGACCCAGGCCGGCGCCGAGACGCGCTCCTTCCGTTGCCAGAATGACCTCGTCAACCTGGGCGACAACAAGGCGTTGGCGCTGCTCAAGTGCGGCAAACCCCTGGTCCAGGACAGTTTCTGCAAGCCGGCTGGGACGCTGGCGCTGCTTGTGCCGTTTGCGGCAGCTTCTGCGCCGACACGCGCGACCACTACGGTCGTTGCCGTGGGCGCCTGCGAAACGGTCGACGAATGGACCTACAACCCCGGCCGCGGGCAATTCCTGACGACGCTGCGGTTTGAGTCCGGCAGGCTTGCCAGCATCACCTACGGCGACCGCGTCAAGTAGGCTTAGCGCGCCGGTCAGCGCGGGCCCTGGCCATTACTTTGTGACGCCCGAACCCGGGTCAGGCCGAACGTCGGCGACCTGCGCTGGAACGCCAGCGAATCAAACGCGGCAACACCAGCACGGCCAACACGACGGCCAGCAGCGTGGCCGACATCGGGCGCTCGACGAACACCATCCAGTTGCCCTCGCCCATCGAAAGTGCATTGCGCATCTGGGCCTCGGCCAGCGGGCCCAGGATCATGCCCACCACGACCGGCGCGGTCGGGAAGTCATAACGGCGCATGACCACGCCGATCAGTCCAATCGCATACAGCAGCACCAGATCGAAGGCGCTCTGGCGCATGCCATAGACACCGACGGTGGCAAATATCAGGATGCCGGCATACAGATAGGGCTTGGGAATCTTGAGCAGCTTGACCCACAGACCGACCATCGGCAGGTTCAGTATCAGCAGCATCACGTTGCCGATATACAGCGAGGCGATCAGGGCCCAGACCAGGTCAGCCGAGTTGGTGAATAGCTGCGGGCCGGGCTGTATGCCGTAGTTCTGGAATGCGCCGAGCAGGATCGCGGCCGTGTTGGACGTCGGTATGCCCAGCGTCAGCAGCGGAATCAAGGTCGCGGTGATGGCGGCATTGTTAGCAGCCTCCGGCCCGGCGACACCCTCGATGGCGCCCTTGGTGCCGAACTCCTCGAGGTTTTCGCCCTTGGCAAACTTCTTCTCCGTCGCATAACTCAGAAAAGTCGGTATCTCGCTGCCGCCAGCCGGAATGGTGCCAAACGGGAAGCCGATCGCGGTGCCGCGTATCCAGGCCGGCCAGGACCGGCGCCAGTCCGACTTGCTCATGTGCACGCGACTGAGCTTGTTCTGTGTCTCGGGCGGTCCACCCTCGTACATCACTGCATACAGTGCCTCGGCGACGGCAAACAGGCCCACTGCCACCAGCACGATCTCGATGCCGTCGAGCAGTTCGGGCACGCCAGCGGTATAGCGCACCTGACCCGAAATCTGGTCCATGCCGATCAGCCCGGCAGCCAGGCCGACGAACAGCGCCACCATGCCGCGCAGGGTGCTGCGCCCGAGCACGGCGCTGACGGTGGTGAAAGCCAGCACCATCAGCATGAAATATTCGGGCGGACCCAACCTGACGGCAAAATTGGCCAGCAGCGGCGCAAACATCGTCACCAGCACGGTGGCGAAGGTTCCGGCAATGAAGGAGCCCACGGCCGAGGTGGCGAGTGCCGCGCCGGCGCGCCCGCTCTTGGCCATCTTGTTGCCTTCCATCGCCGTGATCATGCTGCCGGTCTCGCCCGGCGTGTTCAGCAGGATGGAAGTCGTCGAGCCGCCATACATGGCGCCGTAGTAAATGCCGGCGAAAAAAATCATCGACGCGGTAGCGTCAACCTTGGTGGTGATCGGCAGCAGCATCGCCACCGCCACCGCCGGCCCGATGCCCGGCAACACGCCCACGCCCGTACCGATGGCGCAGCCGACAAAGCACCAGAGCAGGTTGATAGGGGTCGCCGCGGTCGCAAAACCCAGCAGAAGTTGGTTCCACAAGTCCATATCAGTGCCCGCACGGCCGCCCAAAGGGCATTGAACGGCCCCCTTGGGGGGCAGTGAACGAAGTGAACGTGGGGGTCATATCTAAATCCACCCAGTCGAAGTCAAACCGGGCAGGTTGATTGCCAGCAGCTTGGTGAACATCCAGTAGACCGGCGCCGCAATGGCAGCCCCGATCAGCACGTCACGCACGGTCTGCGCGACTTCGCCGCGCACTGCAGCGACTCCACCATGGCGGTCGGCATAGCGCAGGCCACGCACTGCCAGCGCAAAGCACAGTGAGCAACTGAGAATGAAGCCTATCGTCGTGATCAGTGCCGCATTGGCCAGCAGGCCGGCGGACATCCAGGCGAAGCCGGGCCAGTAGGCCTGCTCGGCGCCAGTGGGCTCCTCCATGTGCCGGTAGCCGCCTGTGCGGGCCTCCCAGATCACCAGCACTGCGCACAGCAGCACCACACAACCAACGACCCAGGGCAAAAAATTGGGCCCCACACCGGAATAGCCGGTGCTGGCCGGAAAACCCACCGCCCCGGCAATGATGACCGCGGCGACGGCAAGCAATCCGACCCCGATCAGGGTCTGCGGACCGGGCGCGCCGCCGCGTCGCATCACAGCATCCCGGCCAGATGCATGGTGCCGCGCAGGCTGGAGAAGGACTCGTCGACGAAATTGTCACAGGCCTTGCCGGTCAGCAACGCGGGCGTCCACTTGTTGGTCTCCAGTGCCTCGAGCCAGCTCGGCGCCTTGGTCGCCTTGATCACCATCTCGGTCAGGACAGCGCGTTGCGCATCGGTGATGCCGGGTGCGCCATAGACACCGCGCCAGTTGCCCAGCACCACGTCGTAGCCCATCTCCTTCATGGTTGGCACACTGACGCCGGGCAGGCGCTTTTCGGATGTGACGCCGATGGCGCGCATCTTGCCGGCCTTGATGTATTCGGCAAACTCGCTGTAGCCGCTGCCACCCACGGTGACGTTGTTGCCCAGGATGGCCGCAACCGCCTCACCGCCGCCCCGAAACGCGATGTAGTTGACCTTCTTGGGATCGACGCCGACCTTGCCGGCCAGCATCGAGGCCGAGATGTGCTCGGTCGAACCCTTGGAACCACCACCCCATTTGACGCTGCCCGGGTCCTTCTGGAACTGGGTGACGACGTCCTTCATGGTCTTGAGCGGCGATTCGGCCGGCACCACGAACACGTTGTACTCGCTGGTCAGGCGCGCGATCGGTGTCACCTTGTCCAGGCCGACCGGCGGCTTGGTAGTGATGATGCCGCCCAGCATCACGGCGCCCATGATCATCAGCGCGTTTTCGTCGCCCTTGCTGGCGTTGGCAAACTGGGCCAGGCCGATGACGCCGGCTGCGCCGCCCTTGTTGTCGTATTGCACCGTATCGGCGGCCTTGGCCTCGATCAGCGCCTTGCCCAGCGCGCGGCCGGTGCCGTCCCAGCCACCACCCGGGTTGGCGGGAATCATCATCTTGACGCTGGCTGCAGCGAAGGCCGACAGCGGCAAAGTTCCAGCCGCCGCGGCGGCCAGCATGGATTTGAGAAAAATATCGCGACGCATGGTGTGTCTCCTGTAATTGACGAACTCTTCTATGATGCCTGTCGCGGCTGTCAGTCGGCTGTCCGAAATACTCGGGGTAAACACCAATGACCCGATGCGCCCAAGGGCTGGCGATCGCCCGCTCGAGCGGCAACCGCCAACCAAATCGACACAACAAACAACGTCATGCGCCTGCTGTTGATTGAAGACGATCCCGGCCTGCAAACCAGTCTGCGTCGCACCTTTGAGCGCAAGGGCATGGAAGTGGGCCTGTGCGCCGATGGACGTCTGGCATTGGCGCAATGGCAGCAGATGGCGCCGGACGTGGTGCTGCTGGATCTGAGCCTGCCGGGGTTGGACGGGCTTTCGGTGCTGGAACAGGCGCGCGCGGCTGGCCTGGCCACGCCGGTGTTGATCCTGACCGCACGCGGCACCGTGGGCGACCGCGTCGTCGGCCTCAATAGCGGCGCCGACGACTACCTGCCCAAGCCCTTCGACCTGGACGAACTCGAGGCGCGCATCCGTGCCCTGCATCGGCGCGCCGGTAGCGCGGTTGGCGATGGCGCAGACGAGGGCATCTCCTGCGGCCAATTGCGGCTGGACAGCGCCAGCGGCGCCATCCACCACGGATTCAGCGTGCTGGACCTCAGTCCCCGCGAGGCACGCCTGCTGCGCGCGCTGATGCAGCGGCCGGGCCACGCGGTAGCCAAGGAGCAACTGTTCGAGGTTGTCTTTCCGGGCCAGATCGACGTGCAATACGAAGCCATCGAAGTCGTGGTCTACCGCCTGCGCAAGAAACTTGCCGGCACCGGAACGGCGCTGCTGACCCTGCGCGGCCTGGGCTACCTGCTCAAGGCGCAGGGCTGAGATGGCCACCGTTCGACGCGCGTTGTCGCTGCGCCGCTATCTGTTGCTGGGCATCCTGATTCCGACCGGCATCTTCATGCTGGTCAACACCATCACGCTGTATCGCCAGGCGCTGTCAGCGGTCAATACCGCGTACGACCGCACCTTGCTGGCGTCGGCCAAGTCGATCGGCGAACTGCTGGAAGTCGAAGGCGAAGGCGCGCAAGCCCGGTTTCGCACCAACGTGCCGTATTCGGCGCTCGAAGCATTCGAGGCGGACAACCGCAGCCGCATGGTCTACCGCATCTCAAGCGTGCAAGGAGAACTGATCGACGGTTCGCCCGAACTGCCGCTGTGGCAGGGGCAGCTTCCCGACCAGGGACCCTATGCCGCATTGGTGGACTTTTACGATGACAACGTGCGCGGCGAACAGGTGCGGGTGGCGGTGTTGCTGCAGCCGGTGGCCAGCCGCAACGGCCAGGGCATGGTCACGATCCAGGTCGCCGAGACGCTTGAGCTGCGCAGAACGCTTGCGCGCCAGATCCTGCTCGACACGCTGCTGCGCCAGAGCCTTCTGGCGGCGGTCATAGCGCTGGTCGTGGTGCTGGTGGTGCAGCGCGCAACCCGGCCGGTGCGCGCGCTCAGTGCCCAGGTGCGCGGCCGCGCCGAAGGTGACCTGAGCGTCATCGAAGCACCCGACCTGCCGCGCGAGCTTCATCCGCTGCTGGATGCAACCAACCAGGTCATGGCCCGCCTGCAGGCGCTGCTGGAGCACCAGAAGCGCTTCGTGCGCGACGCCTCGCACCAGTTGCGAACGCCGTTGGCTGTGCTCAAGGTCCAGGTGCAATCGGCGCTGCGCGGCGA
The DNA here is from genome assembly GCA_037968655.1 of Burkholderiaceae bacterium. Lineage (GTDB taxonomy): Bacteria > Pseudomonadota > Gammaproteobacteria > Burkholderiales > Burkholderiaceae_C > CAISIP01. The sequence continues at coordinate 19,126 of JBBKVW010000112.1, forward strand.
CGTCGGGCAAACGCAGGCCTTGCAGGAAATCAACGGCACAGTGGATCGCGCAACGCTGCTGGCCAACCAGATGCTGGCGCTGGCCAAGGTGGAGCAATTGCGCCAGCAGTCGGACGCGGTCGTGATCGACCTGGCCGCCATCGTGCGCGCCATAGCCCTGGACCTGTCGCCGCTCATGGTCGACAAACAGCTGGAGTTCGACATTCAGACCGTCGCGGCGCCGCTTCGATCCCATGAGTGGATGCTGCGCGAACTGACGCGCAATCTGTTGCACAACGCAATCAAGCATTCTCCTGCGGGCGCGCTGCTGGCCGTTCGGCTCGCAACCGACCAGGGGCACGCCGTGCTGACCATCTCGGACCATGGGCCCGGCATCGAAAATGAACTGCAGGAGCGCCTGTTTCAGCCGTTCGCAGCCGGCAACAGCCACAGCGGCTCGGGCCTGGGCCTGATGATCTGCCATGAAATCACGTTGGCGCTGGGCGGCCAGATCGCACTGCGCAATCGCATCAGCAAAGACCACGTTGACGGCCTTGACGCCACAGTGCGGCTGCCACTGGCCGCAAGCTGAGCCACAATTGCCGCAGATGGACACCGTACGCATCGACAAATGGCTGTGGGCCGCGCGCTTTTACAAGACGCGCAGCCTGGCCAGCGACGAGATTCACAAGGGCCGGGTGCAGATCAATGGCGTCGACGTCAAGCCGGCGCGCGATCTCAAGGTTGGCGACACCGTGCTGATTCGTCATGGCATCGTGGCTCGCACCGTGGTGGTGGTGGCGCTGAGCGACAAGCGCGGCCCCGCGCCAGTGGCCCAGGCCTTGTATGACGAGACAAGCGAAAGCTTGCAATTGCGCGAGCAGGCCCAACAGCAACGGCGCATGGGCACTGAACCGGCCTTGAGCCTGCAGCACGGTCGACCGGGAAAACATGATCGCAAGGCGATCGAAAACGCCTGGAATTCGCGCTGGAGCGCGGGCATCGACGACTGAAACTCCTGTGGCACGCCAGCAAGCGCTGCTCTCAGGTCAGCGCATCGGGCTTGGTGTCCTCGAATTGCGCGCCGGCATCGTGCTCGGTATCTTCGAACGCATCGTCCGCGTCCTGCGCCGCCTTGGCGTCGAGCCATGCCTGCCACGCCTTTTCATCATCGTGCTCACTGACTTCCGGTTGTGGCATGGGTTCGCCAAAAATGAAGTCCAGCAGCACCGATGACACATCGCGTGCCTTCGGTTCCTGTGCTGATGGATGCTTGTTGCGCATGGCTCCAAGCCTAAAACATCAAGAGCCGATATCGCACCGCGCGACTGTAAAACTTGCGCAGCCGCAGAAACGATTTGTACCTCCGAAAGGGCTGCAGATCCGCTTGCAACTTGGTGTACAGTCCAGCGCACCCCGGATTACCCGGCTTTAATGGAGCGACCCATGAATATCAAACACCTCGCAGTCGCGCTCGTGGCTGCTGCCAGCCTGGGCAGCGTCAGCGCGCAGCAGTTTTTCCGCATCGGCACCGGCGGCACCGCCGGCACCTATTACCCTGTCGGCGGCATGATCGCCAACGCCGTCTCGCAGCCGGGCAAGATCATCGTCACGGCGGCGGCATCAAACGGCTCGGTCGGCAATGTCAACGGCATTGCCGGCGGCGCGCTGGAGTCGGGCTTCAGCCAGTCCGACGTGGCCAGCTGGGCGCAAAAGGGCACTGGCATCTTTGAAGGCAAGCCCCATGTACCGGGCCTGCGCATGATCGCCAACCTGTACCCGGAAACCATCCACGTGGTGGTCAAGAAGGGCTCGGGTATCAAGAGCATTGCCGAGCTCAAGGGCAAGCGCGTCGCGCTGGACGAACCAGGTTCGGGCACGCTGATCAACGCGCGCCTGGTGCTGGCGGCCTACGGCATCAAGGAAGCCGATATCAAGCCCGAATACATCAAGCCCAACCAGGCAGCCGACAAGATGAAGGACGGTTCGCTCGACGCCTTCTTCTTCACCGGTGGCGCGCCTGCCGGCGCGATCGCCGAACTGGCCAGCAGCGGTTCGGGCATCGAACTGCTGCCGATCGACGGCGCCCAGGCCCAGAGCCTGCGCGCATCCAGCGCCTTCTTTGCCAACGACAGCATTCCGGCCGATACCTATAAGGACGTTGCCGCGGTCAACACGCTGGCGGTCGGCGCGCAATGGGTCACCAGCGACAAGGCCGATGCCGAAACCGTCTACCAGATCACCAAGGCACTGTTCAGCGAGCCGGCGCAAAAGACGCTGCAGGCCGGCCACGCCAAGGGCAAGCTGATCACGCTCAAGAACGCGGTGCAGGGTGTGGGCATTCCCTTTCACCCCGGTGCTGAACGTTTCTACAAGGAAGCGGGTGTCCTGAAGTAATTCCAGGGCATTACCCAAGATGCAACGGGCGGTTTTCCGCCCGTTGCTGTTTGCAGCCTACGCAAGCCCACCATGTCCACATCCGCCACCTTGCCGTCCGGGCAGGAACTGCAACAGCTGGAAGAACAGTTCGATCCGGAGATGCGCTTTCGGCCATCGGTACCGCCGGCCACGCTGATCATCAAGCTGCTGCTGGTCACGCTCAGCTGCTTTCACTATTACACCGCCGGCTTCGGCCTGCTGCGCGAGACCACGCATCGCGGCGTGCACCTGGCCTTCGTGCTGGGCCTGATCTTCCTGGTGTTCTCTGCCGGCAAGCATCCGGCCGGCCACCAGGTGCGCCACAGCGCATGGTCGCCGGGCGGCATACCGCTGATCGACTGGCTGCTGGGCATTGGCTGCGCAATCAGCGTGATGTACATACCCTGGATATTTCACGACCTGGCGCTGCGCGTGGGCAATCCCAACACGCTGGACGTCGTGATGGGCAGCATTCTGTTCATCAGCCTGCTGGAGGCAACCCGGCGCAGCATGGGCTGGCCGCTGCCAATGATCGCCATTCTTTTTTCGACCTATGCACTGTTCGGGCCGGTGTTTCCCGGCCTGCTAAAGCATGCCGGCGCCAGCTGGAGCCAGCTGATCAACCACCAGTACCTGACCAGCCAGGGCATCTATGGCGTCGCAGTCGGCGTGGTGGCGACCTATGTATTCCATTTCGTGCTGTTCGGCGTGATGGCAACCCGCATCGGGCTCGGCCAGCTGTTCCTGGATATTGCCGCCAGCATCGCCGGACGCTATGCCGGCGGGCCGGCCAAGGTCAGCGTCTTCGGTTCGGCCATGTTCGGCATGCTCAGCGGCTCCTCGGTGGCCAATGCAGTCACTGTGGGCTCGCTGACGATACCGGCCATGATCCGGGTCGGCTACCAGCGCCACTTTGCCGGCGCCGTGGAGGCTGCGGCGTCAACCGGTGGCCAGATCACGCCGCCGGTGCTGGGCGCAGCAGCATTCCTGATGATCGAGTTCCTCAACCTGCCCTATCACATCATCATCGCGGCGGCAGTGGTTCCGGCCTTCATGCATTTCTTTGGCGTGTTCATGCAGGTGCATTTCGAGGCCAAGCGCTACGGCCTGCGCGGCCTGACCGAAGAAGAGATGCCCAACCTGCGCCAGAGCCTGGCTATTCGCTGGCCCACCCTGGTGCCCCTGGTGCTGTTGATCACGATTCTGATCAGCGGCCGCACGCCCTACCTTGCGGCCTTTGTCGGCATCACATCCTGCGCCATCGTCGGCCTGACTACTGCGACCAGCGGCAACAAGGCTGTCAACTGGATCCTGATGGCGGTGCTGCACCTGTTTCTGGTTGCCATCGCTTTCACGTCGCTGGACGAATGGACCAAGCTGGGGATCTTCGCCATCGCAGCCTTACTGACCTTCGTCGCGCGTCGGGCCGCAAACATTGTCGGACGCATCGACTACCCGGTGCTGCTCGAAGCGCTGGAAACCGGGGCCAAGTACGCGCTGGCCGTAGGCGCTGCGGCGGCCACGGTGGGCATCGTGATTGGCGTCGTGACGCTGACCGGCGTCGGATTCAAGATCAGCTTCATCATCACCGGGGCAGCGCAGTCGATCGCCACCGGCCTGACCAGTTTCATACCGGCCTATCTGGCCTCGCTGCAGTCATTGACGCTGCTGTTCGCGCTCATCATGACCGGCGTCGTGTGCATATTGATGGGTTGCGGCATACCGACCACGGCCAACTACATCATCATGGTCACGGTTGCTGCCCCGACGCTGGTGCAACTGGGCGTGCAGCCTCTGGTGGCGCATTTCTTCGTCTTTTACTATGGCGTGCTGGCCGACATCACGCCACCGGTGGCACTGGCCGCCTATGCGGCGGCCGGCATGGCCGGCAGTGATCCGTTCAAGACCGGCAATACGGCCTTTCGCCTGGGCCTGGGCAAGGTGCTGGTGCCCTTCGTGTTCGTGTTCTCGCCCTCGCTGCTGCTGGTAACTCAGGGCTTTACCTGGTACGACTTTGCTGTCGCATTCACCGGCTGTGTACTGGGCATCACCCTGCTGTCGGCCACGCTGAGCAAGTTTTTCCTGGTCGAGATGCGGCGCTGGGAACAACTGCTGTGCTTTGCCGCGGCATTGCTGATGGTCGCGCCGAGCCTGACCGCAACGCTGGTCGGCATGGCGATGGCAGCCCCGGTGGTATTGCGCCATCTGGCGGTCTGGCGCGTCGCGCGATCAACTGCTCCGGCCTGAGACAGCGTTTATTTTCGTTCGCCCACAAGCCCAGTTGGCGAATGGAAATTGCGCATCAGACCACTAGAGCGACTGGTGCACATGTGACAATCGGCGTTTTTTGCGCGCCGCAACTCCCCATGGAATTCTTCACCTTCGCCTGGATCTACGATCCGCAGATCTGGTTGTCACTGCTGACCCTGACCGCACTGGAAATCGTGCTGGGCATCGACAACCTGGTCTTCATCGCCATCCTGACCGGCCGCCTGCCCGCGCACCAACGCGCGCTGGGTCGCAAGGTCGGCCTCTCGCTGGCCCTGATCACACGCCTGATGCTATTGGCCACGCTGGCCTGGATCGTCGGTCTGACGGCGCCGGTCTTCACGATCGCCGATCACGGCTTCTCGTGGCGCGACATGATCCTGATCGGTGGCGGCCTGTTCCTGCTCTACAAAGCCACTGCCGAGATCGGCGAGATGGTCGAGGGCGACCATGATGCGCCCGACTCGCCTGCCGGCGTGGCCGGCGTCACCTTTCGCGGCATCGTGCTGCAGATTGCGGTCATCGACAACATTTTCTCGCTCGACTCGGTGATCACCGCGGTCGGCATGGCCGATCATCTGTGGGTCATGGTGGTGGCGGTCGTGATCGCGATGATCATCATGATCATCGCGTCCAACCCGCTGGCCAATTTCGTTGCCGCGCACCCGACCGTCAAGATGCTGGCGCTGTCCTTCCTGTTGCTGATCGGCGTGCTGCTGATCGCCGATGGCTTCGGCCTGCATGTGCCCAAGGGCTATGTGTACTTCGCACTGGCTTTCTCGATCAGCGTGGAGACGCTCAATCACTGGGTGCGCGGACGGCGCAAGCGGATCAAGCAAGCGTGACGCGCGTCCGGCCGCGCGTGTCTGCCGGCTGGCTGGCGGCGCGAACTGCGCTGGTGTCAGGCAGGCAAACGCGCCAGCGCTGAAGCGATATCGGGCAGGTAGTAGTTCAGTTCGCGCTGCACGGCCAGATCGTGCAGCCGCTGCAATTCGGCCCGCAATGCAGGGCTGCTCCCACCCTGCCCGGCGCGTATGAGCGCCCGACCGCGGGCAATGACGAAGTCGGCCCAGGCAAAGGGCTCGGCCGAAACGAATTCTTCCAGCCCAGCGCAATAGCGTGTCGCTTCGTCCCAGTCCGATCCCATGATCGAAGCTTGAATGGCGAAGTCGAAAAACACGAAGTGGTTGTGGCTGAGCGAACTTTGCAGCAGCAGTTCCTGCCCCTTGGACAGCGCTGCCCGGCGCGCCAAGGCGTCGCGCTCGATCAGGGCCTTGGCGCCGTACAACTGCGCTCCAAGAAAAATCAGTCCCTGCTGGCTGCTCACTGCGATCTCGAACGCCTTGTCCAGTTGCGCCATCGCTTCGGCTGGATCCTCGGCACGCAGCGACAGCAGCGCACTGAAAAACCAGATCATGGCCTCAAAGCGCGGACCGCCCATGGTCCTGGCCAGTTCCAGCGCCCGTTCGACCTGGGCCAGCCCGTCCTGATGATTGCCCCGGATGCAGCCATCCACCATCACCAGCTGACCACGCGCCATCAGTTCGGCACGCGGGTTGTGCATGCGGCTGGCCTGCACAATGGCATGCCGGCTGACTTCAGTGGCGCGCGTCAGGTCCAGCATGTAGTAGGCCGCCCATGACACCATCGGCAAATAGGCGACCTCGACTTTCAAGAAACCCTGGGCGCGCGCCATGTCGACGCATTGGTCTATCAGCCGCCCGGCGGTATTGACCCTGGCCAGCGCGTAGCTGGCATCGCCCAGGCCACCCAGCGCCGCGCATTCGGCTTCGGCCGAACCAGCCTGGCGTGCCAGCTCAAGCGCTTTTTCATGTTCGCCCTGGCACTCGCGCGCCCGTGCCATCAGAAACAGCAGGTTGCCGCGCAATTCATGCAGGCGTGACAGCTCCAGAGTCAAGCCCGCCGCCTCGGCCAGTGGCTGTGCTTCCTGCAACAGGACCATGCCTTCGGCAGCTCGATCCATCAGCCGCATGGCCGAGGCCTTGGCAATCAATACCAGCGCCCGCTCGCCGTCCGCCCGTGCGTGCGCGAGCGCCTGTTCGCTGGCCTGTTCTGCCTCACTGGCATGCCCGGTCGCCAACAACATGCGCGTGCGCGCCAGGTGCAGGGCAAAGGCCTGGTCGGCCTGATCCGCCAGTTTCAATGCACGATCCACCAGCGCCAGCGCCTCGGCAAAATGAAACTGGACCGACTGCGCCTCGCTGGCCGCCACGTAGGCGGCCGCAGCGCGCGGGTCCTCGGCGCGTTCGAAATGCTCGGCCGCCAGCAGCACATCGTTGTCCTGCACCCATTGCGCCGCCATCTGGTGCAACTGGCGCCTGCGTACATACAACATCGAGCCATAGGCACCGTCGCGGATCAGCGCGTGGCTAAATACCATGTCGTCACCCTGAGGGCGCAACAAAAACTGTTCCACCAACGGTCGGATCTCATAGGCCGGATCGCCAACAAGGTGGCGAATCACCGTCAAGGGAACGCGCTGACCCCAGACTGCAGCCGCCTGCAGCGCGCTCTTGTCCGACGGCGAAAGCCGATCCATGCGCGCCTGGATCAGGGCCTGGATCGAGCCGGGCAACTTGTTGGCACTCTCGTCGCCGGCATTGAGCAGCAACTGCTCCAGGAACAGCGGATTGCCCTCGGCGCGCTCGACACAGCTATTGAGCAGGGCGTCGGAGATCGAAGCCGCGCCGGCGGCCAGGCGCAGCGCGTCCTCGGCACCGAGCGCCTGCAGGTCCATGCTGGTCACTGGCAGGCCGTGCAGGGCCAGGCGCCATTCGCCGAGACTCGGGTCGCCGGCAAAACGGGTCGTCAAAATGGCCAGCAGCGGCCCCCCATTGGCCAGCGTGAGCAGGGGAACCAGCTGCTCCAGCGTCCATGCGTCGGCCCAGTGGATGTCCTCGATCAACAGCAGCGTTGGCGCGCGTGCAAGCTGCGCTTGCAGCAGCCTTGCCAGGGACTGCAGCATTGACCTTCGACGCACCGTGGCGTCGACAGCCGACAACAGCGCACGCACATCGGCTGGCGGCGTGACGTCCAGCAGTTCGTACAGGTAGGGCTGGTAGTCGACGCCTGCGCCATCTGCGGCGATGCCTTGCGCGATCGCCGCCGCGCGCGTGGCTTCGTCCGCGTCGGCGGCCAGTCCCAGCCACTCCTGCACCAGCACGCGGATCGCATCGTGTCCGGTACGTGCGCCAAAGTCCAGGATCGTGGTTGCAACGCAGTCCAAGCCGCGCTCGCGTGCATTGTCGACAAATTCCGCCGCCAGGCGTGACTTGCCCATGCCGGGGTCGCCCCGCACGAAGATCACGCGCCCGCGCTTGCGCTCCAGGCAGGCCTGCACCAGGGTCTCGAACTGCTGCATCTCGTCAACGCGCCCCACCAGCGGCCGACTGCCACCCAGCGACACGGCGCGTTCAGCCGTGATGCGGTAGGGCAGCAAGGCGCGCTCCTTGCCTTTGACCTCGACCGCGACACCCACGCTGCCTTCAAAAACGTCGTCGACCTGCTGCCAGGTCTGCGGGCTGACGACAACCTCCCCCGGCTGCGCCAGGCCGCGCAGGCGCGCCGCGGTATTGACGGTATCGCCGGTCAGGGTGTAATCGCCAGAACGCGCGTCGCTGCGCCGGGCGATCACCAGGCCGGTATGCACGCCCGTGTGCATCGACAGCTGGCGGCCCAGCCTGGCCTGCAGTCCCTTGGCAATCGCATCCACCGCGCGATGCAACTCCAGCGCCGCGCGCACGGCGCGCCGTGCGTCGTCGCGGCGCGCCACCGGTACGCCAAACAGGGCCATCACCTCGTCACCGACAAACTGGTTGACACGGCCACCGTGGCGCTCGATCACCGCACTGGCTTCGCGCTTGATATTTGACATGATCGCCTCGACCTCTTCCGGGTCGAAGGCCTCGTTCAAAGCGGTGTAGCCGGTCAGATCGGAAAACATCACGGTCGCGTGGCGGCGCTCGCCCTCCTCGCTGCCGGTGTGCGGCGCCATGGCCGCTGGTTCGATCGGCACGGCGCGCGCAGAGACGGATTGCGCCGTTTCCGCGGGCGCGGCCGCAACAGGCAGACCATCGGTGCCAGCAGCATGCACCGCCTTGAGCAGCCGCTTGCGATCGCCCAGCGACGCGATGCCCAGTTCGCGCAGTTCGGCATCGGTCAGGTCAGGTAACAGGTCGGGCGAGATGTCCTGGGCAAGGAACTCGGCGGCATATTTGCCCAGTCCGTGTGCGGCAAGCCAGCTCTGGATATCGGTCATGGTGGCGCTGGCGTTCTACGAAGTCGAAAAAGTCATCGCCCCATTTTGCCCCTGCTTCGCTGCGCTGCGTGGTGCAGGTTCAATGGTCCGCTGCGCGCACCTATTCGGCGCGTTCGTAGCGCTTGCCCAGCGCTAACAACTCCGCTGTGCCGATCACGGCATTGAGCTGGTCGAAGTCCAGCATCTCGTGCTGCATCGGCGCAGTCGTCTGGTGCTGGTGCAGGCTGGCATAGTACTTTTGCAAGGCAAACGCCGCCGCGCGCGCTGTCCCACCCGGAAAGATCACGATGCGAAACCCCTTCGCGCCCAGCTCGACCGCGCTGAGAACCGGGGTCTTGCCGCCCTCGACCATGTTGGCCAGCAAAGGAATGCGCTTGGCGAACCGCGCGCAGGCCTGCGCCATCTGATCGGGCGTACGCAAAGCCTCGATAAAAAGTGCATCCACGCCACAGGCCAGGTAGGCTTCGGCGCGCTCCATCGCCGCGTCAAAACCCTCGACCGCCAGTGCATCGGTGCGCGCCAGGATCAGTGTCTGCTCGGACGCCCGCGCGTCCAGCGCGGCCTTGAGCTTGCCGCACATCTCGGCGACCGGAACCACTGTCTTGCCATCGAGGTGACCACAGCGTTTTGGAAAACCCTGGTCCTCGAGCTGCAGCATCGCGGCGCCGGCGCGTTCGAAAGTGCGCACGGTGCGCATGGTGTTGAGGGCGTTGCCAAAACCGGTATCGGCATCGACGATGACCGGAATATCCACCCGCTCGGTGATGCGCGCCAGCGTGTCGGCCACCTCGCTGGCTGTGGTCAATCCGATATCGGAGCGCCCGAGCCGGGTGTAGGCGATCGAGGCGCCGGACAGGTACAACGCCTCGAATCCGCTTTGCTCGGCGATCAGCGCAGTCAATGCGTCAAAAATGCCGGGCGCAAGGACGGCCTGCGGCTGTTGCAATCGGCTCTTGAGTGTCTGGGACATCGTGACTCCGTGAACACTGTACAAGGGTCAGCGCGCAAGCACGCGGGCGGCTGTGGCGGCAGCGATCCAGCCGCCGCCCACCGCACTGAGCAGACCGTTACCGGACAAATAACCCCAGACCGCGTTGCCCGACACACCGCGCGCCGCGCCACCCGCAGCCAGCAGGTTCGGCAATGGCGCGCCACTCGCAGCGATGACCCGGCATTGGGCATCGATGTCCAGGCCGCCCTGGGTATGGAACAAGGCACCGGACACTTTGACGGCGCAATACGGCGCGACCAGGGCGCGTTGAAATGACCGGCCGAACGCATCGGCCGGCCCGGGTTTCACGGCTGCCAGGCAGGCCAGCAAATCGTCGGGTGCGCAGCCGATGATGCGCGCCAGCGCATCCAGGTCCGCCGCGGTGCGCAAGGCGCCAGCCGCCTCGGCCTGCACGAAATCGGGGAAGGTCCGCGCCATCTCCAGCAGCGGTCGGTCGAATACATTCCAGGCAACGCCGCCGGGTTGCGCCAGCACGTGCACGGCAGCCTCGGAGGAGCCCTGGGTCTCGTCGTGAAACCGCGCGCCCAGGGCATTGATCTGGACACCACCCTGCATCATCATGGCCCAGCTCATCAACGCGCCTTGCGGCACAGCCCACGAACCATGACCCTGGTAGCCGCCGAGATCGGCCAGCCGGGCACCCAATTGACGCCCCCATTCAATGGCGCTTCCGTCGTTGCCCGCATGGCCGGCGAACGTGGCATCGCGCATCTCGGGCAGCAGTTCGCGCACCATCGCGGCATTGCCGCCGAATCCGTTGCAGGCCAGCAGCAATACGTCACAGGCGATGTCTTCAGCGCTTCCGTCAGGCCGCTCGAAACCCACGCCCAATACGCGATCCGTCGCGTCGACATACAGCCTGCGCACCAGGGCGCTGGTCAGGATGTCGGCGCCCGCGGCCTGCGCGGCACGCTCCAGGCCGGCCATCAGCGCTGCGCCGGTGCGCTCGGGCAGCGCGTGCATGCGCCGTGCCCGATGCCCTGGATAGAGGAAGCCGTCCAGCACATCGAACACCAGTCCGTGCTGCTCCAGCGCATCGATCGCCAGCGCAACCGCCGCGGTGTAGGCGTCCACGAGATGCGGCGCCGCGTCACCATGCGCCTTGGCCTGCACGTCCTGCGCAAAGGTCTCGCGCGAATCGGCAATACCCAGTGCGCGCTGCACACGGGTGCCGGACGCCGGAATGAAACCCGACGACAAGGCGGTCGAGCCGCAGGGCGACGGATCGCGCTCGAGCACCACGCAATCGATACCGGTTTGGCGCAGCCCGATTGCCGCGGTCAGGCCGCAGGCACCCGCACCCACGATCGCCACCGGCACCTGGGTTGCCGGCGGCATCGCGTCACATCGAATGACGGTCACGCTGGACATGTGTTGCCTCCTTGCCAATGTTGCGTTGGTCGATTCCGCTGCGCCCGGCTGCGCAGCCACGCGATCGGAATCTCATCGCGCCCGGTAGTCTGGGCAACGCCTTCGCCCTGCCGGCTGCGGTGCGAGCACCTTGGGAGCGGACCGACGGCACTCATGCGCCGCGTCCCAGCGTCTTGCGCAGTAGGTTGAGCAATCCGCCGGCGGCCACCATGTCCAACAGGAACTCCGGAATCGGCTCGCAGGCATGGCAGGTTCCGCTTTCCGACGTGACCGTCAGGGCCTGCAGGTCCAACTCCAGCGTCTCGCCATCGCGCAGCAGGTCGGCGTCGGCACAGGTCAGCAGCAGCAGTCCGAGATTAAAGGCATTGCGGAAATACAGGCCACTATAGGACGGCGCGATGACTGCCCGGACACCGAGGTGGACCAGCGCCGCCGCCGCCTGTTCGCGCGACGAGCCGATGCCGAAATTGGCACCTGCCACCAGCACATCACCGGGGCGCACGGCCGACGCGAATTCGGGCCGCACGGCCTCCAGGCAATGCGGCGCAATGCCGTCGATGCCCAGTTTCATGTAGGCACCCGGCGCCAGCACGTCGGTATCGATGTCGGCGCCGAATTTCCAGACCCTGTGTGCGCTCATGCCGGCCCTCCGGCAAGTCTGCGCGGCGCACGCAGCAATGGCGCCGCGCACCCGGTCACGCCAGCACCTCGCGTGGATCGCTGATCAGCCCGCGCAACGCCGACGCCGCCACGGTATATGGTGAGGCCAGATACACCTGGGCGCTGGCCGAACCCATGCGGCCCTTGAAATTGCGTGCGGTGGTGGCGATCACGTTTGCGCCGTCGGGAATGCTGCCGCCATATCCGGCACACGCGCCGCAGGCGGTGGGCAGCACCTCGGCGCCAGCGTCGCGCAGCACCTGCATCAGGCCCTCCTGTTCGGCCAGCTGCTGGTCATGCTGGCTGGCCGGCGCGACCATCAGCCGGACCTGCGCGGCGACGCGCTGGCCTTTGAGAACCTGCGCCACCGCCCGCAGGTCGTCCAGCTTGGCGCCGGTGCAGGCACCGACATAGGCCACCTGGACTGGCACCTGTGCAAACGCCTGCACATCCCGCGTGTTGGCCGGGCTGTGCGGCGCCGCGACCTGCGGCGCCAGCGCGAGCGCGTCGAACAGTTCGGTCTGCGCCGCTGCGCCCTCGTCGGTGAACCAGCCGCCATCGTCCAGGTCGGTCACGCCGACACCGGCAAGCCATTGCCGCGTCGTATCGTCCGGTGCCACCAGGCCCGCCTGCGCACCCATTTCGGCGCTCATGTTGGACATCGTCATGCGCTCTTGCATCGACAACGCGCGCACCGCCTCGCCGCAGAATTCGACCGCCTGGTAACCGGCGCCATTCATGCCGAAGCGCCCGATCATGTGCAGCATCATGTCCTTGGCGGTGAGCCCCTGCGGCAGGCGGTTGCGCCACTCCATGCGCAAGGTCTGCGGGACGCGCACCCAGATCTCGCCGGTCACGACGACACCCAGCATCTCGGTGGCGCCGATGCCGAACATGTAGGCACCGAACGCGCCACCGGTGGGCGAATGCGAATCGCCGCCGACACAGAACATGCCAGGCCGCACATGGCCTTTTTGCGGCAGCACGACATGACAGATGCCGATGCCGTCGTAGACGTGCGGGAGTTGCTGTTCGTGCGCCCAGTCGCGTGCAATGCGCACGATGCGGCGCGACTCGTCGTCCTGCTCCGGCACATAGTGGTCCATCACCAGCACCACCCGGGACTTGTCCCAGATCGTCGCGCCAAGATCCTCCAGCATCGGCTTGAGCCGGCGCGGACCCGACGAGTCATGGAACATTGCAAGGTCGACCCGGCAATTGACGATCTCACCGGGCGTCACATACGCCCGCCCGGCGGCGCGGGCGATCAGTTTCTGCGCCAGTGTGCTCGCCGGCCGATCGGACGAAAGGGTTTTAGTCATACGGTTACCTCCGCGCAAAGCGCTGCGGCGCCATGCGCCTTGTGGACGGTCCGGCGGCTCGCCGGGCATATGTTCATGCTGCGCATGGCGACTGTCATTCCGACAGGTTCTCCTTGACCGATATGCGGGCGTCGATGCTGCCGACCTGCGACACATCCATCTGGTATTCGTAGCGGTCCGGCCGGTACAGGCCGTGCAGCCACTGGACCGGCCGGTCGTTGACGTCGAACACGATGCGGCGCACCGCCAGCAGCGCTGTGCCGACGGCCACACCGAGTTCGGCCGCCACCGCCGCGTCAGCCTGTCGTGCGCTGACCACCTGCTGCGCCCGGCCCATCTGGACACCGGTCTCCTCGAGCAGGCGCAGGATCGGCTTCCTGAGCAGTTCCTTGCGACCAAACCCGCTGGCCAGCGCTTCCGGGACATAGGTCGTGATGTGCGAGACCGGACCGAGCTGCGAACTGCGCCGGCGCACCGCCTTCTGCACCTTGGAGCCGACTGGAATCCGCAGCGCCTGGGCCACCGCTTGCGACGCATTGACGGTGCTGACTTCGAGCACTTTGACGGTCGTACGCAGGCTCATGCTGACGATGTTCTCCAGCAACCCGGTCATGCCCTTGGCCTGCGTCGCGCGGCTGGGTCGGGTCCCATCCGGCTCAATCGGCCGGGCAGTGACCGGATGGGTGCCCCGACCCGCCTGGCGCACGATCAGCCCCTCATTGGACAGTTGCTCCAGCGCCCTGCGCACCGTCACACGGCCAGCACCAAACGCCTTGCTCAAGGCGACTTCGGACGGCAAACCGGCGGCGAAATGCCCTTCGTGCAATTGCTCGCGCAGCACCAGATAGATCTGATGGTATTTGGGCAGCGGAAGGACAGGCACCATGGCAGATTGTCAGCGCAGCGCAGCGCCACGCACGTCGAACGACGCGATGGCGAAGATATCGTCCAAGGGCGCATCCTGCATCACGTGATACAGCACGAAGCGGTAGGCATCCGCGGCGTCAAGTTCGCTTGGCGTGAACGCGAACGCCAGATTGCCGGCGGTGGACAATCGCCCCGGATAGCCGTAGTGCAGCAGGTTCTGCTTGAAAACACCGGCCGCCGTACGGGCCAGATCCGCGTCGGTGGCTATGAACTCGAGCACCAGCCCGGCTTCCGCGGCCGGCGTGGCGCCGCTGGCCAATGGCCGAACCGCGCCCTGGCCGTATATGTGCGGATACAGCTGCCAGTCGCCGGGCACCAGTTGGCGCACCCGGGTCAGCACCGCGTCGATCGCGTCCGGCAATTCACGCAGGAACACCGGATCGGCGACACCGGCCAGCAAGACCACCCGGGCGCCGACGCGTGCTGCGCCCTCCAGCTTCAGGCTCGGTCGCGCACGCGGCGCAAAACCGGCCCCGCTGACCCGCGTGCGATGCGGGTCCAGCGCCTCGTATCGCGCATGCGCCAGCAACAGGGTTCCGCCGGGTTCCTCGACGCGCATCGGATCGGCCTGTTCGTACAGCGCATGCGCGGCCACCGAGGCCGGCGTCGCATGGCAATCCGGATGCATGCTCTCGAGCGTGAAGCCGTCGGCCGACAGCTCTGCCAGCATCGCGTCGCGGCCTCCCGGCTCGCAGCACAGCGACGTGCACTCGACGATCTTGGCCATGTGCAGGCTCGGCGCTAGCGGATAACCGAGCAT
>JBBKVW010000113.1:0-3505 GCA_037968655.1 Burkholderiaceae bacterium
TCAGATCGGGCGGCACCGGCGCCGCGCCGGTGCCGCCCGATCTGATTCGCTGGTTCCTGTCCATCGGCATCGAATTGCGCGAGGCCTTCGGCATGACCGAGACCTGCGGCTGTTGCACCGCCACGCCGGTTGGCGGCATCCGGCTCGGCTGGGCCGGCGTGCCGGGCAGCGGCACGCAACTGCGTATCGGCGAACAGAGCGAGATCCAGGTCCGCGGCCCGCATGTCTTTGCCGGCTACTGGCGCGACCCGGACAAGACCGCGCAGACGCTGGACGCCGACGGCTGGCTGCGCACCGGCGATTGCGGCGAGCTCGATGGCGATGGCTACCTGGCCATCCGCGACCGCATCAAGGACATATTGATCACCTCGGGCGGCAAGAACATCACGCCCAGCAAGATCGAGAGCCTGCTCAAGTTCAGCCCCTACATCACCGATGCCGTGGTGCTGGGTGATGGGCGCCACTTCCTGACCGCACTGGTCATGATCGACCAGGAGCATGTGGCCCGATTTGCCCAGGAGGGCCAGGTGCCCTATACCGACTTCGCCAGCCTGACACGCAGCGCAGCGGTGGTCGAACTGATCCGGGCACAGGTCGAACAGGCCAACGCCCAGCTGGCACGGGTCGAGCAGATCAAGGACTTTCGCATCATTGCCGAACTGCTGGGCGCCGAGGACGAAGAGCTGACGCCGACGATGAAACTCAAGCGCAAGGTGATCGCGCTCAAGTACCGCGACCTGATCGCTGGCATGTATCCGCCATGAGCGGAGCAAATTTCTCGCCCACAATGTTTTCTTCAGTGTGAGTTAGCGCTATATCAACCAAGGACCCAAGGAGCATTTCATGAAACCTGTACTTCGCACACTCGCAGCCGGCGCCGCCGCAATGGCGTTCGCATTCGCCCATGCCGGGGGCGTCAGCGAAACCGAAATCGTCGTCGGCACCCATCTGGACCTGTCCGGCCCGGTGGCCGCCGGCATGCCGATGCTGCGCAATGCGATGCAGATGCGGCTGGATGAAGCCAATGCATCCGGCGGCGTGAACGGCCGCAAATTCCGGCTGATCGTCGAGGACAACGGCAGCCAGCCGCAATTGGCCGTGCGCGCGGTGCAAAAGCTGACCAAGAGCGATGACGTGTTCGCCATCCTCAACCCATTCGGCTCCGGCCCGAACGCGGCCACCGTGAAGATGGCCACCGACGCCGGCGTCGTCGTGTTCGCGCCCTGGGCCGCCTCGGGCATCATCCAGAAGGTATCGGGCAACAGCCCCTTGCTGTTCACGACGGTGCAGAACTACGACAGCACCACCGCCACCGGCGTGTCCTGGGCGATCAAGACATGGGGCGCCAAGAAGATCGGCGTGATCTACCAGGAAGGCCCGTTCGGTGACCTGGTCAAGGCCGGCCTGAACGCCGCGCTCAAGGATGCCAACCTGACGGTTGCCGCAGAAGCATCGTGGAAGGCCGGCGACATCGATTTTTCGTCACAGGTCGCCAAGATGAAGGCGGCAAATGTCGACATGATCCTGGCCGGCACCATCGTGCGCGAAACCGTGGCCGTGATGGCCGAGGTGCGCAAGCTGGGCTGGAAGGAGGTCAAGGTACTGACCACGCTGCCAGGGCGCAGCGGTATCGTCGCGGCCTTGGGCAAGGACGCGGTCGAAGGCCTGTATGGCATCGGCGGCTGGAAACTGCACGGGCCCGATTCCGCCGACGCAGACGCGAAGAAATTCCAGGCCGCGTTCAAGCAGAAATTCAACGCCGACCCGGACGAGAACGCCGCCAACGCCTATTCGTACACCGACTGGTTCATCAGTGTCGTGCAGGCCGCTGGCAAGAACCTCAGCGCCGAGAGCTTTTCCAAGGCTGCGCAAGGCGTTTCGCACCAGGACTTCACGACCTACTCGAAACAGAACTTCGTCGGCAACCATGTCGCGCCGGAGTTCGCGTCGATCGACCTGGTCAAGGGCGGTCGCTGGGTGCAGCAGGTGGCGCCGATGACCGGGCTGGTGAAGTAGCGCGGGCGGCTGCCGGCCAAGATGCCACCGGCAGCCGGTCTATCGGTCTATCGGTCTATCGGTCTATCGGTCTATCGGGCGGACCCATTCTTCCGGCCGCCCTTACACCACGCGTTGCCACCACTCCCCCTCGAACTCGCCCGCCAGCCACTCGATGAAATGGCTGACCTTGGACGGCACCAGCTTGGGCGACGGAAAGACGGCCTGCAGGTCCTGCGTCGGCAGGCCATGGTCGGCCAGCACCTGCTGCACCTTGCCTGCGACAACCGACGGGCCGGCAACATACCACGGCAGGATGGCCAGGCCCATGCCGGCGACGGCGGCGTCCAGCACGGCCGACAGGCTGTTGGAGCGCAGATGGCCCTTGACCGGCACCGCGCGCTCCACACCGCCCGGTAGCGTCAGGCTCCAGCGGTCGTCGCCCTGCACGCTGCTGTAGACCAGGCAGTCGTGCTTTGCCAGATCAGCCGCCTTGCGCGGCGCGGCGCGTTCCTTCACATAATCAGGTGACGCCACCATCAGCCAGGGATTGACGCCAAGGTAGCGCGCACCCAGTGTCGAGTCGGCCAGGCGCCCCATGCGCAGTGCGACATCGACACCCTGCTCGACCAGGTTGACGTAACGGTCGTCGAAGCTCAGGTCCACAACGATCTTCGGATTGATGCGCATGTAGCGCAGCACCAGCGGAACCATCACGCGCCTTCCAAACGCGACCGAGGTGCTGATGCGCAGGGTGCCGCCGATCTCGCTTTGCACAAGCGCGGCAAGGTTCTCGGCTTCGTCGATTTCGCGCGCGATGGTCCGGCAGCGTTCGTAATACAACTGGCCCACTTCGGTCGGCGTGACGCCACGGGTCGAACGGTGCAACAGGCGCGCGCCCAGCCGCTTCTCGGTGGCAGCCAGGGCCTTGGTTGCCGTTGGCTGCGTGATGCCCAGTTCCGCGGCGCCGCGGCTGAAACTGCCGGTCTCGACGACCCGGATGAACAACTGAAGGCTGGAGACGCGGTCCATGCGCGACTGTACCCCGGTTTGGCCTCAATATTCCGCCATGGAATAGGTGGTATCGATGGACTGGGCTTCCCCTTGCGCATGGAGTACGCGACCATTGTTCGCAACACGACAAGGAGATCTCCATGGCAAAGATGAAGGCCGCAATGGCCGCGGTACTGGTGATGGAAAAGGAAGGCGTCAGCCAGGCCTTCGGCGTTCCCGGCGCCGCGATCAACCCGCTGTACGCGCAGATGCGCGAGCGCCAGACGATTTCCCATGTGCTGGCGCGCCACGTCGAGGGTGCCTCCCACATGGCCGAGGGATACACCCGCGCCAAGGCCGGCAACATCGGCGTGTGCATCGGCACCTCCGGCCCGGCCGGCACCGACATGATCACCGGCCTGTATTCGGCCCAGGCCGACAGCATCCCCATCCTGTGCATCACCGGGCAGGCGCCACGGGCCCGCATGCACAAGGAAGATTTCCAGGCGGTGGACAT